>DAOUHO010000134.1:0-16210 GCA_034428595.1 Chloroflexota bacterium | reverse complement strand
CGGCTAGTCGAGATTGGGGTGCTGGAAGAAATAACCGGCGGCCGACGCAACCGAGTCTTCCGCTACGGGCCGTACTTGCGTGTCCTGGAAGGCGGCGAGACGGCCGAGTAGCCCGCCCTCGTCTCATCCACCAACGCCGGCTCCGTCACCGGCGCCTGTTCCCAGCCCGTGGCCTGGAGCGGGAGTCTCAGCTCAGCGTCCGGCCAGGGTGATGGTGTTGAGCAATCCGTCGAGGATCGTGAGATCAAACTCGTCGCCGTCCTCGGTCACCGCAACCATCCGGCGTGAGTAGTCGCCGGGCGGCAGCGGTCCGCCGCTCGTCTCCGAGACGAGGTCTTCCGGCAGCGGCAAGCCGAACTCGACCGAGGGCGGGTCGATGCGGAAGACCTCCGTATAGGTCTGGGCGCCGTTGTCCAGGGTCAGCGAGACTCGCGCGATCGGCTTGTTGAAGCGGCAGCCGGCGCGGTTGGCACCGTCGGCAGCGGTGCGCAGCCGCTCGTCGAGCGAGCGCAACACAATGCGCAGGTCGCCTCCGATCTGCGTCATGTCACACCCGCCGACCAACTCGACCGCGCCGGGCACATGCAGGCCGAACTCGTAGGAGACCTCGTTGTACCGCCGACCGAGGGGAGCGCTGGGGTCGCTGTATGGCCATTGCCCGATCACGCGGATGTGGTAGTCCCCAGGGTCCAAGTCGAGATCGAGCGCGGGATAGTTCGGCCCCAGTTCCAGGGATTCGATCATGAGGTTCCCGTGCCGGGTGTACACGTTCGCGAACACCCTGTCGGGCCGGGTCTCGGACTCAATCGTGACGGGAATTCGCTTGCCGGGGACGGCCTCGGGGTACGCACTCACCCCCGACCAGATGTTGTATTCCTCGCAGACGCGACTGGAATCGGCTCCGAGGTGCCAGCAGTAGCGGTGGGGCGAGCCCCAGACTGATCCGCTTGGATGCACCAGCCACATGACCGGGAGCGGCGGGACGGGCCAACTTTCCGGCCACACCCGCGTGGCTGCCGGAATAGTGACGTCGCCTCCGGCCGACTGTGCTCTGACCTCCGGCGCGGACTTCGAGGGTGCCGTCGGCGAAGACCCGGCGTCGGCGCGTCCCGCCGGCCGCGCTCCACCTTCCGGACCGCAGGAGATGGCCGTCGCCGCCACGACGAGGGCGACCAATAACGCCTTCAGCGCGACTCTCATGCGGACAATCGTAAATCCGCGGCGTCGAGAACGAGGGCCGTCCGAGTGTGCGGCGGCCGACAACAGGGAGCCTTGCCCGGTGGCCCAGGCCGCGTGAAGCCTGGGATTTGGCGCCGGATTCGCAGCACGCTCCCCCGCCAGCGTGGAAGGAATGGAAGGGAGTTTCCTAGCCGTCGCCCGTCAGCGGCTGCCCGTGGGCATCGAGCCGGGCGACCTGCTCCAGCAGCCGCATGCTGTGCACGACGTCGTGGATGCTGGTGAGCGGCTCGCGGCCCTCGCGAATGCAATCGCGGAAGTCGCGGTGCAGCGCCGGCACCCCGTCGTCCAACTGCCCGTGCGGGTCGCCGGTGAGGCTGGCGGCGTCGAGGATTTCGGGCGCGTCGGAACCGTCGGCGAAGACCTCGCCGTATGACGGCGGGCGCAGATAAGCGCTGATGCCGTTGCCGTGCAGCTCGATCCGGTAGTAACGGCTGCCCGCATGTCCGATGGCCGTGTGCACCGCCAGCGCGCCCGTCGTGAATGCGATGACGGACTGCGTGGCATTCGTCCAATCGGTATAGGCGTTGTCAACGCGGGCGTGCGCCTCGTCCCATTCGCCGCCGCACACCCAGCGGATGAAGTCGACCATGTGAATGTCTCGGTCGTACATCACGTTGATCCGCAGCGACTCGGGCGGCTGCTGCGCGGGGTGCTTGTTCATGCCCGCCAGCACGAAGCGGATGGGGCCGCGGGCCTCGATGCGTTCCTTGGCGGCGCGAACCAGCGGCGTCCAGCGCCGCTGCAGCGCCACGCACGCCAGGCGGTCGTTGCGCGCGGCGGCGGCGGCAATGCGGGCGGCTTCCGTGGAGTTGGCGCCGGGCGGCTTCTCGACCAGCACGTGCTTGCCCGCGTCCAGTGCGTCCACGGCCACCTGGCACACGTGGTAGGGCTGCATGACGGCGTAGACCACGTCACACTCAACCTCGTCGAGCATGCGGCGGTAGTCGGTGTAGCGTCGCGGGATGTCGTAGGCGTCCCCGGCGTGCGCCAGCCGCTCCGGGTCGAGGTCGCAGACGGCCTCGAGGCTGACGTCGTCCGCGTCGGCCAGCACGGGATAGTGCGCCCGCGTCGCGCGTCCCCCGGCTCCGATCATGGCGGCCTTGAGCATGGCTCGCTCCCGGACGGTGTCGTTCGCGTGCAGAGTCTAGTATGAGCGGCCCGCGCCGGCGGAACGCGCACGTGATGCATCAACGGGTTCTAGATCTACTCGATGCCGAGGCCATCGCGCGGGACACGCTGGCCTTCGTCCAAGTACCCAGTGAGACGGGCGCCGAGGGTCCGGGCGGCGAGCACTTTGCCGCCCTCTGCGAGCGGGCCGGGCTCGAGGTCGAGGTCGATCACTTCATTCCCGATCGACCCAACGTCTACGCGCGACTTCCGGGAACCGCGCTGGGGCGTCCGTTGCTGCTGAACGGCCACCTGGACACGATCCCGCGCGGCGACAGCGACCCGCCGGAGCTGCGGGACGGCTGGGTGGTGGGGCGCGGCGCGGAGGACATGAAGGGCGGGCTGGTGGCGATGGTGCACGCGGCGTCGGCGCTGCGGCGCGCCGGGGTGCGGCTGCGCTCGGACCTCTGGCTCACGGGGGTCGTCGGGCACGAAACGCCGGTGGGCAAGAAGGAGGGACCGAAGCGGCTGGTGGAGCGCATCCGCGCGGGCGACATTCCGGCAGCGGCGGTGATCATCGCCGAGGGTCCCCACGCCATCTGGACGGCGGGCCTGGGCGCGGCGATGTTCCGCATCACGCTGACCAGCGCGCGGGGCATCGTGCACACGCTGCACGTGCCCTACGCCGACAACCCGGCGCGCTGGGCTGGCGCGATGCTGGAGGAGTTCGCCGAGTGGGAAGCGCGGTTCCAGAGCGAGACTCCGCATCCGCTCTGCGGCCGCCAGCGGGTCGACATCGGCCTGGTGGCGGGCGGCGACTATCCCAACCGTCTGCCGACGCCCCTGACGCTGCGGGGTACGCGACGCTGGCGGCACGGGTTGACGGCGGACGATGTGGAGGCGGAGCTGCGGGACCTCTGCCGGCGCATCGAGGAACGGTCGGGGCTGGAGGCGACGTTTTCGCTGGACGCGCCGCACGAGCCCTTTGAGACGCCCGCCGACCACGCGCTGGTGCGCGCGTTGCAGGCCGCGGCGGCGACCGCCACCGGCGCCGCGCTGCCGCGGATCGGCCTGGGGCTGGTGACCGACGCCAACATCTACGCCAACGACGCGTCGCTGCCGGTGGTCTGCTGCGGCCCCGAGTACGCCACGGCCCACTCGGACCACGAGCGCGTGTCCGTCGACCGCCTGCACCGGACCGCCGCGCTGTACGCCCTGGCGGCGATGGAGTTCTGCGGCGTCGAGGGCTGACGACCCGGGCCTGGAAGCGGGAGGCCGCAGTGCGCGACGACCGAGATCGGGCGGCATAGTCTAGGGAAATAAGACATTGGACCAAGGGATTATTCCCTTGACTAGTGGCGTGCATTGCAATAGTCTCGTCTAGCAAGGGAGTAGTCCATTGGTGAGGCACGTGAAACTCAACTTCACCGTGGATGTGCGCGGAATTGACGCCGATTCTCTTGTCCGGCGCCTCTACGCGGTCCGCACGCCGATCCTCGGCGGTCGTCGCGTTCCGCGGCATCGGCGAGTGACGCCAGGGCCCGAAACGGCCGCCGTTTCGGGCCGACGAATCCGGTCCTTTGCTAGGCTCCAAATTGAGGAGCATTGCATGCACCACACCGCGCATTTGTCGCGGGACGAGCGCAGGATGAGCACCGGCGCAACGCGCGATTCCTCGAAGGCCCATCGCGCCACCCAACGCGCTAACCAGAGTCGATTCCATGCCTGACCGGCGCTACACGATGGGGAAGCCCTTCTGGCGCCAACTGTTGGATTCGCCGCGATTCATGCGAGCGGCCTACGGCATGGTCGTGTTCCTTTGGATCATCCTGCGCATGGTCGGGGTCCTCGATATCTGGGACCTCCTCACGATGATGTTGGTCCTCTTTGGCCTCACCTGGGCGAATGATCTCGGACCGAGGAGCCCGGTCCCATGGCTTTCGGCCGGCGCCGGGGTGCTGGTGCAGGTGAGTCATCTCGGCGAATTCACCGGCGGCGTGAATCTCGGCATTTGGCTGGCGTTCGCGATCGTTGCCATCGGCGCCCTGTGGCAAGACGGCACCATCCGCACGCGCCGCACGGTGCGCCTGCGGGGGTGGAAGGACAGCCACGTTGACCTCACCTACACCGGGGGCACGCTGCGCGCCAGGGGCGACGTCCGGCGGGGCGAGATCACCTGCCGGCTGTGCGATGTCGTCGTGGATTTGCGATACGTCGACATCACGCGTCCGCCGGCGATCCTCGACGTGACGTGCGTCGCGGGCCGGCTGGACCTGGTCGTCCCGATCTGGTGGCGCATCGGCGAAAACGTGAACACCACGCTCTCGCACCTGGCGATCGAGGCGCGACTCGCCGGGGAACACAGCGGGCCCAGTGCCCGCACGTGGATTGGGCGCATGCGGCCCGTAGGAAGCCGAACGCGCGGCGTCCGCGAGAGCGGAGACCCGGAGCCGGACGCGGGCTTCGTGAACCTGCTGGTGCAGGGGTCGTCGCACCTGGGCCGGGTGCGGATTCGCTACGCCTGACGAGGCGAGCCTGCCTCCGCCATTCGACTAGTCCCCCGGGGCGCCGGTGACGACCAATCCACCTCTGATCAGGCGAGCTACGCGACCAGCTCGTTGGCGAGCGACAGGCCCTCGTCGAGTCGGCGCGGCCAGTCGGGCGCGAGATGGCGCACGGGATTGGTGCAGACCCGGAAGATGCACACGGCCTCACGCAGGTTGAGCGCGTGCTCGTCCCAGCCAAACCGCTCCAGCGCGGCCTCGCGCATGCGGCGGTGGTAGGCGCCGCTGGCCCTGGCCTCGGCGTCAGGGCCGAAGTGCGCCGACCAGCGCATGTGCGCCAGGAAGTTGCCCACGTCGAGCAGCGGATCGCCCAGCCCAGCCTCCTCGAAGTCCACCAGCGCCAACCGGCCGTCGGGGATCCGGATCATTTGGTCGTCATAGAAGTCGTTGTGGGCGGTGCCTGACGGCTGCCAGGATTCGACGAACGGGTCCAGCGCGGCAGTCGATTGCCGGAGAGTTCGGCGCGGGCCGTCTTGGTCCCGCAGCACCTGGCGAAACACGCGCCGCGCCCGCCGATAGGCGCCGCGGAGACTGAACGGACGTCGCCCGTTCCCTGCGTCCGGAATGGCCCAGAGCGGCGCCAGCGCATCGAGGATCGGTTCCGGATCGACGCCTTCGCCCTTGCGGATGAGCCTTCGCACATTCGTTCCGGGGATTTCGGACAGCCAGGCCACGCCCCCTTCGGTCCAGCAGCCCGCCAGGCGCGGCAGCGCAAAGCCCGACTGCGCCACCAGTTCCGCCGCCGCGATCAGGCGGGCAACTCGATCGGGCCGCATGACCCGCACGTAGAAGCGCACGTCACCGATCCGATGGCGCAGCACGGCATGGCCGCCGTGTCGGTAGCGCACCACGTCCACGCGCACCCGTCGTACCGGAACGGTGAAGACATGTGTGTTGAGGAGCTTGGTCGCCGCTGGTGCGGAGGCGACGTCAATCAACCCCGGCAAATTCGGATCTTGCGGATAGCGAAACAGCCGCGCCGGCTGGTCGCGTGCCAGCTCGATGGCAAACGGCTGCTGCGTGATGAATTCATTGCGCAGCCACTCGGCCGCGTAGGTGACGACGGCGCGGCGGCGGGGGTTGTAGCTGAGCTGCCGCAGGCGCAGGCGCTGTGGTGGGAGTTCTGGCTGCCCAAACCAGGAGCCATAGGCGCGCCAGACCCAGTCGGCGTCAAAGAGGCGGCAAAACCCGTCTAGGTCGGAGTCCTCCGGAAGACTGACCGGTGGCGACAGCGGCGGTGCCGCGGGCACGCCAGGCACGCTCCCTCCGATTCACTACGACACGACGGACGTTCGCCGGACTTAGGAGGTGGTATTCGTGTCGCCACTATCGTCCGTGACGTCCGTGTCGTCGGTGGCGGTGTTGGTGACCGAGGTCCCGTCGTCGGTCGCGGTGGCCGTGGCGGTGGCCGTCTGGTCGCCGGTCGCCGTTGCCGTATCCGTCGCCGTCGCCGTGGCGGTGGCGTCGTCCCCATCGTCGTCGTCATCGTCGTCGTCTTGCCTGGACTGGCCTGGGATCACTGCCGTCTGGCCGTCCTGCGCCCCAGAATCCGACGACGGTGTGGCCGGCGGAAGCGTCGAAGTTTGAAGATCGTCTACCGAGAACCCGTATTCGGCCTCCCACGCCGCCCGGTCGAGGACGAAATCTCCGTAGTTGTCGGTGTCGATGCCGAACAGCTCGACGTCGGCAATGGACTGAATGTGGAACAGTCGCGGCTGGTCCCAATCGGTCTCCCACTTGACCAGATAGATCGGATCGCCGTCCTTGAGCAATCCGGAAGACAGCCAGGGATCGCCGCGCTCGAGAGCCTGCAACTGCGCCAGGGTGACTTCGACGCGGTCGCTCCAATTGATGTAGCGCCCAGCGAGGGCGCGCGTGTCGCCGCCCCAATGCAAGACGCCGTCCGCGTCGGCAATCCAGAGGTGCGGAGTGCCTTGCAGAGCGACCACCGTGCCGTGCGTGATCGTGCTCCCGGCCTGCGCCGCAAGCGCCGGAGCAAGCATGCCGCCGATGAGGGCGACGAAGAGCACCGTCCCCAAGGATCTGCGTAGGCGCTTCAAGGACATGCCCGCTCCTGGAATCGGGCTTGGATTTTGACGTTAGTCCAGGATCGCCGGGCGGGTCAAGCGTCATGCTCGCACTATCAATCCCCTAACAGACTGTGCGGCGAACGACCACGGCATGCATCCGTGCGCCTGCGGAAAGCACGTGCAGGGCGCACGGCGGAGACATCCGGATCCGCATTGCGCGGACACCCGCAGGCGGCCACACGTCATCCGACGCTCCAACGTGGGACGACGGCGGGTCAGCCGTCCGGCGCGATGAGGATCTCGTTGCGGACGGACACGTCCAGCGTCTCGTTGTAGAGCGTGGGCGGTCGGCGCGGCAACGGCGGCTCGGTGGGCGCTTTGGACGGGTCGCGCAGGGCGCGGCGGTCGCGGCCCCGCACCTCCCACCACCAGTGCTCGGACGCCAGCGGCTCGACCTCGCGACGCAGGATGAACTCGGCGCGGTCCCAGGCGCTGAAGGCCGCGTGGGCCAGGAACACCCGCGACACGGTGGCCCCGTCCCACGTCGCGAGATCGGGCAGCGCCATCGGCCCGGTGTCGACCTGAAACGTGCCCTTCGCGCGCTCGACGTTGATCGTGCGAATGGGGTATTCCAGCGTGACGGTCAGCCCGAGGGCCTGGTCGTGGTGCGTGGTGCGGGCGTTCAAGCGCCGGCCGGCCAGGACCGCGCGAATCACTTCGTCGGCGTCACGCGTGCCCTGCGCGTCCGGAACCTCGTGGGTCGTGAAATCCGTGCCGGCGTAGCGGCCGGCGTGCGGCGTGGCGATGGTCGGCTCGCGCTCGGTGGAGGGACGTGCGGCGATGGGAATGCCATGCGTGCGGCTGAGCGCCACCCGAAACTCCTGGCTGGGGACCTGGAACAGGTTGCGGTCGGCGATGGTGTATTCGGCCAGGCAGGGCTGGAGCAGGAAGATTTCCAGCGGGGGCGCGTCGTCATCGCCGCCGATCGTGCACACGGCGTCATAGCCGATGCGCACGTGATAGGCGTCGCCCGGGTCGCCCACGAAGCCCCCCGGATACTTGTAGTCGGGATCCGGCCGGTGGGGCCGGTGGTCCCAGGTGAAGTGCGAGCGCGCGAAGTCAATCACCGGCGCGACTCGCCGGAGGCCCGCCAGACGGTGTTGACCGCGGGCAGCTCCCAGGTTTCGTAGTAGCCGGCGGCGCGGGGGCGGGGCCGATCGACCGGCTCACCGGAGTCGCGCCGCTCGTACCGATCGCGCCCGCGCACGGCCGCCGCCCAGGCCAGCTCGTGCTCGGCCAATTCAATGCTGCGTCGCAGGATGAACTCGACGTGATCGTCGGCGGTGAATGCCGCGTGGGCCACGAAGACCCGGTCGACCCCGACGCCATCCCAGGTCGTCAGATCGGGGAGCGCCACCGCGCCGGTGCATACCTGATAGCGTCCGCCGCCGGCGTGCATGTTGATGAGCTTGATCGGATATTCGACGGTCACGGTCAGGCCGTGCGTATCGTCGCGGTAGATGGATCGGGCGTTGAGGCGCGCCCCCGCCAGCGAGTGCGCCACGACGGCGTCGTCTGACGCCAGGGCGACGGCTTCATGGGTGCGCAGGTCGATGGCGATGTACGCGAAGCGCGCGCCGATGGGCTGCCGCCGCGTGCCTTCGTCATGCCAGCTGGGCTCGGTGGCGATGGGGAAGATGAATGCGTCGCTGACCGCGGCGCGGTACTCGCCGTTGGGCACCTGAAACAGGTTGTCGTCGGCGATGATGAACTCCGAACGGCAGGGCGTGGTGAGATAGATCGTGCAGGCCGTCCCCCGCGCCTCATCGACGATCTCGCAGCCGGCGTCGATCTGGAGGCGGCTGGTGGTCGCCTCGCCCGGCTCCCCGACGAAGCCGCCCGGGTAGGCATAGACCGGGTCGGGCTCGGCCCAGTCAATCGTCCAAGTGACGAAGGATCGGTTGAAGTCGATCATTTCCGCGTTGCCGATGCCGGAGAGCGCGAGGATAGCCCGCCGCCGACTCGGCGGACCATCGCCGGGCGTGAAGTGCCGTCGAGGGTGAGCGCAACGTCCTCCGGCCTTATTGCTGCCGAGATGGGCGTTGGCTAGTCTGGTCGGCCTGCGCGGTGAGGCCTGCAAGCCGAGGGAATAGTCAGCACGCATGTTGGACGCCTGGGTGCTTGCGGTCTTCATTGTCTATTTCTCGGTGCTCATCGGCATCGCCGTGTTTCGCGCCCGGCGCATGCGGGCAATGTCGGATTATGTGCTCGGGGGACGGAAGCTCAGCAGCTTCACCACGGCCCTGAGCGCCAGCTCCTCGACGACGAGCGCCTGGACGATCCTGGCGCTGCCGGCGCTGGCCTTTGCCGGGGGAGTGACCCACCTGTGGACCGTTGTCGCCCTGGTGGCCGGCAGTTGGATCTGCTGGACCGTCGTGGCGAAGCGGCTGCGCCGCTATACCATCGCGGCCGACGACGCGCTGACTCTGCCTGAGTTTCTCGAAAAACGGTTTGGCGACACGTCGCAAGTCCTGCGCACGCTGGCCGCGCTGCTGACGATTCTCTTTGTCATCTTCTACGTAAGCTCAGGTCTGGTCGCGGGCGCCAAGCTGCTGGAATCTGAATTTGGCGTCGAATTCACCCCCGGCATTCTGATCACGTTGATCGCCGTGGCGTCCTACACCTTTATCGGCGGATTCCTGGCGGTCTCTCGTACCGATGTCTTTCAATCGGTGTTGATGCTGGTCGGCTTCATGATCGTGCCGCTGACGCTGATTGTCGTCGCGGGCGAGTCGCTGCAGCGCGCGGGCTCCGACACGCCGGGGTTCTGGAACCCGCTGACCGATCCCGACAACAACCCCATCACGCCGGTCATGCTGCTGTCGGCCGTCGGATGGGGATTGGGCTTCTTTGGCTCGCAGCGAATCTTGCAGCGATTCATGGCGATAGAGGGCGAGTCGAGCATTCCCGCGGGGCGGAGGATCGGCACGATTTGGATCGCGTTGATGTACGCGACGGCGGTGGTGTTGGGCGTCATCGCGCTTCCCGCGCTCACCGAGCTCGACCTGCTCGAAGCCGTGGCGGACCCGGAGCGGATCTACCTGGTGGTGGCGGTGGCGTTCTTCCATCCCGTCATCACGGGCCTGCTGATGACCACGTTGATCGCGGCGGTCATGAGCACGGCGGACTCACAACTGCTCTTGGCGTCGGCCGTGGCGGCTGACGACGTGCCGGTGATCCGACGGCTGACCTATTCCCCCGCGGCCTACGCGCGCGTGTGGATCGGCCGCGGGTTGCTGGTGGTGATCGGCATCGTGGCCGCGGTGCTGGCGTTGGTGGCCCAGGAGTCGGTGTTGCAGTTGGTCACCTATGCGTGGGGCGGCATGGGCGCCGCCTTTGGGCCAGTGACGATCCTGGCGCTGTACTGGCGCCGCTTCAACCTGTGGGGCGCGGGTGCGGCGATCGTGACCGGCACGCTCGTATCCTCGATCTGGTGGGCATCGTACGGAGGGCCGGGCGGCGTGATGGACATTCACCCGGCAACCCCGGGCTTCGTGCTGGGGCTGATCGCGGCCGTTGCGGTTTCGCTGCTCACGCCGCCGCCCTCGGCGGCGACGATGCAGACGTTCGATCAGGTGATCGGCGAGCGCGAGGCGGCGGCGTAGACGGCGGAAATGCCCAGGCTCCTGCCACACCCTTGCACAGTCCATCACCAACGAAGGGCTAGCGACGCGCCGGTCCGCTCGACCCCGGCAGTGCGCCTCGTGAACTTTACGAACTCGCCGCATTCCCTAACGCGTCGATGCGGCTCGCGCTCAGGGGTCCCTTCGCACCGCCACGACATCCGTGCAGAAATATCCGGGTATGGGGATGCGGGTAGCCTTCCGCAAGATTATCCCGAGCCGGCTGGCGGCGACTGATCGCGTAAACGATGTCCGGAGCAGACGGTGCAGCCGTCTGAAAACAAAATCCAGAGCGGGAAAGCGAACCTGATATTCGAATGAGCGAACGATGGCTAGGGACGGAGAATCGTGTGCAGACAGAATGAGACGATTAAACTCATCGAGCGAACTAAACTCGTGAACATGGTCTTTATCCAGGACAATCTCTCCCTGCTCGTTTCTCAGGTAGTACCATCGACGCTTCCCACGTCGTATGCTTGAGATAACCAGCATGCCTTCAGGCTTGAGCATCTCGTATAATCCAGCCAAGAAACCTTGACGGTCTATTATATGCTCGATGACTTGAAAGCACGCGATAATATCGAAAGACTCTGAAGGGAATGGCGGTCTTGCTCCGTCGGCGTTCACGATCCGTCCGTTAGGTACCCTGGCCGCCGCCGTCCTTGCTCTGGAGCGTGAAAGATCCAGGCCGTATCCATTCGAAGAAGTGCGATTCTCAACATTCCACAGGAATGTTCCGTTGCCGCACCCCACATCTAGAACGCGACCGCCGGCGTCCAGCCTCTCACGGATAAACTCCCAGGTCGATGGGTGAACAACGAAGCTTATGTCTGTAGCAGGCGCAATCTCGTCTTCGTTCGGAATAGTGTCCGGCAGATAATTCGGCTTCATATGACGACGTTGCTCCTTGGCGGCCAAATCGTCTAGGCGAGAGTGCCGGGGTATTCGCGGCAGCCAGTTTACTCAAACCGAAAAGCGGTAGAGGTTGCGAGAATCCAATTGCTGGGCATCGCCTAGACGAGTCGGGGACAGGACGGGCGCGGTTGGCAGGTCGGCAGGAGCATTGCGGGTACCCTACCCTCAGTGTGGCCCCTGGACCCTTCGGCATGAGCAGCCTCACCGGCGCGGTGTGGGACATCCGCCGCCGCGCGCCTAAGGAGCTCTTTGCGCGGCTGGAGGACATTCCGCCGCTGGCCGTGCAGCTGCTCCACAACCGGGGCTACGCCGACGAGGCGGCGATTCGGGAATTCCTGGACGGTCCGCTGCCGCCGCACGACCCCTACCTGCTCGACGGCATGGATGCGGCGGTGGCGCGCGTGACGCAGGCGCTCGCGCAGGGCGAGCGCATCTACGTCTACGGCGACTACGACGTGGACGGCGTCACCGGCACCGCGCTGCTGCTGGAGACCTTTGAAATGCTCGGCGCCGCGGCCACGCCCTACATTCCGGAGCGGCTGACCGAGGGCTACGGCCTCAACCACGACGCGGTTGACGCCATTGCCTCGCAGGGTCCCGGGCTCATGGTCACGGTGGACTGCGGCATCGGCGGCGCGGATGAGATTGCGCGCGCGCGGACCCACGGCATCGACACCATCGTCACGGACCACCACCCGGGGGACGGCGCGGACTGCGGGGCGGTGGCGGTGTTGAACCCCAACCAGCCAGGCGGCGCGTATCCGTTTCCGGGGCTTTCCGGCGTGGGTGTGGCCTTCAAGCTGGTACAGGCGCTGGCGGAGGAGATGCCGGAGCGGTTGCCGTATCCCGAAGAGTTCCTCGATCTCGTGGCATTGGGCACCGTGGCGGACATGGCGCCGCTGCGGGACGAAAACCGCACGTTCGTGGCCGAGGGTCTCGAAGCGCTGCGCCAAACCCGGCGCCGCGGCTTGCACGCGCTGGGCGAGATCGCCCGCCGTCCCGTCTCACGCGTTGGCGCCGCGGATATCGCCTTCGGCTATGCGCCGCGGCTCAATGCCGCCGGCCGGCTGGCGCGCGCCGATCTGGCGCTGCAACTCCTACGGGCCAGCCAGTCCGTCGAGGCCGAATCGCTGGCGCACGAGCTTGACAACCTGAACATCGAGCGCCGCCGGCTGACGCAGCTGGTGCTGGACGCGGCCGCGGCGCAGATCGACCCGGCGGAGCCGCTGGTCTTTGCCATCGGCGACGAGTTTCCGCTGGGCGTCGTCGGGTTGGCGGCGGGCCGCCTGGCGGAGCAGACGGGGCTGCCCGCGTTCGTGGGGGCGCATGTGAACGGGGTCGTGCGTGGATCGGCAAGGGCGCCGGAGGGCGTGATGCTGGCCGACGTGCTTGGCACCCAGGGCGACCTGCTGGACGCCTGGGGCGGGCACGCACAGGCGGCGGGGTTTGCCGTGCGGCCCGAGCGCGTGGACGAGCTGCGCGACGGCCTGGCGCGAGAGCTGGAGCGCGCGGGCGTGACGGCGCCGGCTGAGCCGCGCCTCGACGCCGACTGCCGGGTCTATCCACGCACCGTGACCTGGGAGACCTACGAGTTGACGCAGCAACTGGGACCGTTCGGCGAGGCGCATGCCGAACCGTGCTTCGTGGTGGAAAATGTGGCGATCGATGAAACTCGCGTCGTCGGCTCGACGCATCTCGTCCTGCGCTTTGCGGAGTTGGGCGCGGATGTGGAGGGCATCTGGTTCGGTCAGGCGGAATTGCGCCACGAGTTGCCGCCCGGCCGGCGCTGCGATGCGGCGTTTCGTCTAAATCTGCGCACGTTCAACGACGAGACGCGGTTGCAAATGCTCATCGACGACATCCGCCACTCGGCGGCCTAGCGGAGGCGTCGCATGCCGGTCTCAGTGACGGCCACGCTGGCGCCGATGGTGAGCGCGGATACGCCCGCGCTGGCAATCGACGAGCTGCTGGAGCGAGTCGCCGCCTACACGCCCGCCGACGATCAGCCCGAGGCCGGTGAGCTTATTCGCCGCGCCTACGACGCCGCCGAGCGAGCGCACGCACCGCAGAAGCGGCTTTCCGGCGAGCCATACATCCAGCACGTGCTGGCGGTGGCCATGTTGCTGGCCGATATTCACCTCGACGCCGATACCGTCGCCGCCGGTCTGCTGCACGACGCGGTCGAAGACACCAGCCTGAGCCTGGAGGTGATCCGGCGGCAGTTCGGGAGCGGGGTGGCCGAACTTGTCGACGGGGTGACCAAGCTCGAGCGCGTCACCGTGGCGAGCCTGGACGAGCAGCAGGCGCAAAACCTGCGCAAGGTGCTTCTGGCCATGGCGCGCGACGTGCGCGTGGTGCTGATCAAGCTCGCCGACCGGCTGCACAACGTGCGCACCGCCTGGGTGTATTCGGCCGAAAAGCGCGCCAGATACGGGCAGGAAACGCTCGAGATCTTCGCGCCGCTGGCCGGGCGTCTGGGCATCGAGGAATGGCGCTGGCAGCTGGAGGACTACGCGCTCAAGCTGCTGGACCCCGACCGCTACCGCGACCTGGCCCGCTGGCTGCTGGCCGAGCGGCGCGCGCGAGAGGCCGCCATCGCCGAGGTGCAGGAGCAGTTGCGCAGCGGACTGGACGAGGCGGGCATCGATGCGCACATCCAGAGCCGGGTCAAGCACATCTACAGCATCGAGCGGAAGATCCGGCGCAAGGGCGCCGATCGGGAGTCGATCTACGACATTCTGGCCATTCGCGTCCTCGTGAACTCGCAGCAGGACTGCTACGGCGCGCTGGGGGTGGTGCACGGCGCCTGGCGCCATATCCCGGTCGAGTTCGACGACTACATCTCGGCGCCCAAGGAGAACGGCTACCAGTCGCTGCATACCGCCGTGCTCGGGCCCGACGGCAAGCCGGTCGAAGTGCAGATCCGCACGCGCGAGATGCACCAGAACGCGGAGTACGGCGTGGCGGCGCACTGGCGCTACAAGGAGGGCGGGCCGCTGGGACCGGAGGCCTTCCTCGACAAGCTGGCCTGGATCCGGCAAATCCTGAGCTGGCAGGAGGACGGCGACTCGGCGGGATCCTTTGTGGATGCCGTCAAGACCGACTTCTTCAGCGACACCGTCTTCGTGTTCACGCCGAAGGGCGAGGTGAAGGACTTTCCCATCGGCAGCACGCCGCTGGACTTTGCCTATCGAATCCACAGCGACGTGGGCCACTCCTGCATCGGGGCCAAAGTCAACCGCCGCCTGGTGCCGCTTGACCACGAGCTGGAGAACGGCGACGTGGTGGAGATCCTGACGAGCACCAGCAGCAAGGGGCCGAGCCGGGCGTGGCTGTCGCTGGTGCGCACGGCGCATGCCCGCGACAAGATTCGCCGCTGGTTCAAGCGGCACGAAAAGGCCGAAAACATCGTCTCGGGCCGCGCGCTGCTCGACCGCGAGCTGCGGCGCGTGGGTCAGGGCGGGGTCGCGAACGTGCCGGACGCCGACCTGAAGGCGATCGCCACCGCGCTGGGCTACCTGGACGTCGAGAGCTTGCTGGCCGGCGTGGGCTACGGGGCCACCACGGTGCACCAGGTCGTGACGCGGCTGCGGCTCACGCCGGAGGTGGCCGAGCCGGAGCTGCCGGAAACGCTGGAACCGGACGAGCGGCGCGAGGTGCAGCCGCTGGTCAACGTGCTGGGCGCGGGCAATCTTCTCACGCGCGTGGCGGCCTGCTGCGCTCCGCTGCCCGGGGACGACATTTTGGGCTTCATCACCCGCGGCCACGGGGTCAGCATCCACCGCCGCAACTGCGCCAACGTGCGCAACGTGTCAGAGCCCGAGCGCTTGGTCCCCGTGTCCTGGGCCGACCGGCTGGTCGAGACGGATACCGACCTGCCCGTCCGGCTGGCAAGCTGCTGCACGCCAAGGCCCGGCCGACGCATCGAGGGCGTGGCCACGAACGGCGCGGTGGAGGTGCACCGGCACACTTGCCGCGAGATCGTGGGCGAGACCGACGCGCGCGTACCGGTGCGCTGGATCGAGGACGATTCGCAGAGCCTGCCGGTCAGCATCCGCGTGGTGGCGCACGACCGCGAAGGGCTGACGCACGACATCACCGGCATCATCCGCGAAGAAGGACTCAACATCGCCACCATGTCGGTGCGGACGAACCGGCGGCACGAGGCCACCTTCCGGCTCACCGTGGCGCTGCGGAGCGTGGCGCAGCTGGCTCGCCTGCTGCGGCGCATCCAGACCGTCCGCGGCGTGATCGCGGTCTCGCGTGAGGGCGCGCGGGCACGGTAATTGCCACGCCCGTCCGTCATTCCGGCGGAGAGCCTGCCCCGTACTCGATACGGGGCCGGAATCCAGTGCCCCGGAGCACGGCCGCGCCGCCCCATGCTCGCAGCCACGACCCTGGCCCCCGGCTTTCGCCGGGGTGACGAGGTATGGCCGTGAGCGGTGCGGCGGGCGTTGAGGCGCGCGGGGTACCGTGAGCCGAGTACGGCGAGCGACGCACCACAGCATCGGAGAAGTCATGGCTGAGCAATTGGCGACCGCGACGTTGGGACGAACGGGTCTGGAAGTGACGCGCCTGGGGTACGGCGCCATGGAAGTTCGCGGCGGGCCGCGAGGGCGCGCCACCAGCGATGCGGAGGCGGAAGCCATCCTCACGGCGGTGCTCGACGCCG
>DAOUHO010000133.1:0-22050 GCA_034428595.1 Chloroflexota bacterium | reverse complement strand
GAGCGATTGGAGAAAGAGCAATCAGCCGGAGCCGCCAAGCAGGCATCGAACACCCAAGCCATCTCAACCCATCTCAACGAGGTGACGGCGAGCGTGCAGTCGATCGGGAAATCGTTTGAGCAATTCAAGAACCGGATGTCCACCCCGAACGACCTGGCGCTCTCCGCTGGCCGCGCCCTTGGGTCCCGTTCAACGCCGTCGTTTTCGAAGACGAGCTTTTCAACCGCATAGCCGGGGCCACCAGGTGCGGCGGAGATGAACAGGTGGGGATACTTGAACATGATCCGCGTAGTCCCACGTCCCCCCTGGGAAAACCCCTGCAAGCCACGACCACCGCGAAGTGCCAGGGTGCGGTAGGTGCGGTCGATGGCGTCTCGTGGGACGACCTGCGCCGCATCGCGCCCACCATTGTTGACGTCGCTGGCCGCTGATTAAGCGCTCCTCGTCTCCCTCTCCACGATCGCCGCCAGGGGCGCTTCGCGATCCGCCCCAACACGTGAGTTCCCGCCGTGGTTCGAGTGGCTGGCCACGCGAGTGGCCGCGGTCGATTCGGTCCGGCGCCTAGGGGGAAACGGCTGAAGCGTTGGGGCCGGAGAAGGCCGGGCGGTGCCTTGGCATTCCGCGTCGGCGGGATGCCCGCCGCGGCGGCCCAGTCGGCTGATCCGGATCTTGCGTGGTCGCTCGGCCGGCTTTCCAAGATTTGCGGGTAAAGCGGCGGTCGAGGCCCTGCACAATCTCCCGCCACTTCTTTTCCTCATCCGGCGTGACAAAGGTCACGGCCTCTCCGGCGCGGCCCATGCGACCGGTTCGTCCGACCCGGTGGGTGAAGAGCTTCCCGGAGTCCGGCAGGTCAAAGTTGATGACCCGGTCGATGCCCTGGATGTCCAACCCTCGGGCGGCAACGTTGGTTGCCACGAGCACCGGCGTGGTCCCGGATCGGAAGTCCGCCATCATGCGCTCGCGCGCGCGTTGACTGAGATTTCCTTGCAGCGCGCCGGCGGGATAGCCCAACGCCGCGAGCTGTTTCGCCAGCCGCTTTACCCCATGCTTGGTTCGTCCAAACACAATGACCGGCGCGTCATTTCGATCATCGAGCAGGGTCTGGAGCGCGCCCAGCTTGTCGCGCTTTTGGATGGAGTAGATCAGGTGCTCGACGGTCGGCGGCGCGTGCAAGTCCGCATCCACCTGAACCGTCACCGGATCGCGCAGGTGCTTGGCGGCAGTTTTCGCCACCCAGTCCGGCATCGTCGCCGACAAGAGCACCGTCTGGCGGCTGGAAGGCGTCCGGCTGAGAATGGCCTCAACGTCGCGGGCAAACCCCATATCCAGCATTTCATCCGCTTCGTCCAAGACCATGATCCGCACTTGTCGCAGATCGAGCGTGCCCTGCCGGAGGTGGTCGAGCGTGCGGCCCGGCGTGCCGATGACGATCTGGGCGCCGCCTTTCAATGCGGCGTGTTCCGGCCGCAGCGACCGTCCGCCATAGAGCAAGGTGACGCGCAGCTGCTGTGGCGAGGCCAGGGCCTCGACGACGCTGGCCACCTGAATGGCCAGCTCGCGCGTGGGCACGAGCACGAGGGCCTGAATCCGGCGAATCGACGGGTCGCAGCGTTCGGCCAGGGGCACCGCGAAGGCCAGGGTCTTCCCAGACCCGGTGCGCGCCTGCCCGATCAAGTCACGGCCCGCCAGGAGCTGAGGGATGGTCTCTTCTTGAATGGGCGTGGGCGCCAAGATTTCCATGCGCCCGAGGGCGGCTCGGCTGGCCGGACTCAGCGCGATCCCTGGAAATGCCGACGCGGCGTCGGGGGAGTTGGCCACCGAGGGAGCTTGCGCTGGGCGCGGCTCTGACTGACGCACCGCTGGCGCGGCCGCAGAGCCGTTGCGCCGAGCGGCGAAGCACGGCGGACAGTACACGGGACGGTCCGGCCGTGGTCGGAACGGGACGGTGGTCGACGCCTCGCAGTCGGAGCAGACGGCCGGATGGCCGCCTGAACGGCGGCGGCGACGTGACCCAAACGGTCGAAATTCAAATGGCATGCAGACATGAACTCCATGGGGGATGCAGGGTGAGGGCGGCGAATCAGCGCGAGGCGCAGAGTGGAACGGACAGCTGCTGTACGAAGAAGTCTTCCGCCGCCGGGTGTATCCCAGGTGCGCCAATTGTGGCGCCTGTCTTCACCCTAACAGATCGCCGCAGCGTAGTGGACAGGATCACGATTCACTCGCCTTGGGACGCTGCGGCGGACACACGGCGTGCGGAGAGCGCGCCGCATGGCGAACAAGGTTTTCCGATTGCGTCGGAATGGCCGAGTGCTGACATCTCGCGCCCGACTGGGGCGCTGGCTGGGATAGAGGCCGCCTGCGGGCGGCCTCCGCTACGTTTCGGGCATGGACGCCAACGTCTACGTCGACGGCTTCAACCCCTACTATCGCGCGCTCAGGCGCACGCCCTGGCGCTGGCTCGACCTGCAGGCTCTGGCCCGCTGCCTGCTCGAGCCCGACTTTACGCTGCACCGCATCCGGTGCTTCACGGCGCTCATCCGGAGCGGATCCCATAATCCGCAGAAGGAGATTCGGCAGCAGACCTACCTGCGCGCCTTGCGCACAATCCCAGAGTTGGACATTCACGAGTGGCGTTTCCAGTCCAAAACCGCGACGTGAGCCCCTCCACCCCGCCCACCGACGCGGCCATCGCCCGCTGCGCCCGCGTCGTCGCTGGCGGCGGGGTCGCGGTGGTTCCCACCGACACGCTTTATGGCCTGGCGGCCAGCATCAGCAACGTTGAAGCCGTGGCGCGCGTGGCCGCCATCAAGGGCCGCGCGCTCGGAACCGGCATGCCGGTGCTGCTGGCCTCATCCGAGCAGGTCGCGGTGGTTGGCGCCTCGGCGCCCTATCTCGACGAGCTTGGCGCGGCCTTTTGGCCGGGGGGAGTAACGCTAGTGATCCCGGCCCGGCCAGAAGTCGACGCCCACATCACCGATGCGCGCCGCACGGTTGCGGTGCGCGTGCCGGGAGGCTTCCCCTGATGCCCGGGACATCGAACCTTCCGGCTGTCGCAAGGCGTTTCACTCGGGCATTGCCCACGATCGGCCCGCGTGCTCGCGCCTGGCTGCTGGCGGGGTTTCTGACGCTGCACCTCGCCGCGGCGCTGGCGACCGTGGTCGACATGCTTAGCCGGCACGAGCTGGTGCCTGCCAACTGGCACCGGCTCCTACACCCCTACATTGAGGGGGGGCCTGCCGACAGGTATTCAGGAGTGCTGTTCAGCGCGGTCGCCGTGCTGGCGGCGGCGCAGGCGCTCAGGCCGCCCTCTCACCGCAGCGGCCCGCGCTGGCTCTGGGTCGTTGGTTGGCTGAGCATGGCGTTCTTCATTGCACTGATAGCGTTCGACGAGCTCTACGGACCGCGAGCGGGGTTCATGTGGCGAGGTGACGTTACATCGTTCCTCGGGCTGCCCGATCCGGTCCGCTGGGTGATCGTGGCGGCGCCGTTTTCCGCATTGCCGGAGGCGGCGCCGTTTGCCGTATTGCCGGCGGCAGCGGCTTGCTGGGCCCTTTGGACCGGCCAGCGCGGCCATCCGGCGCGGGCGCTGCTCGTCGGGCTGGTGGCCGTCATTTCCCTCGGTTCGTTGGTCCAAGACGCCTTCGACGAAATGCTGGTCAATCTCCTGCTTGACGATTGGCTGGGATACCTGCGGGGCCCGCCGAGACTGAAGCTGACATTCGAGGAGGGGGCCGAGGTGATGGCCGCCACGGCCCTTGGCGTCGTCTTCATCGAGATGTTGGCGGCGCGGCCGCGATCAGCCCGCGACGCGCCGGTCTGTACGCGGGCAGGGTCATGGCGATTGGCCGCCTTCGCCGCGGCCGCTGGGCTGCTGGCGATCAGCCTGACGATCAGCGCCCCGCCACTAGTGCGCCATCAACTCCACAAAGGCGACGGTTGGGAAACGGTCGCCCCATGGGCCTACACCGGCCCCATCACATTGGTCGAGCAGCGCTTTCGGGCCAACCGGGACAACCTGAGCCGAGTCGATGTCTGGGCCTACATCGACGGCGGCCCGGCAGGGCAACCGGCCGAAATCTTCGCCCGCCTCACGCCCGAGGGCGCGGACGCCCCCATCCGCGAGAGCCGGACCGAAGCCCACGGCGCTCTCTTCAGCAATGCAACGGTCACCTTCGACTTCGCGCCGATCCCCGACAGCAGCGGAAGGGTCTACACCCTGGCCGTCGGCGTCCTGAGCGGCCCAACGCCCTACGTGTTCCTCGGCCTCACCAGCGGTGACGTCATCCCTGACGGCGCCGCCATCGTTAGCGGCGCGCCAACGCGCTACGCGGACGACCTGGCCATGCGGACCGTCTGGATCGGTCGCTTCATTGACGGCCAGCATCCGGGATTGATCGGCGAGGTCATCCTTCACGTCTTCCTGTGGGTATGGCTGGTCGTCATCGCGTGGGCCGGGCTGTCGGGACACCGACCGCGATTCTGGCGCCGATTCGTTTGGCCCTCGGTGGGCATCAGCGCCCTTGTCACCGCCTGCATCGTCAGCATCATGCTGGCGATATTTGCGCTTCACTCGCCAGCGCAGCTCGGCTGATTCGAACGCCGCGGAGGATCGTCCGCGGCGTTTGCGGACCACATCCCGAGAATCAGGTTCCCAATCGGGTTATGGGCTCCCTCTCCTCAAGAGGAGGTGCGATTTGCTCAACTGTGGCTAACCACCCTTGTTGCTTCGCCGGCTGGGATCGAGGCCGCCTGCGGGCGGCCTCTGCTACGTTTCGGGCATGGACGCCAACGACCTCGTTGAGGTCATTCGCATGGTGCGCCGGGATTTCAACTTCCCCGTCCACGTCATCGATCCGCAGAAGCGGGTGACCCACCGCTTGCGAGACGCGGCGACCAGCTATCAACTCCTCGACCACTCCCTGCTTTCGGAGTCCCAGTTTCCGTCCCTGATGTCGGACCGCCACGGGACCATCACCAAGCCAGAGGCCTGGGAGGGACCGCCGAATCGCCGCGTCTCGCCTGACCGCTAGCTCAGCCGAAGCATTCCCAGCCAGGATCCGTATCGACTGCGCACGGCTTTGTCCAGAGCGGCCAGCGCCCCGGCGGCCACGGCCACGCCCGCCACGCCGAGGAGCTGCGTGCCGAGCTCGTAGATCTCGGGGCTTTGGACCGCGGCCACGGCGCCGGGCACGCCGCCCGCCACGAACGCGGCGCTCACGATGCGCACGAAGCGCCGCAGCACGCCCAGCTTCAGGCTGTAGGTGGTCGTCATCGGTTGTCCCTTCATCCAACTTCCTCCAAACACTTGCCCCGCGTTCGCCGCGGGGTCCTGTCGAACCACTCAACCGTTCCAATTCGTCATTCCGGCGAAGAGCCTGCCCCGTAGTCGGTACGGGGCCGGAATCCACCGCCCCGAGTCCGTCACTTCGGCGGAGCCTGCCCCCGCGAAGGCGGGGAGCCGGAATCCAGTCCGGTCAAACGCGGCGTCGGGCCTGGACCCCGGCCTTCGCCGGGGTGACGACCGGATAGCGGGCACAGTGGTTTCACCATTCCCGCCAAGCGCCCGCCGCAGCGCACCCCTCCGTCACTCAGCCGCCATCGGGTCGTGGTAGAACCGCTCGGCGGTCATCACGCGCCGCCAGTCCTCGGGGCGGAACGCGGCTTCGCCGGCCCTTCGCGCCGCCTGGATCACCTCGCCGAGGTGCCCCAGCGCCACGAGCTTGCGGTCGTGATTGGCGTCGCGGTCCCGCCGCAGCGCCTCGATCTCCGTCATTCGCGCCATGTCCAAGCCCTTCAGAATCTTGTCGGCGTAGCGGTAGCCCTGCGCACGAAACGCGCCGTCCGAACCGCGGCCCGTGTTGTAGTCCGCCAACGCCTCGCGGTAGTCGCCGTCCCGGTGATCCAAATGGGCCGCCATCAGCCGCGCCGCATAGTCCAGCGCCGCGAACGGGTCGAAGGTGCGCCCGCGCATCGCCGGGTGCCAGCGCGGGATGATCTGCGCCAAGCCCTCGGCCCCCGCGCGGCTCACGGCCAGCGGGTTCCAGTCGCTCTCCACGGTGATCTGCCGCCGAAACACCTCGGGGGCGTAACCGGCGTCACGTGCGAACGCCGCCGCATAGAGGCGCAGCGGGTCGACCCGCGAACCCCGTACGCGAAAGGTCGCCGGGTCGATTACGCCCAGCAGTGAGGCGTCCAGGTGCACGTGGTGCCCGGTGCTGTTCCCCGTCGAGTCGCACAGCCCGAGCGTCTGGCCGGCCGCCACGCGGTCGCCTACTCGAACCGTCGGGGGCTCGTCGAAGTGCAGCAAGCGCCACAGCACGCCCGCGTCGTCGCGCAGCGCCACGGCGTTGCCATAGGGGAATCCGTCCCGCACCGTTGGGTTCCGCGTGCTGGGCCGGTCCGTCGTCCAGACCGCCAGAATCGTCCCCGCCGCCGGCGCCTTGACCGGACGGCGGTACACCGATTCCCGTTGCAACGCCAGGTCGATTCCGCCGTGGCGATAGCTTCCACGGTCCAGGCCGAACACCGAGGTCACGCGAATGACGCCGTCGAGCGGCGGCAGATAGGCCATCAGCTCGCCTCGCGGGTCATCGCAGCACCAGGGCCAGCACGCCGCCGCCCACGCTTGTCAGAGTCAGGCCAACCAATCCGTAGATCACGCTGCGAACGGGTCGAAACTCCGCCCGCGTCACGTAGGTCCCACGCGCCTCGGCCTTGTGGGCCGCCAGGTCCGCCCGCAGCTGCGCCACCTCGCGCAGGATCGCCGCCGTGCGCTCGTCGATACGGGCCAGGAGGCGGCCGTTGCCGTTGGTAGTCAAGGGTCCGCCGCTCGTCACGCCCACACCCGCCGAAAATCGGCGTCGGCCTCCGCCATGCGACCCAAGCCGTCCGCCAGGGCTTCCTCGCGCCAATGGCCGTCGCCGTTGGCATCCACGAACCAGGCCAAACCCTCGAGCCGTCGCCCGAACACGGCGCAGGCGTAGGCAAAGGCGTTGGGCAGCAGGCCCGCGGGATACGCGGCGGCGGAGGGCGCGTCGGTGCGCGCGTTGTACTCCGCGATGATGACCGGCTTGCGCCCCAGCCCGACGGCGCGCAGGGTTTCGTCCCACGTCTGCAGGACGTTGGAGCCCCACCGCCGCCCCAGCCGATCGCGCGGGTCGCGCCAGGGCTCATGCCGACCGCCGTGGGCGTCGCCGGTGGGGCCGGTGCGCGCGTAGGCGTGCAGCGCCACGCCCTGGAAGCGCCGCGACCAGACGGTTCGGGCGGCGTCCCGGCACCGCTCCCAAAACTCCGCCGCGTAGCGCGCCCACGGCGATTGCTCGACCTCGGCGACGGGTCGCCCGCCGCGCGGGGCGAACGGCCCCGTCGGCGTGACGAAGAAGCGGCAGGGCGATCCGGCGTGGGTGCGCCACACCTGGAGAGCGTTCCAGGGGTCGCTGGACTCGGCGCCGGCGCCATTGAACACCCGCGCCATCCAGGCGGGGGGCACGCTGGGATCGTCGACCTCGGAGCGCCGCCAATTGGGCTCGTTGCCGAACGTCACGTCGATGCCGCCGAAACGTGGCGCGAGCGCCTCCAACCCGTGGAGATACGCGTCCAGTTCCGCTTCGGTCCTCGGCTGATCGACGCCGGCGCGGTACTTGACCTTGAGCAGCACCCGATGGCCGGCGTCGCGCAGCACACGGCAGCGGCTCGCCATTTCCGGCCAATGGCGCCGCCGGTTACCCCTGGGATGGGTGTAGACGTGCTCGACAAACAGGGTCGGCACGGGATAGCCCGGTGTCCGTGCCGGATTCCAGAAGTGCACACCGAGGATCGGGGCGGCCTCGGCCATCAGGCCCGCGGCCCGATGGCGAGCCACGCGAAGCCGTTCCAGTTGTTGTTCGCGGCGTGGGAGACGTGAGCTTCAGCCGTGAACCCAGTGGCGCTGATATCGATCGCGAACCAGCGGGTTTGCAGGCTTTGGTCGCCGAACACGGTGATGGCGGCGTCGTTCGGCTCGGCGCCGCTGCCCGAGACCGACCCAAGCGCCGTCACGAACACGATGGGCGCGCTGGAGAAGGCCTGGGCGAACGTCACGTTCCGGGTCTGGCGATTGCTGAGCCGGGTGGAGACATAGCCCCAACCCACCTCGGCCCGAAGGCTCGACACGCTGGCGTCATTCCGCCCGGCGCCGTCCTGGACGTTGGTCAGCGCGATGCCGCCGACGTTGGGCGCCAGCTTCGCTGCGGTCACGGCCGCGTCCGCGAGCTTGTCGGAGTTCACCGCCGCGTCGGCGAGTGCCTCGGTGATCACGGCGCCAAGCGCCAGCTTCGGGCCCGTGACCGCCCCATCGGCCAGCGCGTCGCTGGCCAGAGATGGCCCTTGCCCTGCCGTGCCGTCGTGCCGATGCCCGTCGGCGGCGTCGAAGGCGGCGTCGACCGCGTCCGCATTGGCGTTGACGCCCCCCACGTCATACCGCTCGGTGGGCAACGGCTTGGTGAGGTTGAGATTCAGCGTCGTCGTTGGCATTGGTCCTCCTTAGAGCTGGGTCATCTGGCGGTGGGAATAGGCCGCCAGGTGGTCGTGGCGATAGGTGGCAAGACGCCGATGCCGTCCGTGAGCGGCGGTGGGCCGGTACTCCGTCGCCGAGATGTGCATGGCCCATGCGAGTGGCCGGCCCGTGGCGCGGACCTCGGCCTCGCGCACCAGCACTTCCAGCGCCTCGCCGTCCGGGGTGGTGAGCGCCACGGGCAACTCCGAGGCCGCCGCGGCTATGAGCGCCCGCTTGAGGTCACGCGCCGTCCGGCGGTCCCGGCCCCCGTCTCGCAACGAGAGCTGGTCGGCAAGCCGCACGCGGAAGTCAAAGACCCGCCGAAAACCGGTGCGCGCCGCGTAGGCCAACGTGGCCGCCCGGATCACCGGCGTGGCGCGGTCGCTTTGGGAGGTGAGGCGCAGCCGCAGGTCGATGGACGTGCCGGCCACGGCGGAGCCGAAGTCCACCCGCTGCCCCGAGGCGGTGGCGAATCGGCCCAGCGGCGCATAGGCTCCCTGCCCATCCAGCCGGTAGGCGGCATCGACATACGCGTCCGGCCCCAGCTGCGCGCCATCGAGCACCAGTCCCAGAAACGCGGTGCGCCGGGCGGCGGGGCTGCCGTGGAACCGCGCCAGCCGCAGCTCCCCCGACGGGGCAAAGCGGCACCGCGGGTCGTGCAAGGGATTGGCGGTGTGCCGCGGCAGGATGATTGCACCGATGTCGCCGTCCAGCCCGAGATACAGCCGCGGATTGGGCCCCGGAACATCCGAGACCCACATATGGCGGCATTCGCGTTTGCCAAGGTCGGCCAGCGGATGCCAGGCGCCGCGCTCCGCGTCGTGGCACATGAGATAGGTCACGCCCTGCTCACTGCGAAGGGCGGCGTACAAGAAATAGGCGTCGCCCGCGCAGGCCGTGATGCGGCCGCGCACCGGCGAATCGTTGTCCACCAGCGTCTCGGGACCAACCGGCTCGAACGCGCCCGGCGTGAAGCGATAGAGCCCCTCCCGCGACGGCAGCCAGAGGGCACCGCGCCACACGGCGGCGCCGCGTGGTTGGACTTCCGACCGCGGCGCCATCGGATGTCGCCACGGCGCCTCGAACGCCGCATCGCCGGACGGTCGAATGCGAAACAGCCCGTCGGTCTTGACCGCGTAGGGCGTGTCGCCCAACGACCGAAGGTCCGTTACGGCGTGACCCGGGTCCCCAACCGGCACGCCGGCCGTCCAGGTGGCGGCGCTGCCGCCGTCCAGCACGCGGGAAATCCGCGGTGCGCCTACTTCCGACGACAGGCGCAACAGCTCCTGTCCGACCACGAGGAACCTGTCGGCCTTGCGGGGCTGGTGCACGGCCATGGCGTGCAGCCGCGCACCGCCGTCCAGCGGCGCGGTCACCGACAGGCGCAGCCAAAAGGCTTGGATGTCGCCAATTCGCGAAGGACGCCACGTCACGGGCTCGGTGAACTCAGCCCGGCCGGCGCGCCCCAACGTGGCGGACTCGACGCTCGTCCTGTCGACCCAGTCGCTGACGGGCGCCCACGCCGTGCCCGTCCAGAACTCGGCCGTGAGTGTTGCGGCGCGCCGATTGATCCGTTCGCGCGGGTCCAGCCGCAAGCGGTCGAACGGTGCGTCGGCTCCCACAAGCAGCCAAGCGCCGCCGCCGGCCGAGCCACTCAGGCGACCCTGGGCCGCCTCCGTCTGATCGGTGTAGGTCTCGCCGCCGTCGCTCGTGGCGAGCACAGCGGTCGGCTTCGCCAGCACTCCCGGATGGGGCGTCCAGGCGTTGCCGTCGAACGTCCAATAGGGGCCGTCACCGGGCCCACCGCCAACCGCGACGAACGCGTGCGGCGCCGCCGCCGCGCCCTGGAACACGGCCGCCGAAACCGGCGTGACGCCGTCGGCAAACCGGTGCGCCAGCGTCCAGTGGGCGCCGTCGGTCGATTGGTAGACCGCCGATCCGATCAGCGCGTACTGCGCGCCGCCCAGCTCGAAATGGCCGCGCACGGTGCCGCTCGCGCCCGTGCGCACCTCCGCCACGGCGGGCGGCAGCATGATTTGGTTGGGAAAGCGTGCGTCGACGAAGCCGTGGGCGTACTGCCGCCCGCCGTCCGTGGGCGCCGTGCTCGCGCCGTAGCCGCCGGTGAGGTCGCCGGTGGTCCAGGCCGCCTCATGCTCGGAGGGAAACTGCGCGTAGGCGCGGGCCGGCCCCGAGATCGGCGGCGGCAAGGCTTCCAGGCGACGCTCCCGCCAGGCCAATCCGCCGTCGTCGGCCAGCATCAGGCCCGTCCCATGCAGCACGCAGTCAAACGGGAAGGGAGCTCGCCGTGCCCCCGGCATCTACAGCCGCTCCCCGAGTTGCACCCGCCGAACGGCCCGTGGCTGGTAGAGCCGCGAGAGCCGCTGAAACTCACGCGCGGCCTCTTGCTGCAGCGCGGCGTAGCGGTCCCCGTCGTCCGCCAGGGCATCGCGGCGCAAGCGTCGATACGCGTGCGCCAGCGCCCCGGCCACCACCCAGTCGGCCGGGGCGTCCGTGCTTGCCTCATCGGATGGCAGCGCGCGGTAGGGACGCAGGGCTTCGACCGCCAGCCGCCCGCCCGGCGCGTGCCCAACCTCCAACCAGAATGGCGAACCGCTGGCGGCCGGATGGCGAGTGAGCCGCCACCAGTCCACCGCGCGCAGGTGCTCGCCGCGACGCTCCCAAACTTCAACGACCTGCTGACGTCGGTTCACCCACGCCGGCAGCGGGAACTGCCGCTGGTCGGCGGCGGCCGGCGTCAGGTCGGCCAGCGCTCGGTGCCAGCAGCGCGCCAGCGTGTCGTCAATGGCCTGATGCAGCTCCGCCGGCGAGAGCAGGCGCAGCAACTCGTACTCCGAGGTCGCGTCGATGGATTGTGCGAAGGGCCGGTTCACCGTGACCGATCCCGACGCCGGGTCGTAGACCGTGACGCGCCGGACCTCGCCCGCGTTGGCGCCCGCGGTGATGTGCAGCCAGGCGCCGATCCACAGATCGTCCGACGCGCCGGCGTCTTGAAGCTGCTCCGGGTCGGCCAGCGCCACGGTGGACCCGCCGCCGGCCACGCCGACCACCGTGCGCATCATCCGTTCGGCAACCGCCCGCCGCAGCGCCGCTCGCGTGACGCTCACGACAACCCGCCCATCAGGCGTCGCGCCATTGCGGCCGCTGGGCGTCGAGCCGCTCGCTGAAGGCGCTGCCGCGGTCGGCCAAGCGCCGGCGCTGGCGTTCGAGCACCGCTTCGGCCGCGTCGGCGGCCTCGCTCGCGTCGGGGGTCACCACCACCACCGGCGAGTGCGGCGTCGCGCCCCGGAACCGGTGCACCAGCCGCGCCCGTCGCTCACGCGGAATCCAGATGATCGGACCAGACATTCACACGTCCCTTCATCGCCGGCGCCATGCAGCGCCGGTCGTCGTTGTGCGGCGAGGCGCGGGGGGCGGCCGGTGTGGCCGCCCCGGTGCGGACGGCGGCGGAATCGAGCCCGCCGGGTAGGGGGGGTTCGCGAACCGCCCCTACACCGCGCCGAATCCATCTCATGCGATCTCGGCCGCGGCTCCCGCCGCTTAGCTGCTGGGCGCCGCGGCGTCGAAGTACATCTCCACGCCCCAGGCGTCCTGGTACTCCGCGTAGCCGTAGTCGGCCACGACGTTGAGCTCCCAGGCGCGCAGCGACGCGTCGCGCTCGCGCTCCACGCCCAGTCCTTGAAGATCACCAGGACCAGCGCCTCGCGCGAGAACACCCCGCCCTTGGCGTCATCGTCGGCATCCACCGACAAGTTCCCGGCCTGGAACAGATCCACCCCAAAGGCCCGCCCGACCCAGTGGTTCTCGAGCACCGTCTGCGAGATGCCGCTGGGCACCGGATAGGTGCCGACTGGCGTGATGTCCGCCGCCAGGTCGTGCGCTTGGTAGGGATGCAGCACGCCGAAGTAGGGCATGGGCGCCGGCTCGTCGGCCGCGTGCAGCCGCGATACCGCCGCGCGCAGGTGCCCCATCGTGATGGACTCGCCGGCCCCGCCCAACGAGGCGCCGAAGCCGTCCAGCAGCCCCAGCAGGTCCGCGTCCAGCTTCTTGGCTACCGCGTCGCCGAGCACGCGGCCGGCGGCGCGGGCCATGTCCTCGCGCGCGGTTCGCAGCGCCCGGTCCGTGATCACGATCTGGGCGCCGACCTCGGCCGGCGTGATCGTGACCTTGGTGGTCGCCAGCGTCTGCGGGTTGGTCATGTCCACGCCCTCGGTGAGGGCGCCGGCCGTGACCGTGCCGAACTTGGGAATCTCCAGCGTGTCGCCGGCGCCGCGACTCACGCGGTAGGTACGCACGAGCGGCTCCATCACCGTGCGGTGCATCTGGGTCCGGCGCGCCTCGGCGATCACCGTGTCGACGACGTCTCCAATCGAGGCGCCCGTCGTAATCGCCATGGACTCTCCTTTCACGCCCCAAGCGGGCGTCGTGGGAGTGATGAAGGCTCACGGCGCGGATGCGGGAGACGAGCCCTTGGGTGTGGGCGTCCCAAAGGCGGCGGCCGGGGCACCGGACCGAACTCCTGCCGGTGATGCCGCCGGACCGCCGCCTTCCAGCCGCGCGGAAGCGTGCGGCGCCCGTCGATCGGGAGGCCGGAGCGCCGGCGCCGGTCCACACGGGCGTCCATCCGCCTTGCGAGGCGCGTCCGCCGCCTGCGGGCCGGCCCGGCGGCGCCGGGCGCCGACCGTGGCGCACACCCACGGGACCCACTCGCGCGGCTCCGGGTCCGGAGCGCCGGGCGCATCCGCGTGCGTGCTTACACAAAGAACTCTACATTACTTTAGTAACGTATGCAAATAGAGTACAGCCGCAGTAGGCTTTGGTCGCGCTAGTCCGTCGGTGTGCGGTTGCCTGCGCTGCGTGCAGCGTGGGAATGCTCGCGGGAAGTCCAAAAGGGCGGTTCGCGATCCGCCGTACGCTGGGACGGTAGTGATCAAGAGAATGATTCTGGTATGCTATCTCTCTGATACCACTATTGGGAAAACACCATGCGGCAGGTAGCGCTGCGGGGGATTCCAGACGATCTGCACCGCGAGCTGAAGGCGGCGGCAGCACGTAACCATCGCAGCCTGAACGGCGAAATCCTGGCCCGCCTCACGGCTTCCGTACGCCCCGGAACCGCGGACGTAACGGCACTGCTGGAGCGGATTCGCCAGCGGCATGAGACCGTGGGTCCGGTCGACCTCAGCGAGGCGGCACTGCGGGAGTTGCGAAACGCCGGTCGCCCGTGATCGTGATCGACACGAACATCATGGTCTACCTGCTGGTCGGCGGCCCAAGCGGGCCGGGCGCAGCGCAGCTCCTGCAGCGGGACCCCATGTGGGCGGCACCCGGAACCCTGCTCAGCGAGTTGCGCAACGTGCTGGTGGGCTTGGTGCGACGGGATGCGCTGTCGCAGGAGCATGCCGAGGTGATGTGCGCGGACGCGGTGGAGGTGCTGGGGGATCGTCTCTTCACAGTTCCGAGCAGTGACGTCTTGGACACAGCGCTGGCGTGTGGACTGACTGCCTATGACGCCGAGTTTGTGGTCTTGGCGCGCCACCTGGGCGTGCCGCTAGTGACCGCCGATCGCGCGATCCTGCGGGGAGCGACGGACGTAGCCATGGCTTTGGAGGACGAGGCTTAGCAGGCCCAGACGAGCGCACCGACAGCCTGTGCGACGCTGAGCGGTCTCGCGCCCCGGAGCACCAATGCAACCGCTGAACCAGCTCGTCATCATGTCGGACGAGCACAACGCGCGCGTGCTCGGCTGCGCCGGGCATCCGCTGGTCCAGACGCCGCATCTCGACGCGCTGGCGGCCCGCGGCACGCGCTTCACCAACGCCTCGTGCAACATCCCCATCTGCGTGCCGTCGCGGGCGAGCTTCCTCACCGGGCGCTACGGCCACCAAATCGGCGCCTGGGACAACGCCATGCCCTACACCGGCGCCGCGGCGTCAAGCTGGGGCCACCGGTTGGGCGCCCACGGCCGCCAGGTCACCACCGTGGGCAAGCTGCACTACCGCAACACGCGCGACGCCATCGGGCTGCCGGACCAGCGCATCCCCATGCACGTGATGTTCGAGCGCGGCGACGTGTTCGGCTCGATCCGCTGGGACATCCCGCCCGCGCGCCATCAGCTCGAGAACATCCACGCGTCCGGTCCGGGCGATTCGGAATACCTGCGCTACGACGCCGCCATCGCCGACGAGGCCTGCGCCTGGCTGCGGGAGGAGGCCGGAGGGCACGAGGAGCCCTGGTGCCTATTCGTCTCCCTCACGCTGCCGCACTTTCCCCTGATCGCACCGCCGGCCGATTTCGCGCGCTACCCGTTGGACGACGTGCCGCCGCCAATCCAGTGGGAGCCCGACGAGTGGCCGGATCATCCGCACGTGGCGGCCTTTCGCGAGGCGCGCGTGCAAACCCGCGAAGAGTTTCCGGGCGAGGAGCCCACGCGCCGCGCAATCGCCGCGTACCTGGGCATGTGCACCTTCCTGGACCGGCAGATCGGCCGCGTGCTGGACGCGCTGGACGCCGGCGGGTTGGCCGACCGCACGCGCGTGATCTACACCAGCGACCACGGCGAGACGCTGGGCGACTACGGGTTATGGGGCAAGAGCGCGATGTACGACAGCGCGGTGGCCGTGCCGCTGATCCTGGCCGGACCCGACGTGCCAACGGGCGCGGTGCGCGACGTGAGCGCCTCGCTGGTCGACGCCTTTCCGACCATCTGCGAGGGAGTCGGCGTGCCGCTCGAAGCCGCCGATGCGAACCTGCCCGGCATGTCGCTCTGGCCGCTGGCGCGTGGCGAAGGCCCGGCGTCGCGCACGACGTTCGCCGAATACCACGCCAGTGGATCGGTGTCGGGCGCCTTCATGCTGCGCGACGAGAATTGGAAATACGTGCACTACCACGGCTTTCCGCCGCAGCTCTTCGACCTGGTGAACGACCCGGAAGAGCGTCACGACCTGGCGGGCGATCCGTCATGCGCCGCTCATCTGCGGCGGTTCGAGTCCCGGCTGCGGACGTTCGTTGACCCCGAGGCCGTCGAGGCCGAGGCCAAGGCCGCCCAGCGCCATCTGGTCGAGTGCAACGGCGGCGAGGCCGCGGTGCGCGCCGCCGGCTCCGAGATCAACTTCACCCGCGCGCCGGAGCAGTTCTGGTAGGCGTGTGGGCAGAGCGGAACCACGGATGGGCGGCCTGATTGAATGATATATCGCATTGACCAAGGGATTATTCCATTGACAAGTGGGGTTGAGCGCATTATTTTCATATAGAAAGGAATTGATCCATTGGCTGAGCGCATGGAATTCACGCTGGCTGCGGATGTCGGCAATATCGACACGGACTCTCTATTCCGGCGGCTCTACGAGGTCCGCACGCTGGTCCCTGGCGGCTACGAGCCCTATTTCCGCGAGCGCGCACGCTATTTGAGCACGCTCGCCTCGGCGAAGGTGGAGGGCAATCCCCTCGGCTACGAAGAGGCCCGGGTCGTGTTTTCGGGCGAGGCCGATCCGGTCCGCCCCGAGGAGCGCGAGCTGACGAACCTGTGGGGCGCGCATGAGCTGATGGAGCAACTGGCGGTGGACCCGACGGTGCGGATCGACCAGGGACTGCTGCGCGCCATGAACTCGCTGATCCTCAAGGGTCTGCCGGAGGAGGTGTCCCGGCGCCGTGGGCAGTACCGCACGGGACCGAGCCTGATCGTGGACGCGGAGTCGCGCGAGATCCGCTATCGGCCGCCCCCGCCGGCTTGGATCCCCGACCTGATGGACCAACTGGTAGCCCAGGTCCAGCAGTGGAGCGCCGAGCAGACCTATCCCCCGCCGATCATCGCGGCGCTGGCGCACGCTGGCCTGGTCTCGATCCACCCGTTCGAGGAGGGGAACGGTCGGACGGCCCGTCTCCTGGCCGACATGATCCTGCACCAGGCGGGTTGGTCGGCCGAGGGCATGTTGGCGCTGAATGTGGTGATCTGGCGCAACCGCGACGGCTACTACCAGGCGCTCCGCGACACGCATGGTCTCGACTACCAAGCGGCCGTCGATGGGACGCCATTCGCCGCGTTTCACACCGACGCCCTGAGCACGGCCGCCACCATGCTTGAAGATTTCATCGTGGCTTTCAAGGGGCGTCAGGACGCGTGGCGGGACGAGTTCGGCACGCGTCTGAACGAGCGGCAGACGCTGGGCCTGACGTACATCATCGACACGGGCTCCGTGTCCAGCTCCATGTACGCGCGCCTGATCGGCGCGTCCGCATCCACCGCCTACGCGGACCTGACGCACCTGGTGTCCTGCGGCGCCGCCGTGCGAACGGGCAAGGGACGGAATACGCGCTATGCGGTGCATCCGGACCTTTGGACTCAGCTGATCGCCGCAGCCGAGCGGTCGGGCTGGGCGGAGACCTATACGAGAAAACGCCGCCGGCGCGACTCAGGCGGCAGCGATGGCTCGGGTCGATAGCCCGACGCTGCTCACTCGGTAGCGTCGGTGTCGGCTTGGCGCCGCGCCTGGGTCTCCTGATAGTTCCGGTAGTTCGTCTGCAATGCTCTGATCAGCTCGAGCGCGCGCTCTGGGGTCAGGGCCAGGCGGGCCACCGGATGCACCGGAATCGTGCCGCGTTCCTGCAGCTTGGCGGCGGCGGCCATGACATCAACGTCGGACCCAATGAGCAGCGGCGGCGACACCGCGCCGACGTTGAGATAAAACTCGTTGGCCTGCGCGTCGTGCTGCACGGCAAACCGGTTCACGAAGTGGATCGACAGATCCTCGAAGCCCGACCAGTCGAGCTTGAGCGAGAGCTCGTTCGTCTCACGTGGTTTCTTCTCCATCCCGACCCCTCGCCGCGGCGCGCGCTGGCGTCGAATGGTAGCAACGGGCAGCGGCTCAACGGTTTCCCGGTGCGCCGGCGCCGCTATCCCACCAGCGCGAACGGCCGGTACGCCCGCGCGGGCCGCGCAACCGGGCCGAAGCGGTCGTAGAGCCAGTAGGCCAGCGCCTTGATGGCGTGGTTGTCGCGGTCGATGGGCAGCTCCGAAATCGGGCGGTCGTCCCGCGCTTCGTGGTAGCGGTAGCTGCCGAACTCCTGCATCAGCGCGCGGCAGGTCGGCGCCACGGTGAGCCGCGGCTCGCCGCTGGCCGGGTCGCGCAGAAACGTGCGCAGCCGGTCGATGCCGTCCTGGATCCCCACCGGGCGGGACCGCAAGCGCACCCCGGCCAAGGCCTGCCAGATCTCGACCTGGCTGGCGCTGGCGTGGTGCTGACGTCCGGCGACGTCGATCACACCGCCGCTCACGCGCGGCCACCACCAGCGCCGCCGGCACTCGGCGATGATTTCGGCGGCGACCATGCGGCGGTGGTAGACCTCGTCGATCACCCGCGCCACGCCGGCGGCCTCGGTTACCGCGAGCACGGCATACGCACCCGCGTAGCCGGGGTCGATGGCCAGCTCAACGGCCTCGCCGGCGGCCGGGTCGACGGAGACCACGTGCCGCGCGGGTTCAAACTCGGGGAATACGAGGGTCGCGGGCGGACAGGGCACGCCGCCGAACCGCTCCCGAAACACCGCCGCCGGATAGGTCGCTGCGAGAGCCTCGATCTCGGCGTCGCCGCGCCCGCCTGGAAACAGCGCCCGGTTGGACCAGGTGGGGATGGAAAACGACGCCGCGCCGTCGGCATTCACCACCTGCCACGCGCTGAAGTGGTCGGCGTACCAGCCGCGCGAGCCTTCGAAGGTGCCGCTCAGCCAGAGCCAGCCCCGGCGCTCCGCCAGGCGACCGCGCAGCCGCAGGTAGACCTCATAGGGCAACTGGGCCGCCTCGCAGCCCAGAATTCCGTCGGGCGCCTCGCCGGCCAGCCGCGCCGGATCGCGGGCCGACTTGGTCACGATCCGCGCCCCGGTGCGCAGCGTCAGCCGGCACTGCTCCGAGCTGGGGAAGCTCAGGCTGTCGACGGCGCCAATGGCGGCAAACGCCTCGGCCAGGTAGCGGAACTCGGGCCGGCAGAGCTCGTAGTCCGGGCCCACCAGCCAGTAGAGCCGGCCTTCCAGGCAGCGGCCGAACAGCTCCATGGCGGCGCTGCGGCTCTTGCCGGCGCGCTCACCGCCGGCGATCAGGCGAATGCGCGCCGGCGAGTCGTGCGCCTGCCGCTGCTCGGGACTGGGCGCGTATCCGACGCGCCGCCACAGCGTCTCACGCGCTGTGCGCGAGGCGGGCGCGAATCTCCTCCAGCAAGTTTACGAGCGCGTCCTCGGACGCCTCGGCGGAGCGGTCGAAGGCGTACTGCATCACCAGCTCGGTCGCCCAGCGCTCACCGTCGCGCGCGCGGTCAATGACGGCCGTGCAGATCTCGTCCGTGTGCTCCTCGGCCAGCGTGCGAAAGCGGGCCGGGAAGTCGTGCGGCGACGGCCGTCGTCTCGACGCCATCACGACGCAGCCTGCGGCGCAGCGCGGTCCCTGTCCGCCGCCGCGCCGCCGTCGCGGCGCCACAGCTCGCGCCGGACCTCCGGATCGTCCAGCATCTCCTCGCGCAGGATCTCCGCCTGCATCTCCGCCGCGTTGGCGATGCCCAGCTTCTCCTGCATAGCCCAGCGCCGGGACGCCAGCTTGGCCGCCACCAGGTTGGCGGCGTAGGTGCCCTGGGCAATCTCATCCGCCGGAGCCAGGGCTTCCAGCTTGGCGCGCACCGCGTAGTAGCCGTTGATGTCGCGGGGCGACAGGCCCAGCCACGCGGCGTCGTCATCGCCGTAGACGTAGACGGTTTCGCGCACGCGATGCTCGACGAGGCGCCAGGCCAGCTGCACGATGCGCTCGAGCGCCTGCTCGGCGTGCCGCGTGATCTGGTTGAACGACAGCCGCGCCGCGTTGATCAGCTGGTTCAGGTAGTACCCGCTGGTGTTGCCGTCGGGCGCAATGCCGAACAGCACCGTGGGCACGCCGGCTTGGTCGATCATGGAGCGCGTGAGGGCGATCAGCTCGTCCAGATCGGGGGGCGTGCCCGACCACTGCAGCAGGCTCAGGTCTTCACCGGGGAACAGCGGCAGAATCTCGCCCGGTCGAAACTCGATGGGCGGCGGGCGGCCGTCGTCTCCCAGCGCGGCGTCGCTGCCGGCGAAGCCGGTGAGCTTGGGCGTCGGATAGGCGTAGAGGTGCACCGCGTTCTGCTTCATCGTCAGCAGCCGGTCGAGCAGCGGCACGAGATACTCCACCGACGCCAGCATGGACTCGCCGGCCTTGGCCGGGTCGCGGCTGGGCGACTGGTTGCCGTGCGCCATCACGTAGGGCACCGCGCCGTAGGCGTGGCGGCCGCGCCGCACCAGGTGGCCGTCCACCAGGTAGGCGAAGTGCTCGCGGTCCCAGTATTCGACCACGCGCACGCTGCCGCCGGCGGCCGCGGGACCCTCGCTCGCCGACGCGCCCCCCGCCGGCGTGAGACGGCCCGATCGGCGGTCTTCGACCAGACCGTAGCGCCGCATCATGAGCCACTTGGGGCGCTCGGCGATCTCCAGGCAGGCCTCGATCCCGTCGTCGCCGATCAGGGGATAGAAGGTCAGCACGTCCACGTCGCGCCAGGCCAGCGGAAACGGCGCCGCGCGCTTGAACCGGGTCGAGCGCTCATTGAACGCGGCGTCGGTCTCGGGACCGGCGTCGCCGCGGCGCGGATAGCCCGTCCAGCGCTCGGGCACGTAGACCAGCTTCATCACGCCAGTGCCGTCGGCCACCAGCGCATCCACGAACATGCCGAAGATGTCGCGCCCGGCGTCGTTCTTCATGCGCCGCAGGGCGGCGGCCGTCCAGCGCTCGCGCCGCGAGGCGTTGGCTCGGTTCTCCGGCGTCTGGTCGGCCGGCGGCACGCTGACGGTCGGGTGGTTGGCGGTGAGGCTGCCCACCACCCGCTTGAGCTGCTCCCGCGCCAACGGCGTCCGCACCTCGCGCGTCGTGGCCCGGTAGGCCGCCGGAATGTCCACTGGCTCTTCCATGAACCGCAGCCGCCGCAGGCGCTCGATGCGGGCGTTGCGCCCGCCGAACTCGCTCAGCAGGTGCTGCTCCAGTTCATGCACATGGGTCTCGGACGGTGGCGGCAACGCGTCGGGGCGTGGCTGGGACAAGCAGGCCTCCCGGAATCAACGGCGCGGCGAGCGCGGCACGCGCCTACGGTTACTGGCCTATCCTAGATCGTTACAATAGTAACTCCCAAGACTATTTGGTAATTCCCGAGGTCCCGACAGTGCGCGGTCGTGACGCGGGACGCTAGCTGCCGGGCGCGTCTCCCACGTCTAGCGCCAGCGGAAAAGGTCGCCGAGCCGCAACCGCCAGATCACGAGCAGATATTCCGCGATGTCCCGCAGGCCCAGCTTGGTCTGTCCGCGGTCGCGCTCGCGGAAGAAGATTGGCTCCTCGGCGACGCGTGCGCCGCCGCGGCTGAGGCGGTGCAGCAGCACGACGTTGAAGGCGTAGCCACGCGCGCTGAAGCCGCCGACATCCGCCGCCCGCAGCGCCCCGGCGCGGATGGCCCTGAAGCCTGCCGTGCAGTCGTGCACGTGCCGCAGGCCGGCCACCCACCGCGTCAGCTGGTTGCCCCATGCCGATAGCAGCCGACGGCGCAGGCCCCAGCGATCATCGATGCCGCCGCCGGCCACGTAGCGGCTCCCGATCGCCACGTCGGCGCCGGCGGAAAGACGGTCCAGCAGGCGCTGTGCGTCGGCGGGATCGTGCGAAGCGTCGGCGTCCAGCTGCACGATCACCTCGGCGTCCAGCGCGTCCAGCGCGTGGCGGATGCCCCGCACATAGGCATGGCCCAGTCCGCGCCGGGGGCCTTCCAGCAGATGCACGCGCGGGTCGGCTTCGGCAAACGCCCGCACCAGGTCCCCGGTGCCGTCGGGGCTGTGGTCGTCCACCACAAGCACGGCGGTGTCCTCGCCGGGGTACAACGCGGCCACCCGCTCGAGCAGCGGCGTGATGTTGGCTGCCTCGTTATAGGTGGGGATGACGAAGCAGACCCGCAGGGTGGTCGGGGAAGTTGGCATCGCCGCAGCATGCCACCGCCCGCTGCGAGCTGTCATAGGCCCAGCTCACCGCGCGCCGGCGGCGTCTCGCGGTGGCGGCGGCAAGCCTTTACCATCCGGCTGTCCGCAAGGCGCGGGTGCGCACCCGCGGCCTCGGCGAGGGGCAGGTCCCGGCCGGGGCGCCGGCAGCGCCGCGACGGCAGGAGAGCATGGACGACGCTAACAGCCCGGTGATCTCGGTCGTGCTGCCGTGCCTCAACGAGGCAGACACGGTGACGGCCGCCGTGCAGGCCGCCCAACTGGGCGTGGCCCGCACGGGGCAACCCGGCGAGGTGGTCGTGGTTGACAACGGCTCCACCGACTCCTCACCGGCCTTGGCTGCGGCGGCAGGCGCGCGGGTGGTGCACGAGCCTCGGCGCGGCTACGGCGCGGCGCTGCGGCGCGGCTTCGCCGCGGCCCGCGGCCAGTTCATCGTCATGGCCGACGCCGACGGGACGTACGATCTGGCCGGCCTC
>DAOUHO010000132.1:0-1546 GCA_034428595.1 Chloroflexota bacterium | reverse complement strand
CGCGATCCGACTGCTGGCGCTTGATCTCGACGGCACCATCGTCAGCGGCGAGCAGGGCGTGACGCCGCGGGTGCGAGCGGCCATTCGCCGCGCCCAGGCGCAGGGCGTGGCCGTGACCATCGCCACCGGGCGCATGTTTCGCTCGGCGCGGCGGTTCGCCCGCGACCTGGACGTCACCGCGCCGATCATCTGCTACCAGGGCGCGCTGGTGCGCAATCCCGCCACCGGAGAAACCCTGCACTCGAAGGTGCTGCCAGTCCAACCCGCGCTGGACGTCGTGGCGTATGCCAAGGCGCGAGACTGGCACATAAACGCCTACGTCGACGACGAGCTCTATATGGAGGCGGCCACGCCCGAGGGGCGCTTCTATGCCGAAACCTCCGACGTGCCGATCCGGCTGATTCCCGACCTTGGCGCCGCCGTGCACCAGGGCACGACCAAGCTTGTCATCGTGGCCGACGAGGCCGAGGTCCCGGCGATCGTGAGCGACCTCGACGAGCGGTTCCGATCCGTGCTGGACATTACCCGCTCCCATCCGCGCTTTGCGGAGGCGATCGGGCAGGACGTGAGCAAGGGCCAAGCGCTGCATCTGCTCGCGCGGACGCTGGGCATTTCGCCCCAGGCGACCATGGCGATCGGCGACAACCTCAACGACCTCGATCTCGTCACCGCGGCAGGATTCGGCGTGGCCATGGGCGACGGCGATCCGCGCGTGCGCGCCGCCGCCGATTGGGTCACCGGCACCTACGACGAGGACGGCGCGGCGTTGGCCATCGAACGGTTCGTGCTGGGCGAGGAGACCGACGCCTGAGTCACTCCACGCTACCCGCCGAGGCGGCCGTCGACCGCTGCGCCCAAGTCATCGGCGGCGGCGGGGTCGCGGTGGTTCCCACCGACACGCTTTACGGCCTGGCGGCCAGCATCGCCAACGCTGAAGCGGTGGCGCGCGTGGCCGCCATCAAGGGCCGCGCGCTCGGCACTGGCATGCCGGTGCTGCTGGCCTCCTCGGAGCAAGTCGCGGTGGTTGGCGCCTCCGCGCCCTATCTGGAAGAGCTTGGCGCGGCCTTCTGGCCGGGTGGCGTGACCCTGGTGATCCCGGCCCGGCCCGAAATCGACCCCCACATCACCGATGCGCGCGGCACGGTTGCAGTGCGCGTGCCGGGCATGGCGGTCACGCGCGAGATTTGCCGACGCACGGGCGCTCCGATCACCGGCACCAGCGCCAACCGCCACCGCGACCCGCCCCCCACGACCGCCGCCGAGGCCCGAAGGGCGCTTGGCGACGCGGTGGACGACCTGCTGGACGGCGGACCGGTTGGCGGCACCGCCTCCACCATCGTGGATCTCACCGGCGACCGCCCGCGCATCCTCCGCGCCGGCGCCGTCTCGTGGGACGACCTGCGCCGCATCGCGCCCACCATTGTTGACGTCGCTGGCCGCTGATTAAGCGCTCCTCGTCTCCCTCTCCACGATCGCCGCCAGGGGCGCTTCGCGATCCGCCCCAACACGTGAGTTCCCGCCGTGGTTCGAGTGGCTGGCCACGCGA
>DAOUHO010000131.1:0-11548 GCA_034428595.1 Chloroflexota bacterium | reverse complement strand
TGGGGGAAGCTGTGGCGGGGGGGGGCATCGCCCTCACCCCCGCCCTCGGCCTATGGGGGCCGTTGAAAAAAGAGACGCGGGCGGTTCGCAAACCGCCCCTACTGGTGCGCGAACAGGTTCAGCGGCCACTGGATTCCCGCTCCCCGCCTGCGCGGGGACATGCTTCGCGGGAATGACGGAGGGGTTGCGCAAAGGCCGCATCAGGCGAGCGGGGACCGAATTGCCGCTTGTGGTTCGCGTTAGCCGCCGGCTGCTTGCTGGCGTTCGGCGCGGACCTTGGCGGAGAGGGCGGCGAGGTGGCCGTCGTTGGCGAGGCGCTGCTCGAGGTGGACCATGCGCTCGGGCGAGGCGGTTTGGAGCATCACGTCGCCGTAGGCCCGTTCCATCAGGTGCCGCGACAGGTTGCCGACCGACTTTCGAACGGGCTCCAGGTCGTCCTCGGGTTGCCGCTTTTGCATGTTGATGGTGAACATGCGCCGCCGCGTTCCGCCGCCGAACGACGCGTGCTTGAGCTCGTGCTGGAATACCAGGAGGTCGCCGGGCTCGGTTGCCAGCGCCACGGCCGGAACGTCCTGCCCCGGGACGCCCCACGCCTTCTCCGGCAGCCCGGTGCGCGCGTCGGCCGGCGCGCGGTAGAAGTCGACTGCATTCAACATCTGCGAGAAGCGGCCGCCCTTGAGGTGGCTGCCCGGAATCACCCGCAGGCTGCCCGACGCGACATCCAGCGGATCCAAGTAGAACGCAGTCTTGATGGAGAGCTTGGCCCCGTGGCTGCAGTCCGAGTGCCAGGGCGTGTCGCCGGAGTAGACATTGCCGTCGCTGGTCATGTAGTTGAAATCCTCGCCGCAGATCGAGACGCCGATGTCGTGGATCCGCGGGTCGTCGATCAGCGAGCTCAGATATGGGTGCTGATCGACGAACGGCACCACGATTGTCAGGCGCTCGTCCAGGTCGTCCGCGGCCCCGTCCAGCCCGCCGCCGTTGGCCGTCCACACGTCGCGGAAGGCGTCGTTGAGCGCGTCGACCTCGTCGCGGAAGAGGCCCCGCAACGCCAGGTAGCCGAAGGTCTCGAAGAATCGCAGTTGTTGCTCGGTAAGTAGCATGGCGCTCTCCGATCCGCAGGTTCACACGGTCCGCCCCCAAGAATGCTGCCACTTTGGCCCTTGCCGCGCCAGCCGTGGGCGCGCTTGGCTTGGGGCGCGAACCGCCGGCCGCCGAAATAGCCCGCCCATTCGCGGACCGCTATGCTCAATCGCCGCTGAGCGCCGCCCGGAGGATCGACCATGCGCTACATCAGCCGGAATGAGCTGTTTGGTTACGGCTTCCTGACGGGCGCGGTCGTGGTGCTCTCCCTGCCGCTGTTCCCGTACCAGTGGCACGTGTTCATGCACATCGCCGGCGCGGTGGTCTTTCTGGGCAACATCATCGTCACGGGCGTGTGGATGCTGCTGGCGGAGCGGACGCGGAGCACCCCGGTGATCCACTTCTCGGCCAAGGCGGTGATCCGGGCGGACTTTCTGTTCACCCTGCCCGGCGTGCTGCTGCTCGTGATCAATGGGGTCGTGATGGTGCTTGGCCGGTGGGGCGGGTGGGATGCTTTTCACCAGATCTCGTGGGTCACTCTCGCGCTGGCGCTCTTCATTGCATCCGGCGTGATCTGGGTAGGCGCACTAATCCCCGCGCAACATCGCATGGCGGTGTTCTCAGACCCGTCGGCCTATCCGGACTCGCTGCCGTCGCAGTTCACATCGGCGATCCGCCGCTGGTATTTCTGGGGCGTGCTGGCAATCCTTCTGCCCGTGATCTCGCTTTACCTGATGGTTCACAAGCCAGCCTTCGGCTAGGGCGTTGCGAAGCAGATGCCTGAAACGCTGGCAGTCCGACCTGGCGAACGTCGTGGCGAACGAATTCGCCGACTGCGGTCACTTTCTCGCCGAAGAGGCGCCCGAGCGAATTCTGCCCGCCCTTGCCGCATTCATGAGGCGGACCTAAGCCGTCCTCGTCGAAGCGCCGCGGGTTAGGGCACATGTTGGCGCAGCACGGGTCTCAATTAGAAGCAAGCGTCGTGGTATATTGTTTGGCTACTATCGTCACTTTATTTCTTGCTTTTCCTGCATGAGAGGAGCACGGTGTGACCGAAATCGATGAGGTCTTGGCAAGCAACGTCAGCTATGCGGCAAGCTTCCACGCGACGGACTTGACCGCAGCGCCAAGGCGCAGGCTTGCGGTCGTGGCGTGCGCGGACGCGCGCATTGACGTGCACAGAATTCTGGCGCTCGAGGAAGGCGACGCTCACGTCATCCGAAATGCGGGCGGCGTGATTACCGACGACGTGATTCGGTCGCTGGTGATCTCCCAGCGCCTGCTAGATTCCCGCGAGATCATGCTCATCCATCACACTGACTGCGGCATGCTGAAATTTCGCGACGACGACTTCAAAGACTCGATTGAAGCCGAGACGGGGCTGCGTCCGGCGTTTGCGCTCGAAGCATTCGCGGATCTTGATCAGAACGTGCGGCAGTCCATAGCCCGAATTCACGCCAACCCGTTCATACCGCACAAGGACCAGATTCGGGGGTTCATCTACGATTGCGCCTCCGGAAAGCTCACGGAGGTTACGGCGGATTAGCCGGTATTCGCATCTTGTGCCGACTTCTATCAACCCACAAATCTGGATCTTCCAGCGGCTAGTGATCCACAATCTATTGAGAGTCTATGCCCATCGTTCTCATGATGCTTTCAGAAGAATTGTCGGCATAGAAGTACGGTGCTATAGTTTAGTTTCGATAGCCTTGGCGGGCTCCACGCGGCCCGTCACATGGCAGCGAGGGGGGCGCGTTGCTCACTGTGGCAACAGCTTGGCGTAACGCATTACTCCGGCCGCAATCGTCGAGCATCGAGTCGGCGGACCTCATAGATTCAGTCAGGGCACACGGTCGGCATCGCGGCCCGACCGCGGCCGGACGTGCGGCGGGCCGTCGGTCGTGAGCTACAACCTGAAGACCCTCCGCGGCGACCTTTTCGGCGGTATCACGGCGGCCGTGGTCGGCCTTCCGGTGGCGCTGGCCTTCGGCGTTGCGTCGGGTCTTGGCCCCATAGCCGGCCTTTACGGCGCGATCGCCGTGGGGTTTTTCGCCGCGGTGTTCGGGGGGACGAAGTCGCAGATTTCCGGCCCCACCGGTCCCATGGCCGTGGCCATGGCGGTGGTGGTGGCCACCAACGCCGACAACCTCGCCCAAGCGTTCACCATCGTCATCATGGCGGGTCTCATCCAGTTGCTGCTGGGCGCCATCCGCGTCGGTCGCTTCATCGCCTACACGCCGTATTCCGTAATCTCCGGGTTCATGTCGGGCGTGGGCGTCATCATCATCCTGGTGCAGACGCTGCCGTTCGTGGGCGCTCCGGTCGCGGAGGGCGGACCCGTGGGAACGGTGCGCGCCTGGCTGGACGTGCGCCACGACATCAACTACAGCGCGCTGGCCATCGCCGCGGTGACGCTGGCGGTGGGCGTGGCGTGGCCGAGCCGGCTGCGCAGGTATCTGCCGCCGACGCTGGCGGCGCTGCTGGCCGGGACCATGCTGAGCGTGCTGTGGCTGAATGACACGCCCCTCATCGGCGAAGTGCCAACGGGGCTGCCGGACCTGCAACTGCCGGACGTGTCCTTCGGCGCATTGGCGGCCGCGGTGCAGCCGGCGCTGATCATTGCGCTGCTGGGGTCCATTGACAGCCTGCTGACGTCGCTGGTCGCCGACTCGATGACCCGGACGCGGCACAACCCCAATCGCGAGCTGATCGGTCAGGGAATCGGCAATATGGCCGCCGGCTTCATCGGGGGCATGCCGGGCGCTGGGGCCACTCTGGGCACCGTGGTGAACCTCCGCGCGGGCGGTCGCACCCCGGTTTCGGGGGTGCTCCGCGCGGCCATCCTGCTGGCGTTGGTCTTGGGTCTGGGGCGATTCGTTGAGGCCATCCCCCACGCGGCGTTGGCCGGAATCCTGCTCAAAGTCGGCTGGGACATCATCGATTGGCGGTTCATCACCCGCATCCACCGCGTGCAGCCGGAACACTTGCTGGTGATGCTGATCACGATGGGCCTCACGGTATTCCTGGACCTGGTGACCGCGGTGGCCATCGGCCTAATTGCCGCCGGAATGGCGAGCGCGCGACAGTTCGAGCGCCTGGAGATGGACAGCGTGGTTTCCACGCCGCTGCTCGACCAGAGCTTTCTGGCCGGTTCGGACGGCGCGGACTCCTTCGCCGCGCGCGTTGGCCTGGTGTCGTTGCGGGGCAGTTTCTCCGTCGCCTCCGCGAACAAGCTGATCAACGCCATCAGCGTCGACATTCGAGACCACGATGTCGTGATCCTCGATTTCTCCGACACGCTCTATATGGACGACAGCGCCGCGCTCGTGGTGGAGCAGATGATCGATACGGCCATTGCCGAAGACACGAAGTGCATCGTGATGGGTTTGGGAGGTCGGCCCGCCATCACCCTGCAGGCGCTCAACGTGCTGCGACGCGTTCCGTCAGATCAGTTCGTCGCCACGCTGGACGACGCGCAGGCGACGGCAAGGCGTTTGCTCGAGAGCTAAGGCGGCGGCGGGACCCGGCCAACATGGGCCGTCAGCGTCGGCAACCCCTGCCGCAGCGGCACGGTTGCGTCAGCGGATCTCCTCGCGCCTCCTGGCGTTCCGGATCAATGACCGGCACCACGAGCAACTGGCGCCGGTGATCGTGAGACTGGCGGCCAGTCCCCCGGCGGCGACGGCGGCGATGGCGATGCCGAGGTCGTACCAGCGCTGCGGCGCGTACTCGAAGGTGATCGTCGAGCCGTCGGAGACTGGCACGAAATAACCGTTCCACAGGCCGTCCGCGAGCACCGGCGCGAACGCTTCGCCGTCCACCCGGGCGAGCCAGGTGGGGTCGTAAGCCCGGCGGAGAACGATGAATGCCCAGCCGTTGGCGCCGCGCGCGGTTGCTTCGATCCGCGTGGGCTCACGCGTCGAGACTTCCAGGCGCGGCTGGACCAATGCGGGCGAAGCCTGAGCCGCTGTCGGACGCCACGCCGTGGGCGCGAGGGCCAGGGTGCTCACGGCTTCGAGCCCGGGACCGGCGGTCACGCTGATGTCTCCCTCCGCCGCAGCCCCGACACGCATCCAGCGCCAGCCGGTCGTCGCGGCGGAGGTGGTGAGGCGGGCGCGATCTCGCCCATGGGCAACCTCGATCCAGGTCGAGCGAGGGCTGGTGAAGACACGCAGCCAGACGGCGCGGTCGCGGTCGTCGGGGACGTGAATCCGCAGCGCCTCACGCTCGTCTCCCGGCTTGGCGAATGCTAGACCGAGGCCGTAGTCCGACGCCCAGTCGTGGAGGCCCTCTCGCCCAAGCCGTTTGAGCCAGGACTGCCGCTCATCCGCGTAGGCGCCGCCGCGGGTCCAGCCGCCCCGCGAGCCGTGGAAGCCAAACCAGCCGGTAACGGGCATAAGCTCGACGTCGTCGGCGACGGCGAAGATTGCGTCGGTGGTTGGCTGCGCGGGGGTGACCGAGTCGGGCAGCGACGGACGCGCGCGGTGGTTGGCCAGGATGCGCGTCGTGCCGGGGAGCGCGGCGGCATCCAGCCAGTCGCTCCAGACGGCGCTGGTGGATTCGAGCAGCGGCGCGGCGGCGCCAAGATCGAACGCTACGGCGTTCGGGCCGGACGCCAGCACGGCAGCGTCGGGCAGTGCGGCGAGCGCGGCGGCCAGCTCGTCACCTGCCGGTTGGTCGCGCATCACCACCACGTGGCTGAATCCCGCGCGTCGGGCGGCGGCGAGCGCCTCGGAAGGCTCGATCCCATTGATGAACTCGACCCATCGTCCGGGGACGGGCGAAGGCGGCGCCGGCGAACGCGTGTCGCCGGAAAGGGATGGGTTCGCCAGGCTCGCCGCCTCCATCAGGCGCAGGGTGCGCGCCGGGTCCCAGGGCGCGGGCCGGTCATCGGAGGACACGACAAGCGTTCGCCCCTCCGGCCCCGCAGCGGCGTCCGCCGCGCGCAGCACGTCGCGATAGTCCGCCGGCAACGGCCGGGGGACGTAGCCGGGCTGATCGGTGCTCCACAGCAGCGGCATGGCGGGAACCGCGTGGACGCCGAGCGCGAGCACGACATAGCCCGCCAGCAGTGAAGGCCCGAGCGCGCTTCGCGTTAGCCCGCCGGCCCCAACCCGGCTCACAAGATCGGCGACCACGAAGCCAGCGCCAAAGGCCTGCGCCATGATGAGCAGTCCGACCACCCGGTCCGGCTCCCGAAAGACCCACAGGCCGGGAACGGCGTTCACGGCTGCCTGGTAGACATCGGCCGTGAGCGCCCAGTTCGACGCGGCCGCGACCAGGGCCGCGGCATACCCGCCGACGGCCAGATAGAGCGCCGGCGGTCCCCAACGGCGTTGGGCGACGGCCACGAGCGGCAGCGCCGCCACCGCCCATCCGGCGAACTCCCAGGGCAGCCGGCTGGCGCCCGCGGGAACCAAGAGCTCGTGCCAGTTGGCGTTGGCGGCGCCCTGGAGCGTGGTCGGCAGGTCCTGGTGGCGCGCGAGCACCGTGCGCGTCTGGTCCATGAGCGTGTAGGCCGGGTCGGGGCTGCCCCCAAAGAGCTTGACGGCGACAAACGGCGCGATCTGGTAGGCCAACAGCGGGACGACCGCCGCCACCCACACGAGGCAGTCGGTCAGCGCCCGGCGGCGCTTGACGGGGCACTGCACCATCGTGCCGACGACCCACGCGGCAATCATGAGCGTGGTGAAGACCAGGTAGTGCGGCTGCGCCGCGCCGAGGAGCGCGAAGACGAGGGCGGACCCAACGATCCAGCGCCGCTGCGTGGTTCGCGTGCCCTCGAGAAAGAGCCCCACAACGAGCGGCATCGCCGACCATTGGGCCAGCAGCCAGCTGTGCTCGAGGCGCGCGATCGTCCAGGGATTGACCACCAATGCCACCGCCGCGACCATGGCGCCCATGGCTGCGGAGGTGCGAGGAATGTCAGTGCGCCAGCGGGCGAACAACGCAAAGGCCGCAAAGGCGCTGACATATCCGACGCCCGCGATCCACAGCACGATCAGGCGGGCATACGTCGCGCCGTCCAGGCCGAGTGCTTTGGCGACGCCAACGAGCGCGAGCGTGATGGGCAGGCGGCCGGCGCCGGCGATGCTCAGCGTTTCGCGCGGCGACCACAGGGGATAGACGCTGTGCTCGACGACGCGATCCAGGAAGAGCGAGGGATAAAGATCGCGCTGCTGCAAGTCGCCGGGGGTCGTGATGACGGCCCAGAACACCGCCACCACAACCAGCGCGCCGGCGGCGAACGCCAGAGCCCAGGGGCTTGCCATCCGCCCGCTGAGCCGCCAGACGGCCGGCGGCAGCGAAAGGCTACGACCTGGGCGGCGAGTCACCGCCGATGATGTTGCGGCGATTTGGGGTGGCGCCGGGTGTGCTGGCGGCCTTGAGTGTAGTCGCGGCCGTGGCGGCCGCCCTGGCGCTGGGAGGCGCTGAACGCCAGTGGCCGGCGTTCCCGACCTACGCGTTCAACCTGGACTTTGGGCCCGCGTTTGCCGGCGGAAGCCTGGAGCAGACGTTCGCGGCTCCGGCCACGCCGCTGCGCCGCATTGAGCTGCGCGCGGTCAGTCCGTGGCCCGAGACAGTCACGGTTCGGGTGCGCGACGTCGGCGATCCGGCGGCGGTGGTGCTGGTCGAGTCCACTGTTGGGATTGCCGCCGACGGCGAGATACGGGTCGATCTTCCGGGTACGGTGGATACGAGCGCCCGGTTCCTGCAGGTCCAAGTCGTCAATCCGCCCGAATCACCCACGCCCCTTGCGCTTCAGGCCAATCACACCGATCCCTATGGGGGTGGACAAGCCGCCATCGGTAGCGATCCAGGCACAGGTTCTGTCGATCTGGTGCTACAGACCTGGCGACGTGTCACGCCCGCGGCCCTGGGGATGGAGGTGCTGCGCGCACACGCGCTCGGCGCCGTCTTCGCGCTGGCGACCGTGATTACGGTCGCCGGTCTGGCGCTGGCCTGGGTCTGGCATCGCTTTGCCGACCGATCGCGATCAGTCGTGGCTGCGGCCGGGTTGCTGTGCGTCGCGGCGGGCCTTGGGCTGCTGCGCGTCGGCTTTGAAGTTCTCGCGCCCTGGGCGGCGTAGCCGGAAGCGCTATCGACCCCACTCGGCGCGGCTGTGCGGCCGCGCCGCCCCCAGCAGGCGTCGCAGCGTCACCGTGCCGTAGACGACGAGCGTGATCCAGCACGCGGGCAGGTGGTAAAGCCACGCGCGATCGGGTTGACGCATCCAGCCAATCGCCGCCTGCACCAGCAGGGGCACGACCGTCAGCGTGGCGGCGGCGAATAGCAGGGCGCCGCGCCACGGCGGGGCGGTCGTCCCGGTCCGCATGCCGGCTGCGCTGAAGTAAAGAAAATCCTGCGCTCGCCGCGTTTGCTTGCGGGCGAACTGTCGCAGGGATTGGGCGTAGTGGTGCGCGATGCCAAGGTGCAGCTTGGCGACATGGACGAACGACCCGGAGGTGCCCGAGTGGAGGATGTCGACATCGAAGAGATATCCGTCGCGCACGGCGGCGGCGGCAACTGACCGCCGGGTGAAGAAGCCGTTGGCCCCCACCGTCGGCAGGCGCTCCCGACGGAAGCGAATCTTGCGGTAGGCGGGCGTCTCCTCGTAGACCTCGTGATCCACGCCGGTCCACTTGCCCGTGACGAGGCATTCGCGGTCGTAGGTCCCGAGGAAGAGGACGAAGGGATCGTTCATGCCGAGCAGTGCGAAGTAGCGGTCGAGCGCGGGCATCGTGTCCAGGGCGGTGAACTGAATGGGCTCGGCGCCCGCAATTTGTGGATCGGCCAGCGCGTCGACGACAGCCTCCAGGGTGAACGGCGACGGCAATTCGTTGTCAGAGTCGACAAAGCCCACGATTGCATGGGTCGCGCGCGCCAGACCGGCGGCCTTGCCGGCTTCAGCCGTGACCAATGGGTTCTCGACCGCCGTGCAGCCCCACGATTCGGCGACATGCCGCGTCGTATCGGTTGAGCCGCCGTCGGCGACGATGATCTCCAGCCGATCCTCCGGATATCGCTGGGCGCGAATGGACCGCAGCGCAACGTCCAGACTCCGCGCGCAGTTGAGCGTGGGAATGACGATCGAGATGCCGGGGACATCCGCCATGGCAGGCAGTATGCCGAAGCGCTGCCTGAGCGAGTCGGCTGGATACCGCCACCACGTTCAGGAAACCGCGTTTAACAACTCTTAGGCGACACCGCCGGTTTCGTCGCCGTTGTCGGCGTCGAAGCCATATTGCTGGACGATCACGTCCACGTTCCGCTCGGAAAACCGGCGCTCGGCCGCGGCGCGTGCTTGCTCGCGGAGCACGTTCAAGCCGGTGCGATCGGCCAGCATGTCCTGCAGTCCCGCCATGAACGCCTCGGCGCTCGGCTCAACGAGCCGCCCGATCTCGGGAGTCACGGCTTCTCGAAGACCGCCGAGGTTGCTCGCGACGATTGGCGTGCCGGCCGCGCTGCCCTCAAGCACCACGATTCCCGCCGCCTCTTCGTACTGCGACGGCACCAGCAGCAAGTCAGCCGCTGCATACATCGTCGCGATGGTGTCGAGCCTAGATATCCCTGGCCCCGAGGGATCCCCCATGAGCGTCAAGTTCGGCAACGCCGTTGAAGCCTCCGCGACCTCGGCTCCCATATCACCCTCGGCGCCCAGCATCCGGAATTGCACATTGGGCAGCCGCCGCGCGAGATCGAGAATGATGCCCACACCCTTCTTGCGGAGTAGTCGGCCAACAAAGAGACAGGTGGGCGCCGACTCCGGCCAGCCGAGATTTGCGCGAGCTTCGTCCTGGCTGCGTGGCCGAAACACCTCGAGGTCGACCCAGTGCTGGTGGGCGGTGACCCGAGCCGGATCCAAGCCGATGGCCAGCAGCTCCTGCCGGGAAGCCTCGCTCACGGTCAGCACCCGATCCGCGCGCCCGAGCAGGGAGCGCACGGCCTGCGCGAGCAGCCGGCGCTGCCGCAACTCGTAGATGGCGTGCATGCTGACGATGATCGGCTGTCGCGCACCGGTCCAGCGCATCCCCAAGGCCGCCACCGCGGCGGCCAACCCGTGCGCGTGGATGACGTCGAAGCCGTCGCTATGACGGATGCGGTGTCGGACGGCGCCCGCCAGCAGGCCCGGCACCAAGTAGGCAAACACGAGCGGCGCGTATGGCTCGATGCGCGGATGCCATCCCCGCCCAAACCACGGAATGCGGATGGCTTCGCCGTTCGGGAGCGGTTCGCGCGACGGGGCCTTCACCGGAGCGACGAGGGGTTGGTGCGTGAGCAGCGTCACCCAGATGTCGCGTCGCGCCAGTGCGGCTATCAGCGCGTCGATGTGCGTCTCGACTCCGCCGCGATTGGGCGAGGCGAAGGGTGACAACATGAGCACCCGCCGACGGTCGCGGGAGTGGGCGTCGCGCACCGCCAGCGTCATGTGATTGCGGCCGGCCCGTGCAGCAGGGCGATGACGAACGCGGCGGTCACCCCGCCGCTCGCTGCTAGCGCCACCGGCCGTCCAAACCGTTGCCGGTCCAGCGACCACCAGGCAGCATGCCCCATCACGGTCCCCGCCAGCAGGGCAGCGGCGAGGCCAACGCCGAGATAGAGCGGCGACTGGGTTGCCTGCACTCGCAGTCGGGTGAGCGCACCGGCGTGGCCGGTGGCTGCAAAGGCCAGATCGACGTCAACCGGCGATCGGCCGAACTGGTCGCCGAGCTGCCCACCCGCGTACGCATCGTTCCCCGTCGCCCCAACATAGAGATCCGCCGGACTGTCTTCGAGCGCGACGACTTGGATGGCGAGCGGTCCGACCGGAAGGTCAACCGGGGCGATCGCGATTGATACCTCGCGAAGTTCAGCGCTCGGTGGCGCCTCGAAGCGAGCCGACCGGAGCGGCAGGCCGCCCGCGTCACCCAGGAGGTGAACATCCGCGGTGGCTGCCGGACCGCCATCACTCCGCGCCCAGATGGTCACGGTGTCAATGGGGCCGCCGGCGAAGGCGACCGACTGCGTGAGCGAGCCAACGAGCGGTCCGAGCCCAAAGCTCGGCGACACCGGGTTCTTGGCGGTGGTCAGCGGCTTCCACCCCAGGCCGGCCGCCGCCCCCAGCATTAACACCAGCACCGTGGCGAGGAGCCATCCGACGATCCTCATGGTCGCCAACGACCTGGTCGCGGTCGATGCGGCCACAGCGTCCATACGCCCCACGCGAAGAGTCCCGCCCACGCTAGGACGTGGCCCGCCAACAACGCTCCGTGCAAGCGATATTCGAGCACCAGGCGTCCGGAGGCGCCGGCCTCGGTGCGGACGCGCAGCAGGTCACGCCCAGACGGTTCGACGCTCGCGGCATAGCCCGGCACGTCAGCCGTCCAGAGGGGGTCCCAATATTCTTGGGTGAAGATTTCGCGCGCATGGTCCCGGGCTGGAGGTAGGTCGATGACAAGGCGATGCATGCCCTCGCGCCTCCACG
>DAOUHO010000130.1:0-1790 GCA_034428595.1 Chloroflexota bacterium | reverse complement strand
ACCGCGCCATCCCGGCCTGGGAGGCCCAAATCAGGCCCATCGGCGACATGCGCGGGGCCACGTTGGCGCTGATCGGCTTCGGTCGCATCGCGCGTGCGGTGGCGGTGCGAGCGCAGAGCTTCGGCATGCGCTGCATCGCCTACGGACCCACCGTGTCGCCCTGGGAGGCCGCCGCCCTCGGCGTCGAGCTCGTCGATCTGGAAACGGCGTTCACCACCGCCGACGTGGTCTCTGTGCACCTGCCGCTGAACGCCGGCACGCACCATTTCGTCAACGGCGAACTGCTGGCGCGCATGAAGTCATCCGCCGTGCTCATCAACGTGTCGCGCGGCGCCGTCGTCAACGAGGCGGCGCTGCTGGAAGCGCTGCAAACCGGCCGCATCGCCGGCGCCGGGCTGGACGTGTTCGAGCAGGAGCCGGTGACGCCAGACAACCCGCTGGTGGACCTGCCCAACGTGCTCTGGCTGCCCCACGCGGGCGGCTCGTCGGAGGAGGGCATCCGCCGCGTGGGCGAGGGCTCAGCCGAGCAGATGGCCTGGCTGGCCGAAGGCTACTGGCCGCGCCACGTCGCGAATCCAGGAGTCAGCCCCAGAGTCCCCCTGCGCCGGCGAGGCTATCCGGAACGCGGCTGACCGAGCGAAACCGCCGCGACTTTGGGGCCCATCCCAGGCTGCGCGCAGCCTGGGCCACCGGCTCTGGCTTTGCTGAGCAGACTGCGGAGTTGCGGAATGACTCGCTGGAAAGCATCGAGCGGGACGATCCTATGGCGCGTCGATTCTCCGGTCCACGAATTGGAGTGCGGCGCGCGTGAGCAATCCCGACCGTGACTCGCCTTCCCGACTCGCGGCCTCGTCGACGATCGACAGCACGCGCGCCGGCATGGTGACGTTGACGCGGATTGTCTTGCTAGACAGCTTTGAAACGTCCACGTCAACCAGCGCCCAGATCCCATCCGCATAGTCGGCGTTGGATTGATGGATCTCTAGGCTGCTCTTCTCCGGGATGGGCTCGCGGTCCATGAGCAAGCCTTCGACATGGCAGGCGATAGCCTCATGCGCCGAGACGATGGCTTCCTCGGGCGTGTCGCCTGCCGAGAAGCAACCCGGCAGATCGGGCACGGTGACTCCATAGCCGGTGCCGCCATCTTTGTGAAGCACGACTGGAAACTGCATCTGCGGTCCTCCCAGGGCCAGCCGGCTTGACGGAAGATTCTCCGCAACGTGCCGATCGGGATGTCCTTGGCCGGATGTTTGACTGTGACCCGACCAGGCTAGTCTGGATGCGTGAAGTGGTGATGACTACCCCTGACGTTTCGACGCATGCAGCCATCGCGGCGTAGACATCACAGGATTTGCCGGCTGTCTACGGTGTGTATGCTACACACCGCTGCGGGAATCTCAAGCGCGCGAACAGCCAGTCGCCGAGCCTGGAAGTGATAGGGCTGGTTGCGGGGGTCGGATTCGAACCGACGACCTCCGGGTTATGAGCCCGACGAGCTACCACTGCTCCACCCCGCCCGACATTCTACCCGTTGCCGGTCCTCACGGCGCCGCGACTGGTAGCGAGGCAATCAGACCTGTTGTGGTCGTCATTCCCGCGGAGGGAGACCTTTGCGTAAATCGAGGGGCGGGGCGGACCATAGGGTGTTGCCAGGTCGAAGAGTGGGGAGCGGGCATATGCACCGGGAGATGGGCCGACCGTCGCTCGCCGAAGCGGTGGTGTCGGAGACGCTGGGCCAGAACCAGCGGCTGGAGCGGATCGACGACGCGGTGGACTGGGAGCGGCTCGGG
>DAOUHO010000129.1:0-34222 GCA_034428595.1 Chloroflexota bacterium | reverse complement strand
ACTCGCGGTAGGGCGCATCGGTGGTCCAGACCCGGCCCTCGTGAACCGGACGCGAGCTATCGCGCGCGGCGTCCAGCAGCGCGTGCGTGGCGAGGCCGGACGCGGCGGCCGCATGCTCCGGCCCGGCATAGTGAAATGACGTGCCCTCCTCGCGCCGCGCGCCGGTGGGCACGACGTGGTGACCAATGTGGATGTGCGGCTGCAAGCTGCCCACCGCGCCGCCGATGAGGATGGTGCGCGCGCCGCCCGCGATTAACCCTTCAAGCGTCATCACCGTCCATGACGCCCCGGCGGACAACCTGGCGACTGCCGCCGGCGCCCCATCGAGCTCGCCGACGCGCACACTGGAGCGCCACGTGGGCTGGGCCCCAATCGTGTCCGCCATGACCTCAACGGTCGGCGGCATGAACGAGGCAAGCACCAGCGGGGCGCCGGCGGCGCGCTCGGCTTCGCCCGCGCGCTCGGCCATCTCGCGCATATGGCGGCCGGGATCGATGACTGGCTCCTCGTCGCCGAACGCGTCGAGCCAGTCGAAGGGTGAATGTGGCGGCATGCGGAGTCGGTGGCGTTGAGTCGGCGGAAAATGAGCCTAGCAGCCCACGTCCGGCGCCCATGAGCAGCGGCCGCACGGGCCGCCGCCGCTAGAATACCGCATGGCAGACGGTCCAATCCTGGTCATTGCCGGGGGCGCGGGATTCATCGGCGCGAACTTCGCGCGCTATATCGCCACGGCTCGCCCGGAGTGGCGGCTGCGCGTGCTCGACAAGCTCACCTACGCCGGCTACCGCAGCCGTCTGGCGGGCGTTGACGCTGAGTTCATTACGGGCGACATCGCCGACCCGGACGCTGTGGCATCGGCCCTCGCCGGGGCGCGCTGGCTGGTGAACTTCGCCGCCGAGACGCACGTGGACCGGTCGTTGCAGGACGCCCAAGCTTTTCTACGCACCAACGTCACCGGGACGTTCGTCCTGATGAGTGCGGCCGGCGACGCCGGCGTCGAGCGGATCGTGCACGTCAGCACCGACGAGGTGTACGGCGAGAGCCACGGCCAAGCATTTCGCGAGGACGACCTGCTGCGGCCGCGGAGTCCCTACTCGGCCAGCAAGGCCGGCGGCGACCTGCAGGTGCTGGCGCTGCACGCCACGTACGACCTGCCGGTGTCCATCACGCGCGGAGCGAACACCATCGGCGGCTGGCAGCACCCGGAAAAGGCCGTGCCGCTGTTCACCATCAATGCGCTGCTCAATCAGCCGCTGCCCGTCTACGGCCGCGGCGAGCAGCGCCGCGATCGGCTGCATGTGGACGACCACTCCCGCGCCGCCCTCACCGTTCTAGAACGGGGGCAGCCCGGCGCCGTGTACAACGTGGCCGCCGGCAACAACCGGGACAACCTCACCGTCGTCAAAGCGATTCTGGAGCGGCTGGACCGGCCCGAAACGCTGATCCGGTTCGTGGAGGACCGCCCCGGCCACGACTGGGACTACATCATGGACGCCTCGCGGCTGCACGACCTTGGCTGGCGGCCTGAGTACGACTTTCAGGCTGCACTGGACCACACGGTGGACTGGTACGTCGAGCACCGCGACTGGTGGGAGCCGATCGTGTCCGGCGAGTTCCAGCAGTACTACGACCGTCAGTACGGCCGGCGCCTGGCCGCATCCGAGGCATATCGGCCCTAGGAGTCCGCGGCGCAGAACCGACGCGGGGTCACGGCGCGCATGGAGTGTGCCGCTGGCAAGATGTATCGATCCGACAAGACGGAGGGCCGCGATGGACTTGAAGGGCCAATGACGTCCGCGACCGGCGGCGCCCTCGTCGCGCGGCGCGGTTGGCGCGACGCCTGGGCCTGGATGCGCTGGGACCTCCCCACGCGCATCGTGCTGCTGATCGCCGCGCCGCTGATCTGGATCGCCGTGGCGGGCATCGACCCGTCGGCGATCGGATTGCGGCTAAGCCTCAACCTGCGCGATTGGCTGCTGACCGCCACCCTGGCCCTCGGCGCCGCCCTGGTGTCGCTGGCGTACCGTCGCTGGCTGTGGCGGCCTCGCGCAGCACCCGACCGGTCCGCGCTGGCGTTGGAGCTTCCCTTCTTCGCCGTGCTCAATCCGGTCGCCGAGGAGCTGTTCTTCCGCGGCGCCGCGATGTTCGGGCTGGCCAATCTGGTGGGCATGCCCTGGGCGATCGCGATTACGTCCGTCGTGTTCGGCGTGCATCACGCCATTGCGCGGTTTCCGGTCTCGTTCCTGGTCCTTGGGACCCTCGGCGGAGCGCTCTTCGGAATCGTCACGGCGCACTTTTGGTCCATCATTCCGGCCATCGTCATGCACGCGGCCGCCGACCTCGCAATCTTCGTGGCCGCGGGGCACATGGCCCGGCGGGCCTGGGCCAACGATCTTCCACTAGGGGGCGAGCCACCCCCGGTTGATAGACTTGCCGCGCCGACCCCGTAGCTCAGTTGGATAGAGCGTGTGGTTGCGGACCACAAGGTCGGAGGTTCGAGTCCTCTCGGGGTCGCCCATATGTCTGACGCACCGTTTCCCACTGGACCGCGCGTGAGCGACACGTGCCGCCTGGGAGCCACCGGCATCACCGTGGGTCGGGTTGGCGTGGGCACCTGGCAGTGGGGCGACACCAAGTACTGGAAGTATGGCCGCGTGCACCGGCGGGACGACGTGGAGGCGGCCTTTGCCGCCGCGCGCGACGCCGGATGCAACCTGTTCGACACCGCCGAGATCTACGGGCGCGGCGAGTCGGAGCGAATCCTCGGCCCGCTGGCCCGTGCGTCGCGGGGAACGGTGGTGGCCACGAAGTATTGGCCGTCACCCCGGCGGTTGCGCGCCACTTCGGTCGATGACGCGATCGATCGCAGCCTGGCGCGCCTCGGCGTCGACACGATTGACCTCTACCAGATCCACTGGCCGATTGGCCTGATTCCCCAGCGGCGCCTCGCCGAGGCGCTGGCGCGCGCCGTCCGCGATCGCCGCGTTCGGGCCGTGGGCGTGAGCAACTTCACCGCGCGGGCCATGCGGCGAATGCACGCGCGGCTGGCCGATCTCGGAGTGCCGCTGGCGTCGAACCAGGTCGAGTACAGCCTGCTGCGCCGTGCGCCCGAGACCAACGGCGTGCTCAAGGCATGCCAGGAGTTGAACGTCACGCTGCTGGCCTACAGCCCCCTAGCCCAGGGCATGCTCACGGGCAACTATCACTTCAACAGTCGGCCGGGCGACGGCCGGCGCTGGTCGCCGCGGTTTCGCGACAAGGGCTACGAAGCCGCGGGCCCCGTCGTCGACACGCTGACGGAGGTGGCCGAACGGCACGACTGCTACCCGGCGCAGGTGGCGCTGGCCTGGCTGCTGCGGCACCCGAGCGTCGTGGTCATCCCCGGCGCCAAGTACGCCGAGCAGGCTCGCACCAACGCCGCCGCCCTGGAGATCACGCTCACGCCCGAGGACGAGCGGGAACTGGAATTCAAGACCGAGAAGTTCAGATACGGCGCCCTGCTCGCCCGACCCTTCATGGGGTAGACGCCCTCCCGGCGGCGGCTACTCCTCCGCCACGACCGGATTGGACAGCACGCCGCACCCGTCCACGTGCACCTCGACCACGTCGCCGGGCTTTAGCGCCGTTGTGGATTGCGGGGTGCCGGAGAAGATGACGTCGCCCGGCTCGAGCGTCATGTGCTGCGAGATGAAGCTCAACGTCGTGTCGATGTCGTGCACCATGTCGTCCTTGGTGTTGGTTTCCTGCACGACCGTGCCGTTGACCAGGGTCTTGAGGTTGATTTCGCGATAGTTCAGCCCGGTGGTGATCCACGGTCCGAAGGGTGAGAAGGTGTCGCCGCCCTTGGCGCGCCACCACTGCACGTCCTTGTCATCGCCGTTTTGCCAGTCGCGCTCGCTGACGTCGTTGGCCGGGCAAATGCCGAGGATGTGGTTCGGGGCGTCGTCGACCGAGACCTTGCGCGCCCGCTTGCCGATGATGACGGCGATTTCGCCCTCATAGTCGACGTTGACGCTGCCCGCCGGAATCACGATGTTGTCGCCCGGGTCGATGACCGACGACGGCGGGGCCAGGAACGGCTGAGGCCGCGTGAACGGCGAGCTGTCGCCCAGGTGGCTGTAGAAGTTCCCGGCAATATTGAGGATCTTGCTCGGCATCGTCGGCGCTTTGAGCTTGACGTCGCTCAGCGCCGCGATCGCGCCCGTGCGCTGCATGTCGCCGAAGAAGTCGCCCTCGATCTCGGCGACGTTGTCGCCCTCGCGGATGCCGTGGCGAATCTCACCCTGATATTCGTAGCGAACGAGGTCCATGAGCCGTGCCTTTCGCACATTGCGCTGCGTCCCGCGCAGGATACGCGCTCGCCGCCCGGCATTGTCGTCGGATCAGTCGCGCGGCAGGGCGTCCGCGCGGCGCAGGGCGCCGAACACTTCGAGCTGCTGGCGTTCGAGCTTCGTCCAATAAGCCGCGAAATCGACATCCGACCAGTCGCAGAATCCGCGCCCGGTCTTGAGCCCCAGGTGCCCGTCATCCGCCAGGTCGCGGAGGGAGGCGTGCGGCTCCGAGGCGTTCGAAAGGTCGGGCCAGACGCGCTCGGCGCCCCGGACCGTGATGTCAAGTCCGACGAGATCGCGGTCGCGGATCACGCCCATGAGCGGCATGCGCGGACCGAATGAGAACCCGGCAAGCTCGTCGATGTCCTCGGCGGTGATCACGCCGCGCTCCACCAGGTCCAGCGCCTCGCGGAACAGCGCCTGGCGCAGCCGGTTGGCCACCTGCCCCGGAAGGTCCACGTTGATACGCACGGGGCGCAGTCCGGCCCCGCGGAGGAGGGCGAGCACCCGCGTGACGGTGGCCTCGGAGGTGCGCTCGCCCTTGGTGACTTCGACCATGGGGATGATGTAGGCCGGGCGGAAGAAGTGAGTGGTGGTGAAACGGTCGGGGCGGTCGGTGGCGTCGGCGAGGACGCGGATCGGGATGCTCGAGGTGTTGGTCGCCAGGATCGTCTCAGGCCGCAGGTGCGGCGCCAGGTTGCCGTAGACCTCGCGCTTGATCTCGGGGTCTTCGGCCACGGCTTCGATGATGAGATCGGCGGGGGCCAGGGCGGCGAGATCGGTGGAGGTGCTGATCCGCGGCAGGATGGCGTCCGCCGCCGCCGCGTCCAGCCACTCGTATTCGATTAGCAAGTCGAGGTTTTGGCGAATCTTGACGCGGGCGCGGTCGAAGGCCGTGGGGTCGGCGTCGACCATCACCACCGGGTGACCGGCGGCGGCAAACACCTGGGCGATGCCGTGGCCCATGAGCCCCGCGCCCAGGACGCCAATGGTTTCCGCGCTCATTCGGACAGTCCGCTCGCTGCGATTGCGCGCGCCATGCTACTAGAGCGGCGCCCCGACGCGGCCTGAGTCCCGACGGAACGGCTCACTCGCCGGTCGCGGTCGGCGTCGAGTATTCGGCGATGAACCGCCGCAGCATGGGGACGGCGGCGGCGATGTCGGCCTGCTCGTCGCCCTGGCCCTCGTAAACGAGGCTCACCCAGCCGTTGTAGGCCACATTTCGCAGCGCCTGAAAGATGCGCTCGTAGTCGAGGCTGGTTTCGCGTCCTTGGCGCATCTCGTAAATCTTGGCCCGCACGTGCGTGGCGAACGGCGCGGTCTGCTCGATGCTGGCGAGATAGTCGTAGGCGGCGCGGTCGGGGTCGTCGGCATAGCCGCTGGCGCCGGGCGATCCGGCGTATTGTCCAGAATCGAGCACGTGGCCCAGATTGGAATGGGCGACGTCCCGGAGCAGGCGCTCGACGTCTTCCCCCGTGCGCGCAATCTGCAGGTGATTGTGGTTTTGCAGACTCACGCGCACTCCCAGCTCGGCGCCGAACGCGGCGGACTGCCGCAGTGCCACAACACAGCGCGTCCACGCGGCAGCCTCGTCGCCGGGCTCCGGCGTGCCGGCGAACACTCGCACCTGTGGCGCCTTCAGCCGCGCCGCCGCGCGGATCCAGCGGTGAGTCATGGCGATCTGCGCGTGCAACGCCTCGGCCGATCCCGCATAGGTGTTGCCGATCGAGACGCACGGGATCGAAAGCCCACGGTCGAGACACGCGCGCGCGACTTCGTCGAGCACGCGGTGGTCGTCCGACGGGAGCCCAAGCGCGTGCAGGTCCACGCCGTCGAAGCCAAGGTCCCTGGCCACGTCGAGGAACGACCAGACGTCCATCTCGCCCGCCGCAAAGGCGCGTTTGAACGAAAGCGAGAGCAGACAGAGTTTCATCATTGGGTCATCGCCTCTCTTGGTGGAGCGCTGCCCGCGTTGCGCAATCCGGCGAGCACTGGGGCGGTTTGCTCATGCGGGAAGCGGTACGCCGATGATCTGCATATTCGAGAACACGACGTAGTCCCGACCCGGATCGGCCAATCCCGTGCAACCCACTGAAAGCCTCGGGTATTCGTATTCCAAGCCTTCTTCGACATGGCGTTGCTCGTCGTTGACAAAGAGTTGAACGGTTCCGGCGTCGTAGACAAGAACCACGGTGTACGGCGTTGAATCCGCGGGAATGGCGACGTTCTCGTCGGACGCCACGACCTGGACCTGCCCGTCGGTCACACGGACCCAGGTGAATAGCGATCGCTCACCATTCCAAATGTGGGGCCCCAGATACAGCGTGTCGCGGCTTTGGAACCCTGCGTCGAAGACTTCGTTGAAGGTGATCACGGCCGCGGCGCCGCCGAACGTTTCGACCGTCGTCCCCAAGGCGAAATTGAGGCTCTCCGTCTCTAGGTTGGATCCCCCGAAGCCATCGCAGCGAACTCGCCGGCTCCTGAACAACAGCTCGGGTTGACCCGGCGGCGGTATCTCCGGCGGCGCTTCGCCGATGCGGACCTCTTCGAGCCATGCATCGACCAATGCGCGCACTTCGGAACCGGGAATCACGAAGTTCGTGTTCTGGAGGTCGGTGAATCCGGCGACCGTGACGCCGATGACTCTCGCCGACGCTGTCGCCACGGGCCCGCCGCTGTTACCAGGATTCAGCGCAGCGTCGGTCTGGAGATAGCTGATCCCTTCATTGACGACGCGATTGGACAGGACACCTGTCGTCACCGTCGGCAACGGCGGACAGTTGGAGCCGCGCTGGACCAGCGTCACGCCGTAGCCGAGCGCCACCAACTGGTCGCCGACCTGCAGGCCGTCGGAGTCGCCCCAGATCACGGGGACGTGGCCCTCGTCCGGGACCTTCAGCAGGGCAATATCGCGATCGGCGTCACCCGCAACGATCTCCGCTTCCGCTATGTAGCCCCCTGGGCTCGACACGACGATCGCCTCAGCGTCTTGGACTACGTGCCAGTTCGTGACGGCATAGCCGTCGGCGGTGACGAAGAAGGCCGAACCGCAGCCCTTGTCGGTCTGTACGCGCAGCAGGGACAGCTGCAGGAACTCCGCCGCGTCGGCCACGGTTGGACCGCGTGGCCCGCGGCGAGACTCCAGACCCAGCTCCAGGCGATCACCGGCCGCCAGCGGCGTCTCGGGGGCAAACGCCAGATACTGCCGCCAGGCGCCGTAGGGATATCGGCTGTCGCGCACGGTGTCCCCGAGCAAGCGCAGCTTGACGGGCGATCCCGGCGACTCCGGGTGGTATTCGAGCACCGCCGCCTGGAAATACTGGCGAATGCGGTCGTCCCGCGGCCGGGTGGGGTCGTGCAGCACAGCCTCCGGGTGATCGTCGCGCCGCGCGTCGGTCTTGGGGAAGCCGAAGGATTCGACGCCCCCGAGCCGGTTGAAGAAGTCGGCGAAGCCGGTGCGCTCGCCTTCGACCGAGAGGTTTGAAGCCTTGTGCCCCCAGGGGCCGAGCGCCTCGCCGGGATTGGAGTTGGTGAGATCGAGCTCGACGCCCTGGTCCTCCGAGCCGCCCAGCCCGCCGCCCACGTAGTCCCACGCGAGGCGGCGGAGGAACGTGTGGGCGCCGCCGCCGGGCGGGGGGCGCCAGTCCACCACGCCGCGCTGGTAGTACTGCGTCAGCGTTCCAGGCGTCTCCTCGAGGATGGACGAGGTCGGGAACCCCCAGCGCTCCACGCCGCCGGTTCGCTCGAAGTGCTGGAGAAAGCTCGCCGTGAAGGCATGGCCGTCGGCAAACGTTCCCGTGAGGTCGGCCACGTTGTGCTCAAGTTCCGGGAAGTACCTGGCCGCCGAAACCTGCGCGGTGGCAAACCCCGACTCAGCCGCGAGCGTCGGCGACGGCGCGGCGACAACCGCGACCGTGATGACGATCGCAAGTGCCCGCGCCAGCGCCCTTCCCGCGACCGCCCGCGACATGTCGACCGGACGTGGAATGACGCAGTTCCCCTGGGCCCGCGAAGTCGCCGCCTAGCATGGCGTGGCGCGCCGACGCTGTCGAGCGGCCCGGCGCTACGTCCGGTTGCGCGCGCTGGCCGCGATTCGGTGAGAATGCATCGTCACGGCAATCGCCGGAACCGCCCGAGATCGGTGGACGAGATGCGCGAACGAGCATGACAAACAAGGACGCGGCCGATCTGCTGGAAGCGTTCGCGGACGTGCTGGAGCTCCGCGGGGCCAATCAGTTTCGCGTGCGGGCGTTTCGCACCGCGTCGCGCCGGGTGGACGGGCTGACCGTCGACCTGGGCGAGCTGGTCGCGAGCGACTCGCTGGAGTCGGTGCAGGGCATCGGCAAGGGAATCGCGGGCTTCCTGCGAGAGTTGGTGACCACGGGACGTGTCGCGGAATACGAGGAGTTGCGGTCGGAGATTCCGCCCGGCGTCTTCGAGATGCTGCGAGTGCCCGGCCTCGGCCCGAAGACCGCCGCCACGCTGTACTCGAAGCTGCAGATCACCAGTATCGACGAGTTGGAAGCGGCGGCGCGAGCGAACGAGCTGGCGCAGGTGCGCAGCATCGGCGCCAAGCGGCAGGAACGCCTTCTGCGCGAGTTGCAGCGCTTCCGCGAACGCATGGCGCGCCATTTGCTGGGCGACGTGCTGCCTCTGGCGGAGCATCTCGCGGCCCACGTTCGCGCAGCGCCCGGTGTATCCGAGGCGGCCTACGCCGGCAGCCTGCGCCGGATGCGCGAGACCATCGGCGACCTGGACATCCTGGCGGCGGCCGACGACCCGGACCCGGTGATGCGGCACTTCCTCGACCACGAGGCCATCGACGAGGTGCTGGCATCGGGCTCGACCAAATCACGCGTGCTGGTGGCCAACAACCTCCAGGTCGATTTGCTGGTGGTGCCGCCTGCCAGCTACGGCGCGGCGCTGGTCTATTTCACCGGATCCAAGGAGCACAACATCGAGTTGCGGCACCGGGCGCTTGCCGCAGGCCTATCGCTCAACGAGTGGGGGCTGGATGAAGTCGAGACGCAGGTGCGCCGGCCCGCGCCCAGCGAGGCCGACGTCTACGCGGCCCTCGGACTGCCGGTAATTTCTCCCGAATTGCGCGAGAGCCGCGGAGAGGTTGCCGCGGCGGCGGACGGCACGCTGCCCGATCTGATCGAGTTGTCCGACATCCGCGGCGAATTCCACGGACATTCGCTTTGGAGCGACGGCGCGGCATCGGTGGCCGATATGGTCCAGGCGGCGCAGGCCGCCGGATACGCCTTCATCGGGATCACGGACCACTCGGGCAGCTTGCAGGTCGCCAACGGTCTGTCACCGGAGCGGATTAGAGCGCAGCGGGACGAAATCGAGCAGGCGAGAGCCGATGTTCCCGGAATCCGGGTGCTGCACGGCAGCGAGGTTGAGATTCTGAGCGACGGCGTCCTGGACTACGACGATGCCCTGTTGGCCGAGCTCGACGTCGTGGTGGCCTCGATCCACAGCAACTTCAACCAGCCGCGCGACACCATGACGGCGCGGCTGATCGCGGCGATTCGCAATCCGCACGTGGATGTGATCGGCCATCCCACGGGGCGCATGCTCGGCTACCGCGACGGCTACGAGTTCGACCTCGACGCGGTGTTCACGGCGGCCGCCGAAACCGGGACGGCCATGGAGATCAACGCCTCGCCGGAGCGACTCGACCTGGACGACGTGATGGCGCGCCGCGCCAAGGAGCTGGGAGTGCCCATTGCCATCAACTCCGACGCCCACCGCCCTGAGAGCCTGGCCTACATGCGCTACGGCGTCGCCACCGCGCGCCGCGCGTGGCTCACCGCCGGCGACGTGCTCAACACCATGACGCCCGAGGCATTGACGGCGTGGCTGGGCCAACCGAAGCCGCGGCGCTGGTCGCCGCATCGGTAGGGTATGACGGCCTATGGATTGGCAAGGCTCGGTGGCGGAGAATGGGCCGAAGCTGAGGTCTCAGCCAGGGCTAGGGTTTGAGGATGACTGACCTGGGAGCAGTAAACGGCACTCTGGCGCCCGCAACTCGCCGTGCGCGGGAGCCTCGCTCCGTAAACTCCTTCCCAACCGCGATTGATCTCTTTGCCGGTGCAGGTGGCTCTGCGCGGGGGCTGTCGGATGCTGGATTCCGGCTAGTCGCAGCAATCGAGCAAGACCAAGACGCGGTGAGTACATTCACCGCGAATCACCCCTGCGCACGAGTTCTGCCGGACGATATTGGCGACGTATGCCCACGCCTCCTGCGCACCGAACTTGATCTCGGTGCCGGCGACTTGACTTTGCTGACTGCCTGTCCACCTTGCCAAGGCTTTTCGACGTTGGGATCCGGTGATCGCAATGACAAACGAAACGACCTAGTCGCGGAGGTCTGGCGATTCACTCGAGAATTCCGGCCTGCAGCCGTGCTGGTCGAAAATGTGCCCGGTCTCTCCAAAGACGAGCGATGGGTGTTGCTGAGTAGGCAACTGCGCGCCATTGGATACCGTATGCGCTCCTGGATTGTGAACGCTGAGGACTTTGGAATCCCACAGCGAAGGCGGCGCTTTATTGCTCTCGCCGTCCGGCAAGGGAGTCTGCGCCTACCGGTCGATCTGCGCGAGCTGCTTCCAACGTGGTTCAAACTTGAAACCCCAAGCGCGAGCGATGTCATTGCGCAGGCGGGCCCGCTTGAATTGAGCACTGACGACTGTCATCGCGCCCGGTCTTTGACCCCGCAAGTTCTAGAGCGCATACGAGCGATTCCGGCCGGAGGCAACCACTATGACCTTCCGGAGGAGCTGCAGCTAGCCTGTCACAAACGTCTCCGTCGCAGCCATCGCATGGCCGCGACTGCCCCATACGGTCGGATACCACCTGAAGGGCCAGGGCCCACGATGACCACTCGCTGTACGACGGTCTCGTGCGGGCGATTTGCGCACCCAACCGAAGACCGAGGAATCAGCCTCCGCGAGGCGGCGCTCCTACAGACATTTCCGGCAGACTATTCCTTCGTCGGTTCCTACCAGTCAATGGAGCGGCAGATTGGCAATGCCGTTCCGGTTCGGCTTGCGCACGCTCTAGGGCTAGCAGTGCGTCGTGTACTGCTTTCCGATGGGATAACCGGATGGTGATTGGAGCAATCCGACAAATGCTGCGATCCATCGAAACGATGAGCAGAAAGACCAGGATTGGCCAACTGGGCACTCTGGGCGACTCGATTGATACCCATTTCAGCGGCTCGCATGCGATGTGGTTCGACAGATGACAACTAGAGGCCGCGACGAACCGGTCACTGAAGCCGAGGAATCGACTGAGCAACGAACTCTGCGCATGCAGTACGCAGGCGGGATGATTCGCCACTTGGGCCTGCAGATGTACGGCGGCGCCGTCCCCGCCATTGCCGAGCTCATTGCCAATGCTTGGGATGCCGATGCTGCCCGCGTGGACGTGAACATACCGCTTGGCACGGCCATCACTCGCAGATTGCAGATCGAAGTCCTAGACGACGGCGTCGGGATGTCATTTGAAGAAATTAACGAGGCCTATCTCGTTGTGGGGCTCGATCGCCGAAGTTCGGGACGCGCGACATCGCCGAGCGGTCGACGCGTCATGGGGAGGAAGGGAATCGGAAAGCTCGCCGGATTCGGGATAGCTAAGAGCGTTCGGGTTGAAACGAAAAAGGATGGCCACCTCACTATTTTCGAAATGGACTTCGACAAGATGACGGATGGCGCTCACTACGTTTCCCATTACGAGCCCACTGTCGTTCACGACGGCCCCGACAGTGATGACGTGATTCCATACGCCAACGGGACGCGCGTCGTCCTGACGAACCTCGAGATCCGCAACGCGATTAACGCAGATCGCTTCCACCTCAGCATGTCGCGCAGATTCTCGACCTTGAGTGCGGGGTTCAGCGTCAAGGTCAACGATCGAGAGCTCGTCCGTGAGGAATTGCTCTTGGACTTTCGCTTTCCAGACGCCGGACTCACCACCGAGCATGTGCCCGGTCTCGGAACAGTCGAATGGTGGATGGGCTTCACCGAGAAGCCTATCCCGCAGGAGGAAGCCCGCGGCATCGTAGTGCTAGTTCGCGGAAAGCTCGCTCAAACACCATTCTTTTTCGATCAGTCGCGTGGAACGGAAGGGCAACTAGGGCTCCAATACATGACAGGGGAGGTGCACGCGGACGACATTGATGATGTCGAAGACCTCATATCGACCGACCGCGCATCAATTCGTTGGGAGCACGAAACAGCCCAACTACTTCTTGCATGGGGAAAGGAAAAGGTACGGGAGTCCCTACAAAAGTGGGCTCGGCTGCGACGGAGTCGAAATAGGCGGCGCGCTGAGGGGTTGCTGAGAGCCCGAATCCCGCACTTGGACCGAATCCAGCAATTCCCCGACGCACAGCAACGAGAACTTCTAGCCGCCGTCGAGCATCTGGCAGTTGTCGAGACCATCGAGGACAACCGCCTCGATGTCATCGTGGACTTCCTCCTGCGCGCCTACGAAAACGACCACCTGCTAGCGCTGATTCGCCAAATCAGTGAAGCCGATCCAGACTCACTTGAAAAGCTCCAGGAGGTCGTACAGGAGTGGGACATTCTTGAAGCAGTGGCGGTAGCGCAGGTCGTGCGCGGGCGCATCGCAATGATCGAAAAGTTCCGAGAGCTAATCGATCAGGGTGCGCCGGAAGTGCCGGACATGCACGAATTCATCGAGAAGCATCCTTGGGCTCTGCGACCTGAGTGGGCTCCTCTGACTCGTGAGCGCTCGCTCGAGCGGGCGCTCAACGAACATATCAGCCCTTCTAGGGGCAGCAGGCGTCGAGGCACAAGGACTGCGAGACGCAGGGTGGACGCGCTGTGCCTGTCTAGCCCCGGAATGGTTGTCGTTGTCGAACTAAAGAGGCCCGGCGAACCGGTCGGACGTCCCGAACTGCGGCAACTCGAAGATTACGTCGATTTCTTCAGGGGGGAGCAGTCTGGGGTGACAACGCCGGGAGAGCGACGCCAAATAATCGGCTTCCTAGTGTACGGACGCTTGGGCCCAGAGACTGACGAACTGATCGCACGCTTGATGAATTCAGGCATGTTCATCGAACCTTGGGAGAAGCTGTGGCAGGACGCCGAACGACTCCACCGCGACTACCTCGACGTGATGCGGTCGAGAGCAGACGCCGACGACAGCAGGATCGTCGGGCTGGATGCATTGGACGACGATTTCGCGACCTCAAGTGGCGACGGGTAACTCTAGCGACGCAGGCCCGAATTGCATTCTCGGCCCATCTCGCGGACGACAGCTTGGTCTCGTTGCAGAACCCCGTCGAGATATTTCGGCGCGCTGAAGATACGGGCTACGCCACTAACTACGGTCGTCCCGAGCGACTTGCCGAGGAAGCACCGAGCTGCGTCGGGGTGCGACTTGAGCGCGCACGCACGGTCTCCTCAATACGGTCAGCCACGCGCTCGACATCGGCAAGCACGTCATGTCCCCAGACCCGCAGAACGAGCCAACCGCGCCGCCTAAGCCTAGCGAAGTTCCGCCGGTCGCGGAGGCGATTTCGCTCGATCTTCCTGGCCCAATACGGGGTGAGCTTGTGACGCCAGGCGGGGAACCGCCAGCCGTGCCAAAAGTCGCCGTCGACGAAAACGGCGACCCTTGGTCGTGCGAACACGAGGTCGGGAGTACCGGGAAGTCCACGCACCTGCTTTCGAAAGCGGAGACCCCTGGCGTGCACTGCGCGGCGCACAGCAATCTCAAGACTCGTGTCCTTGCTTGGTACGTTGACCATGGCACGTCGGCGCTGCTCCGGCGTCAAGCGGTCAGGCATCAATTGCGTCTATTCGTGGACAGAGCCAGCGCACCCTCAACGGTAAATCGTGGACTTGACGCTCCGCGGAGACCACGCAAGAAAGTCCTGTCTGGATCAAGTGGGGAGTGTCGTCGATCCGCGGCGCGATGGTCGGCGCACCGACAGGTCGAGCCGACTCGATCACCCGCCGTTGCCCAACCGATCGGGGCTGAACGGCTCGATCGGATAGCCGGGATCTTCGCCGGTCAGCAACCGGGCCACGATCTGTCCCGTCAGCCAGCTCATGGTGACGCCGTGGGTGTGATGGCCGGTCGCGAGCATGATTCCGCTGCGAGAATCGCGCCCGATCAAGGGCAGGCCGTCCTCGGGATCGGGCCGGAAGCCCGTCAATATCCCGGTGAGCGATCCGGCCGCCAGCCCGGGCACGAGGGCGGTCGCGGCGCTGAGCAACGACGCGATCGCGCCGGCCCGCACCCGCCGGTCGAAGCCCACGCGCTCCTTGGTGGCGCCAAAGATGAGCCGTCCGTCGGATCGCTGGCTCATCGTTCCGCTCGGCGTGTGAATGACGTGGCGCGTGCGGAGATTGGGCGCCTCGAAAGTGAGGATGTGGCCTTTGGACGGGACGACCGGGACCCAGGGCAGCAGCTCGCGGGCCCAAGGGCCTGTGGCTAGCACGACGTGGTCCGCACTTAGGGCGCCGCGCACAGTCCGCACCGCCGCGTTGGCGCCTCCCGACAGCGACACGACCTCCGCGCCCTGGTGCACGTCCACGCCCGCGGCAAGCACGGCGCGATGCACGATGGGCGCCCAACGGTGCGTGTCGACCTGACCATCGGGATAGATGGCGGCGCCGGTGACATCCGGCGCCAGCGAGGGTTCACGTCGTCGCGCCTCGTCGGGCTCGAGGAATTCGACGTCGAGCTCCGCCTCCCGCTGCGTGGCCACTCGTGCCAGAAGTCGCTCGCGCTCCGCTTCCGTCCGGGCGACGCCTATGGTCGGGCCGTTGAGATATCCAACCGGAGCGCCGCCGAGCGATTCGAGGATCTCGGCGAACTCGGGAAATCCGTCGCGTCCCGCCAATCGCAGCCGGAGCAGCGGCGTGTCTTCGTCGGCGTCGTATTGCCCGCAGATCAGCCCCGCCGCCACGGACGACGCCTCGCCGCAGATGCGTCCCCGCTCCAGGATGGCCGCCGTGAGTCCGGCGCGACGCGCGGCCAGCGCCACGGCGCAACCCACGATCCCGCCGCCCACGACGGCGACGTCCACGTTCCGCAAGTCGTTGCTCATGCCGCGCAGCCTCCGAACAAGACCGTCCGACGGGATCCCATCGACCACGTCATCGCCACAGAAGGTAGGGCCTTTGCCTCACAAAGGCCAACCGCGCGGCGCCTCGATCAGAGACCGTGCAGCGCGGCGAAGGTGAACCCAAACAGGCTCAACATGCCGGGTGCGAAGGTGCCCAGGAGGAAATCGGGCGAAAGCTGCACCTCGTCCAGGAGCGCGTGCTCCAGCACGTCGGTTTGCGTGAGTTGCGCCTGTTGCGGGCCCAGCCGACGCAGCAAGCGCTCGGATTCACTGCTCGGAATATAGGTGTCGCCGAGGTCGTGGAGCATGCGCACCTCGGTCCGAATCCGGTCGGCGGCTCCAATTGGCGACAGCGCGTCGAGACTGAGCGGCAGGTGGGCCTCCATACGCCGAATGCGGTAGGAGGCCTGCCGCGGATCGCGGTTGACGAAGAGCTCGAAGACGGCCCGACCGGCCGCCGTGAAGTCATCCAGGTCCGTGCGCGCCAGCGCGTCGGGGTCCGGTTCGGGCGAAGCGCCGGGAAAGAGGTCGTAGAGCATCCGCTGATCGTTCGGGTCCGGCAGGTGGCTGACCAAGGTGTTGCGCGCCACGCCCCACACGTAGCGGTGCGGGCTGAACGGTTGAAGGCTGCCGTCTTCGAGGATGGTCCCGGTCGTGGCGGCTTGGAGGAGCGTCGCCAGGCTGTAGTAGGAGCCGACGGTGGCGACGAACGCGACGTCGTCGGCGATGCGCGGGTCGGCTGCGGCCACGAGCGACAGCGATCCGCCCGTGGACACGCCCACAAAGGCGATGCGCTGAGGGTCGACCTCCGGTTGCCGCGCTAGGAACTCGAAGCCTGCCACGAGTGCGTCCGGGTCGCGATCGACCAGGCGGTACACCGCGTTGCCGAGCTGCTCGGGCGCGAGCACCACGAATCCGGCACGCGCCAGCGACTCCGCAAACGCCACCAGGACCGGATGCCGCCGTCCGGTGACTTCGACACCATTGACCAGGATCAGCGCCGGTCCCGGGCCGCCCGCCGCCGGCACATAGAGATCGGCGGGGATTTCATCGCCCGCGCTGCTCGTGTAGGTGACGCTCCGCGCGTTGGGGATGGCGGTTTCGGACTGGTCCTCGCCAGGAATCAGTGATGCCAGCGCGTTGCCCACGTCCACCGCCAACCGCAGCTCATGGCGCAGCCCAACCACCAGGCCGAGCAGGGAAAGCGCGATGCCGAGCGCCACGAACCCGCCGACGGGGAGCACGGTCCGCGCCGGCGCCGAAGTCAGGCGGACGGCTCCGACTCGTCCGCCACGAGCGGCAAGTTCGTCTCGCGAATCGACTGCAGCTCGCGGCGATCAAGGGTCTGGCGAATAACCGTCAGCATCTCTTCGACCCCGCCGGGCTCGACGTAGCTGGAGGCGTAACGCACCGAGGCGACCTCGTCGAGCGGTTGGAGCCGCTCGAGCACCATTTCGGCCAGCACGGCGGAGCGCACCTCGGTCTGACCCGTGTCCCGCAGCTCGGTCTCAATGCCGTCGGCCAGCGTCAGCAAGTCCTCGGCCGCCACGGGTCGCTTGGAGCACGCCGCGCGCACCGCGCCGAAGAGCTTGCCGCCGCTGAACGGTTCGCGCCGCCCGTCGGCCTTGATCACGGATATGTCGGGGCGAACCAAGCCTTCGATGGTGTCGAAGATCAGGCCGCAGCGACCGCAGCGGCGCGTGCGCGCCACGCCACGCGGGCCGACGTCGGTGCCCTCCACGCGCGTTTCGGTGGAGGCGCAGCGGGGGCAGCCAAAGACCTCGCACCGCTCGTAGGTCGTGAACCGATGGCCCTCGCTGCACTCGCGACGCCGGCGCACGGCATCCGGCGCTTCACGCGAGTCGATGACCTGAAGGCGGTCCGTTCCACAATCCGGGCAGCGCAGCGTCTGTCTCCCAGCGCCCCAACGGCGCCCGAACCTAGCAAAGATGCCCGCGGCATTTCACCGCATGCCCGTCGAGTCTTGCGGCCATGCGCGTCAGGGCATCTCCTCCAAGGCTCGTCGGATTCCCTGCGGCGGCGTACGCTGCGCGGCGACCGGGCGTCGCCGGTCACGAGATCGCAAGTGCCGATGACCGACATTGCTCCAGACAATCGGTCGCTGGTCAATGCCGGCGCCGTGAATCACGTCGCGATCAACGTGCGCGATCTGAATCGCAGCACGGCGTTCTATTCCTCGGTGCTCGGATTGCGGCCGGTGCGGCGCACGGGATTCCGCCAGGTCTTAGAGCGCGGCGAGGCATCCGTGCACCTCTTTCAAGCGCCCGAACCGTCGACCGCCGCGCCGCCGCGCAACTGGGGGCAACTCGGGTTGCAGCACGTGGCGTTCAGCGCGCTGGACGGTGATCTGGAGGCGATCAAGGACGGGCTCGCGCACCATGGCATCCGCGCTGACGGACCCGTGGCCGACGCCGATGGCCGCGGGCTCTACCTGCGAGACCCGGACGGCAACATCATTGAGCTGCGCGCCCCGCCTGAGGGCCCAGTGCGCGAAGCGCCGGCGCCGCAAGAACGCTCCTAGCCTGGGGCCAGCGCCGGCGGCGTAAAATGTGCTGGTGACTATCGGTCACGCGCTGTAGGGGCAGCCCTTGTGGCTGCCCTGGTCACCGGCGGAATGGGCGCCCACCAGGGGCGTCCCTACAGATTTCTGCAGACGGCCCGCCGGGCGAACGGTGACGGCGCAATTCCCTGAAAGGACCGGGGAGAAAGAGCCAGCGATGTATGCGGTGCTGATTGCCGGCGGCAAGGGCGAGCGGCTGCGGCCGCTCACGGCGGATCGCCCAAAGCCCATGGTGGAGGTCGCGGGACGCCCCATCATGGCGCGCCAGATCGACTGGTTGATTGGCCAAGGCGTCGATCGGTTCGTGGTGTCCTGCGGCGCGATGCACGAGATCATCCAGGACTACTTCGGCGACGGAAGCTCCCTGGGGGTCGAGATCACCTACGAGGTGGAGGACACGCCCATGGGCCGGGGCGGTGGGCTACGGCTCGGCTGCGCCCAAATCCCTCCGACCGAGGAGCTGTTTATCGCCACGAACGCCGATATCCTCTCGGCGCAGGCGCTGGCGCCGATGATTGCGCAGCACCGCGCCGACGGGAACACGGCCACCATTCTGCTCACTCCGTATGTGAGCCAGTTCGGCATCGTGGAAATCGAGGGCCGGCACGTGCGGCAATTCGCCACCAACCCGGTCCTGCCGCACTGGGTCAACGGCGGCGTCTACGTGATGAGCCGCGGGATCGAGCGACACTTGCCCGTTGTCGGCGAGCACGAGGACTCGACCTTTCCTGACCTTGCCGCCCAGGGGAAGCTGGGCGCGTTCACCTCCCGCGCCTGGTGGCGCGCCATGGACAGCGTCAAAGACCACGCGCGCCTCGAGCAGGAGCTTGGCGAGCAGCAGTCGGGGTCGACCGGCGCGGACTAGAGAAACGCTGCCGCTTCCGAATCTCGGCTGGCCGTCGGACGCCGCCGGCGCCCGCGCGTTGCAGGCGCAGCTGGCGCCGCGCGTGGCTGCGGAGGGATCGGCGCGGCATGCCAACCTTGTGGCCGGCGTCGACGTGCACGTACGCCACGAGACGGCAATCGCGGTGGCGGCGCTGGTCCATGTCCCGACCCTTGAGCTGCGCGAAACCGCCACGGCGGAGGAGCCCGTGCGCTTCCCCTACATCACCGGCCTCTTGGCGTTTCGCGAGCTGCCGGCGGCGCTTGCCGCCTTGGAGCGTCTGCCTACGACTCCACAGGCGGTGCTCGTGGACGGGCACGGCCTGGCGCACCCGCGGCGCTTCGGTTTGGCCTGTCATCTCGGCCTGTCGCTCGATCTGCCCACCGCCGGCTGTGCCAAGTCGCGCCTCGTGGGCGACTACCCGCTGCCCGACGGGCCGCGCGGATCGCATACCGCGCTGACGCTGAGAGGCGAGGTGGTGGGCGCCGTGCTGCGCACGCGGGCCGACGTGTCGCCGGTGTTCGTGTCGGTGGGCCACCGGCTTTCGCTGCAAGCGGCGACGGCTTTGGTGTTGCTATGCACGGGACGTTTTCGACAGCCGGAGCCGCTGCGACAGGCGCACCTCGCCGCGTGCGCTCTTTCCCGCGCATGACCGCCGAGCTGCCATACGTCGAGACCGGCTACGACCAGGCCGCGCGCGTGTACGACCTCGAATACCCCGACTGCACCGGCGACGAGCTGGAGTTTCTGGCGGCCAGCGCCGGACCGGCGCCTTCGCGCATCCTCGAGCTGGCCACGGGCACGGGGCGGGTGGCGCTGGCGCTGGCGCGGCTGGGTCATGACGTCACCGGACTCGACATCTCGGAAGGCATGTTGGCCCGGGCTCGTGCCAAGCGAGCGATGCTGGACCCGGAGACCGCCGCCCGCGTGACGTTTACCCACGGCGACATGTCGCGATTTAAGCTCAACACGCCGTTCAACGTAGTCGTCGCCGCATTCAACGCCCTCCTCCTATTGCCCGACGCCGAGGCGCGAGCGTCGTGCCTGGCCGCATCGTTGGAGCACCTTCGGCCGGGCGGGAGCCTGGTGGTCGACGTGTTCGCGGCGAATGCGATCGATCGCACGCCGGACCACGAGACGGTGCAGTTTCTCGAGCGCGATCCGGCGTCGAATCGGCTCATCACGCGCGAGCGGTTCTATGGCTATGACTCGGAGTCGGATCGGGGCCAAAGCCTTCTCATCTACCGTCTCCAAGCGGGCGCCGGCGAACCGCCCGAGGAGCTGCGGCTGGGATACAGCCTGGCCCTCATGAGCCGCGACCAGTTGGAGGATGAAGTACGTGCTGCGGGATTCGTCGATCTGGCGACCTACGGCGACTATCGGCACGGGCCCTGGTCCCCGGACTCGCCGAACCTCATTGTCAGCGCGCGACGCCGCGCTCGTTGACAGACGCCTGTGCGGGTCACCAGAATTGCCACTGGCCGCGAGGGTCTCCGCGAGAATCACCGCCAATGTCTGACTCTGCCCGTCACCACATCCGTGTCTCCGAGTTGCGACTGCGCGTGCCGCGGCGCGAGAGCGACGGATACTTTGAGTTCCCCAAGCACATGCTCCACTGGTCGCACGAGTTGCGCGACCCCTCCACCGGCGAGCTATTCGATCGCGCCTACGTGCTGGCCGAGTTGGAAAAGCAAGGCTGGGATCCGCACGAGCTGACCAAGGGCGAGGGCACCTTCCGCCAGCGCGTGCAGCGCTTGCCATTGCCCGAAGGCGGTCAGTTCGCGCCGGGCGGTCCCCTGCACCGGGAGGCGTAGTCCGGCGGCGGACCTGAGCTCGCCGACCGTCTAGATCTCGGGCCTGAAGTCTTTGAAGCCCGAGGTCCCACCGTCCGGGGCGACGGCCACGAACGTCCAATGACGCTCGTTCGCGGGAGGGTCCAGCGCGCCCACTCGCGCGTGGAAGAGGCCGTGGGAATGCCCCTCCACGCCCTGGAGGCGCACCGCTCGGCCGCTCCGACGGTGGACTGCCCATACGCTCAGTCCGTCCCCGGCGGTGGCCACGCCGATCGTCCAGACGCCTGAAGGGACGTCCGGTCCCGTATGAGGCACGACATGGGGGCTGGCAACCAGGGGGCGTCCATTCTCGGCTGCGTTGGCCGTCAACTCGAAGACGACGTCCGTCTGGGTCAGCGATTGGGCCGTCCGCGTCGCCGGGAGGTCGGCCGCGCCGAAGTCCGGATGCATGGCCACGAGCCTCGGTGCGACGGCGAACGGACCGGAGTCGCCGCGCGGCGCGGACAGGTCGAAGCGCCCGTCGGCGTCGGTAAACGACGCCTGCCCAAATGCGCCGAAGTCCGCCACGACCACGGCGCCCGCGATCGGCAGGCCGTCCTCGTCCAAGACCTGGCCGCCGAACGCATGCGGGGCATCGACAAGTCCGGCGAGGAACGGCGCAATGGAGTCGGTGCCCGGCGCTCCGGCCGCGTGCGACGCGTCAAAGGTCGCCCGATCCACGCCGCGAATGGCGGGGGATGGTCCCCCGCGGCCGTCCACTCCGTGACACGCGGCGCAACTCGGCGCACCGGCAGTCCCCGCATATTCGACCGCCCCGGTGGCGACCAGCGGCAGGGTGGCGAGCGTTGAGGCCGCGGGGGTGACGACGGCGACGGCATGCGGCTCGAGCGTGAGCGACGCGCCGTCAAACCATGCCGTGCGCCACTGCCCCTCGTCGTCGACGTGTATCGACGGCCCGGAAGGGAGACCGGAGACGCGGACCTGACGCTGCTGGTCGGACAGATTCACCAGGACGAGGGCAGCGTCCTCACCGCGCACCAGCGCCAGGGCATCGACATCCGTCGGCCGCACCTCGACGTGCGCCAGCGTGGCGCCGTCCACGACCACCCGCCGCAGGAGTTGCAGCGCACGATAGGCCGGCGTCGTCGGAACCTCGCGGGCGCTTTCCCAGAGCCCGAAGTCAGGCTCGCCGCGCGGCGTGAGGCCCCCAGGTCCGCGCGTTCCCTTGTAGACCATGATCCCGCTCGCCCCCTGCCGCACGGCGCGCAACGTCGCGGACGCGAGGAATGCGGCGTTGACTTGGGTGTCGATCAACGGATCGGCGGCCAGATCACCGTTGTAGTTGATCTCCTCGACGATGTGGGGCCGACCTGCCGCAAGCTCAGTGATCAGCCGAACGCGGCGCTCGAACCACCCCAAGCGGTTGACCAAAGCGTCGTGAGGACTGGCCTGACCAATCTGGAACATCCCGTACCAATGCCAAGTGATGAAGTCGAACGGCACGCGGGCATCGACATTTGTCAGATAGTTTTGCCAATCGAGGTCGGGCTGGGCGCCGCAGATTGGTTGACCGTCCGCGCCCGGCGTGGCGCCGGAGTCGATGGCGTCGAGCGACGGCCCCCCGAGGGCAATGCGCCCTGGGCCGAAGCGACCGTCCGTCGCCGCGCGCGCCTGGTTGAAGAGCACCGCATACGCCTCGCCGGATCCGCAGGCATAGGTGCGCCCGGCGTTCTGATGATTGTTCGGCTCGTTCCAGATGACGTAGCGCCAGTCGAGCGCCTGATCGCCGAAGCGCGCCCGCAGCATGCCAACCGCTTCCGCTACGTACTCGCCGTACGCCTGAGCGCCATCGGCTCCCAGGGTCTCGCTCTCGTGCTGGGAGCTCGGGCGGCCGCTCGCGGCGGGTATCCACGCCGGAGGCGCCACGAAGCTGACCATGGGCTCCGCGCCGGCCGCCAGCACGCGCGCGATGTAGTCGTAAAGGCGCTCCCAGTCCATATCGGAGACGCCGGTGCCGCGCACGGCGGTGGAGAGGAATCGGTGGCCCAGCCACACGCGCACGCTGTCTAGACCGAGCTCGCGGGCCCGATCAACGCTGCCGCCGACAAAGAGGTCATGTAGCTCGTTCGTGCCGAACTCGAAGTCCACCTCAGTGACCAGGCCGGAGGCCGCTCGGTCCAGGTCGACCATCACATCGGCGGGCGGCGCCCCATCCGCCGCGGCGAGGAGCAGGCCAACCACGAGACCCGCCACAATCTTGCCCGTGCGCAAGAAACTCGGTGCCGCCGGCCGCGGCATGAGGGCACGAACGCTAAGCGCGCTTGGCAACCCGCTAACCGGCCGCTAGGTGGTCGCCGCGGCTATGACCGGCCGAAGTCGTCGAGATCAAGCTGGTCGATGAATTTGCGGAAGACCTCAAGTTTCTCCTCCGACACCGGTTCCGCGTCGCCGTCCGTGGACTCGGCGTCCTCCTGCTCCTGGTCGGGCTCGAACCCGGCCTGTCCGAGGACCTCCTCGTCGACGAGAATCGGCACGCTCACGCGCACCGCGAGCGCAATGGCGTCGCTGGGTCGGCAATCGACCTCGAGCTGCCGGCCATTGAAGGTCATGGCGATGTTGGCGTAGTAGATCTGATCGACCATCTTGGTGATCGAGACGTGCTGCACGCCGGCGCCAACGGTGTCGACCAGCGAGCGCAACAGATCGTGGGTGAGCGGACGCTGGACCTGCCGATCCTGCAGCTTGACGGCAATGGCGTCCGCCTCGGCGGTGCCGATCATGATGGCCAGATATCGGGTGCCGTTGCACTCTTTGAGGACCACGACCCGGCTCGGACTGACCAGGTTGACGCGCACGCTGTCAACCATCATTTCGACCATGTCGCGCCTGTTCCGTAAGCGACCGCGCCGCCTCCCGTGCGAGTCGGCCCGAGTTTACCAATGACCTCCACGACGGCTGTGTAGATCACGCCTCACTGCGCCGAGTCCGCATCCAGCCCAAAGGCCGTGTGGAGGGTGCGCGCCGCGTGCTCGACCTCGGCTTCGGCGACGAGGCAGGTAATGCGGATCTCGCTGGTCGTGATGCCCAGGATGTTGATGTCGGCGTCGGCGAGGGCGCCAAACGCGCGCGCCGCGATACCGGGCGTGCTTTGGATTCCCACCCCAACGATCCCGACCTTGCCCAAACTGGCGTCGGCCGAAACCTCGCCCGCCCCGATTTCGGCGGCGACCGGCCGCACTAGGTCAACCGCCGAGGCCATGTCGGCCTTGCTCACGGTGAATGAGATATCGGTCGTCCCGGCGTCGGACACGTTCTGGACGATGACGTCGATGTTGATGCCATGCTCGGCCAGCGGTTGAAAGATGCCGTGCGCCAGGCCCGGTCGGTCGCGAACCGCACGCACGGTGATGCGCGCCACGTCGGAGTCGTGGGCCACGCCGCGGACCAACGCGACGCTTTCGATCTCGACAGCTTCAGCCGCCATCATGGACGTCCCCGGAGAATCGACGAAACTGGAACGTACCACGACGGGCAGCCGGAAGCGCTGGGCAATGCCGACCGAGCGATGCTGCATGACCTTGGCGCCAAGCTGCGCCATCTCCAGCATCTCCCCGTAGCCGATGGCATCCAGCTTGTGCGCCTGAGGCACGCAGCGAGGATCGGCGGTGTAGACGCCCTCGACGTCGGTGAAGATCTCGCAGCGGTCGGCGCGCAGCGCCGCGGCCAGCGCCACCGCGGTCGTGTCCGACGCGCCGCGACCCAGCGTGACCATGTCGCCGTCCGGGCCGAGTCCCTGAAACCCGGCGATGATCGGAATCCGACCCGCGTCCATCTCGCGCCGCACGCGAGCCGGGTTCAGTCGCTCGATGCGGCCGCGGCCATACACCCCGTTGGTGACGACCCCGGCTTGTATCCCGCTCAGCGCCACGGCCTCCGGACCGTGCGCGCTGACCGCCATCGCGACCAGGGCGGCGGAGGCCGTTTCCCCGGTGGACATCAGCATGTCCAACTCGCGCGCGCGGGGCCGCGGGACGGTGTGCTCGGCCTCCTCGATGAGTCGATCGGTGGCGTCGCCGCGAGCCGAGACGACCACGGCCAGGCGGTCCCCGCCCGCCGCGGCGTCGGCCACGCGCTCGGCCACGGCGGCGATGCGCTCACGCGTCGCCACGGACGTGCCGCCGAACTTACAAACCAGAGTGGCCACTAGCCGGCTCCCACGCGCGATAGGCAGGCAAGGGTAGCAGCGAGAATCACCGCGCGGCCTAGTCTATGGCCAGGGTGCCAACGCAGCGGGAAGCCCGCTGACGGCCAATTCGCGCAAGCGGCCGCGCTCCAGTTCGATGCGCCGCTGCGCGTCGGCGATGGCCAGGCTCACCCGGCGCGGCGCAGTGCCGCCCGGCACATCGCGTCGCGCGACCGAGCTCTCCGCGGTGAGGCGCTCGCGAATCTCGGGGCCAAGACGCGAATCGACGGCCCGTAGCTGGTCATCGGTGAGTTCGTGCAGTTCGACGCCGGCGGCGATCGCCGCCGAGACGACCCGGCCCGCAATCTCGTGGGCCTCGCGAAACGGCGCGCCGCCCTCGACCAGGTAGTCGGCAATCTCGGTTGCGGTGGCGTATCCAGACGCGGCCATCTGCGCCATGCGCTCGCGATCGAAGCGCAGCGTGGTCAAGGCCTCGCGCATGATCGCCAGCGTGGGGAGCACCACGTCCTCCATGCGAAACAGGGCCTGCTTGTCCTCCTGGAGGTCCAGGCCATACGTGAGCGGCACCCCTTTGATGGTAGAGGCCATGCCCGACGCGACCCCGAGGGCCGTGCCCGCACGCCCGCGAACCAATTCGGCGATATCCGGGTTTTTCTTCTGCGGCATGATGCTGCTGCCGGTGGCGTAGGCATCGTCGAACTCGACCATCGCGTATCCCGGCGAGGCCCATATCACCAGATCCTCGGCCCAACGCGACAGGTGCAGCAGGATGCCCACGCCGAGATTGAGCAGCCCCAGCAGGTAGTCCCGATCGGCCACGGCGTCCATGCTGTTGCGGGTGATCTGGCTGAAATGCAACGCATGCGCCGCATGCTCGCGGTCGATGTCGTAGGGCACGCCCCCCAGCGCGCCGCTCCCGAGCGGGCAGACATCGGCCAGGGCAAACACCTGGTAGCAGGCGTCGAGGTCCCGGCTGAGCGTCTCGTGAATCGCCAGCAGGTAGTGCCCCAGGGTGACGGGCTGCCCGGATTGGAGATGAGTGAATCCGGGCGCGACGGTATCCGGCTCGGCGCGGTCGACCAGCGCGGCCATCAGGTCCGCCAGCGCGCGCCCGATCCGAAGCGTCAAGCCCTTCACGTACAGCCGCATGTCGGTGGCGACCTGGTCGTTGCGGCTGCGGGCGGTGTGCAGACGGCGACCGGGATCCCCGAGTCGCTCGATCAGCACGCGCTCCACGTAGCTGTGGATGTCCTCGTCGCCGGCGTCAAGGGGACCGCCGGAGTCGTCAAGCTCCTGCAGCAGCTGGTCGAGCTCGCCCGTCAGCGCCTCGGCGTCGGACGCATCGATGATGCCCCGCGCGCCGAGCATGGCGGCGTGCGCCTGGCTGGCGACGATGTCTTCGCGATAGAGCCGCCGGTCCCAGGGAAACGAGCGGGTGAAGGCTCGCGCCGCGTCGGCGGGCTCCGACTCGAAGCGCCCGCCCCACATGGCGGCGGTCTCAGCCCGCGCGCGGGGTCCGGCGCCCCGCGCTAGGCGCGCAGCGCCGCGCCAATGACGTCAAGGCCCGTGTCCAACTCGGCATCGCTGATGTTTAGCGCCGGCACCAGGCGGATTGTCGCCGCGGCGGCCTTGATCAGCAGTACGCCGTGATCGCGCGCGTACGCAATCACGTGGTCGGCGCGCTCGGGGCCCGTGAGATCGAATCCCACCAGCAGCCCAAGCCCGCGCACGTCCGTGATCTCGCCGGTCTCGCGGCCCAAGCGTCGCAGCTCGGCGGCGGCATGGTCGCCCTTGCGGGCCACGTCTTCGAGGAATCCCGGCGCGGTGACGTGATCGAACACCACGCGGGCGCCGGCGCAGACGAGGGGGTTGCCGCTGAATGTGGAGCCGTGGTCGCCGGGCTGCAGCACGCTGCACCGCTCGGTGCTGAGCGCGGCGCCGATGGGCAAGCCACCGCCCAGCCCCTTGGCTAGGGCCATCAGGTCGGGCGTGACGCCAAAGTGCTCATAGGCGAACAGCTTGCCGGTGCGGCCAATGCCGGTCTGGACCTCGTCCAGAATCAGCAAGATGCCGTGCTCATCGCAGAGCTCACGGAGCCCGGTCACGTAGTCCGCGTCAGCCACCCACACGCCGCCTTCGGCCTGAATGAGCTCCAGCATCACTGCCGCGGTCGAGTCGTCGATGGCGTCGCGCACCGCGTCCAGGTCGTTGTAGGGGACGTGCGTGAATCCGGCCGGCATCGGCTCGAAGGGCTCGTGATAGGCCGGCGTGCCGGTGGCGGCGGTCATGGCCAGCGAGCGCCCGTGGAAGCCGCGCAGCGTCGTGATGACGCCCGTCGCGCCGTCGCGATTGAGGCGGCCCCACTTGCGCGCGATCTTGACGCAGGTTTCGGTGGCCTCGCCGCCGCTGTTGACGAAAAACACCCGATCCAGCGCCGAGTGGCCCACCAGCCGCTCGCCGAGCTCGACCTGCGGCGTGGTGTAGAAGAGGTTGGACGCCTGCATCAGGGTGCGCGCCTGCTCCGCCACCGCGTCGGCGATGTCGGGGTTGGCGTGGCCCAGCGCGTTCACCGCGATTCCCGCGGCGAAGTCCAGATACTCCCGGCCGGCGTCGTCCCACACCCGCATGCCGCTGCCCCGAACCAGGGTGACCGGGGCACGGGCAAACGTCTGGTGATAGACCTGAGCTTCGCGTGCTTGCCAGTCCGTCGCTGATTGGGTCATGGATGATCTCTGGCCGTGCGGGTTGGCAGGGATTATATGGCGATCCCAACCGCGCGCGTCAGGCAACGATGCGCGTGCCCACGGCGCCCTCGACCAGGGTCTGCCGGATGGCGTGGGGCTGCCGGCCGTCGGTGATCCAGACGGCAGCGACCCCGTCCAACAGATCAATCGCCGCGCGGACCTTGGGCACCATGCCGTCGCGGATCACGCCGTCGGTGATGAGTTCATGGGCGCGTCCGGCGGGAAGGTCGCGGATCGGTTCACCGCCGGCATCGAGAACCGCCGGCACGTCGGTCAGGAACAGCAGGGCATCGGCTCGGACGGCGCGCGCCACGGCGCCGGCAATCTCGTCGCCGTTCACGTTGTACAGCTCGCCGTCCAGCCCCAAGCCCAGCGGGGCGATGGTCGGCACGTGTCCGCGCGCGGTGAGGTCGTCCAGCAACCCGCAGCGCACCTCGCGCACGCGGCCCACGTAGCCCAGTTCGGGCGACTGCTGCTCGACCCGAATCACATCGCCATCGTTGCCGGCGATGCCGACCGCCGATACGCCGCTGGCCACAAGCTCGCCGATCAGCGCCGGGGCCACCATGCCGCGAAACACCGTCACGGCGGCGTCGCGGGTGGCCGCGGACGTCACCCGCAGGCCGTCGATCCAGCTTGGCGTTTCTCCCCGCTCCGCCAGATAGTCGCTCAACGCGTCGCCGCCGCCGTGGGCAACGACCACGCGCGCGCCGGCTCCAACCAGGTCCCGCACGTCGGCGCCGATCCGCCCGCGCTCGACGTCCGCCGTGCCACCGACCTTGAGCACGACGTAGCGACCCCGGAACTTCGCCATGGCAGCTTCCGAAAAGTTGGCCACGAGCTAGGTCATGTACTCCGCGTTGATAGTGACGTACTCGTGCGAGAGGTCGCCGGTCCAGGCCGTGGCGCTGGCCGGCCCCGCATGCAGATCGGCTGCGATGCGACATTCCGTTTGGCGCAGGTGCGCGGCAACGTCCGGCTCGTGGTAGTCCTGGATGCGGCCGCCGTTGACGGTGCAGGTGTCCCCGATCCAGATGTCCAAGTCCTCGGGATCGAACTGGGCGCCGCTGTTTCCGAGCGCGGCAACGACGCGTCCCCAGTTGGGGTCACCGCCGTGCACGGCGGTCTTGACCAGCAGCGAGGTTGAGACTCCGCGCGCGGCGCGCCGGGCGTCGGCGGCGTCCACCGCGCCCCGGACCTCAATCGTGACCAGCTTGGTGACGCCCTCGCCGTTCCGCACGATCTCCCGCGCGAGATGCTGGCAAACAGCCCGAAGCGCGCGACCGAACTGCTCGGCGTCGGGCCCCTCCAGCGCTGGCGTCTCGCTCGCGCCGTTGGCGAGCAGCAGCACGGTGTCGCTGGTGGACTGATCACCGTCGATCGAGATCACGTTGAAGGAGTCGTCAACCGCCGCGCGGAGGGCGCTGCGGGCGACCGACGCGTCCATGGCGGCGTCGGTGGTGACAAACGAGTGCATCGTCGCCATGTTGGGGTGGATCATGCCCGCGCCTTTGGCGGCGCCGCCGATGCGAACGGTCCCCGTCGACAGCGGCACCTCGACCGCGATCGTCTTGGGGTAGGCGTCGGTGGTCATCATGGCCGTGGCGACATCGATTCCGTCCACCGAATTCAGCTCGAGCCGCCGGATGCCATCGGCCACGCGATCCATGGGCAGCCGGAACCCGATGACGCCGGTGGACGCCATCAGGATTTCCTCGGGCGCGACGCCCTGTCCCTGCGCGAACAGCTCGGCCATGCGCATTGCGTCGGCGCGCCCTTCCGCTCCCGTGTAGGTGTTGGCGTTGCCGCTGTTGAAGACGATGCCGCGCGCCTGGCCGCCGGCGACGCGGGCGCGGTTGATCTCCACGTTGGCGGCCCGCACGCGGTTGGTGGTGAACGTGGCGGCCACCGTGCACGGGGCGACCGTGCTGAAGATGCCCCCAAGGTCCAAATCGCCGCTGGCCTTGATGCCGGCAGCAATGGACCCAGCTTTGAATCCGCGCGACGCCACCACGCCGCCGGGAATCACCGCGAAGCCGTCAAGCGTTTTGGGAATGGCGCTCATCTACGGATAGCCCGCCGGGATGCCAAGTCCCGCCTGCTCGTCGAGGCCCAGCATCAGGTTGGCGTTCTGCAGCGCGGCGCCCGCCGCGCCCTTGCCCAGGTTGTCGATGGCGCTCATGGCGATCAGGGTGCTCGTGGCCTCGTCGGTCACCGCCTGCACGAAGCAGTGGTTGGTGCCGGTGGTCCACTTGGTGCGGGGCGGCTCGTCGGCCAGGTGCACGAACGGCTCGGCGCCGTATCGGTCCTGGTACGCCGCGTCGACGTCCGCGCTCGCCACGCCGTCCCGAAGCCGCGCGTAGCTCGTCGAGAGGATCCCGCGCGTCATGGGCACCAGGTGGGGAACGAAGGTGACCTGCACCGGCGTTCCCGCGAGCATGGTCAGCTCCTGCGCAATCTCGGGGCTGTGGCGGTGGGCGGCGACGTTATACGGCGCCGCGCTTTCGTTGATTTCGGAGTAGGTGAAGGCCGCCTCGGCGCGCCGACCGGCGCCCGAGATGCCCGTCTTCGAGTCCACGATCACCGCGGGCTCGACAAGCCCCGCCGCCAGCGCGGGACCGATGGCCAGCTCCGCGGCAATGGCGTGGCAGCCGGGGTTCGCCACCAGCTTGGTGCGCCGCAACTCGTCGCGCCGGAACTCGGTGAGGCCATAGACCGCGTCGGCGATCCACTCCGACGCCGGGTGCCGCCCATACCACTGCCCATAGACCTCCAGGTCATGCAGTCGGAAGTCGGCGCTGACGTCCACCACCGGCACGCCGTCGTCGAACAGCGGCGCCAGCTGCGCCGCCGACGCGTTGTGCGGGAGGCACGACACCACGGCGTCAACCGACCCGTCCAACTCCGGCGTCAGCCGCAGGTTCGCGTAATCGGGCCGTGCCGTGGCCCGAACCCAGGGCAACACGTCGCCGACGGCTGATCCCGCCTGACTGCGCGCGGTAAGGCTGGTCAATTCCAGGTCGGGGTGCCCGGCCAGATAGCGGATCATCTCGCCGCCGGTGTAGCCGGTGGCGTTGAGAAGGCCCAGGCGCATTGAGCGGTGCCTCAGGTGGCTAAACGCAATTATACGGGCGTATCGGCAGGCCGCCGCGGCCGTGGACGAACCGAGGGGCTGGATTCCGGCGGACTCGGGATTCGCAGCGGCTCCCTGCCGTGAATCAACCCCTTAGATTTCTCGCTGCGCTCGAAATGACATGCACGGGCCCGCCATCACGGCTGAAGGGCAAGAACCACGAGCGCCGCGGCGCCCAGCGCCACTCGGTAGGCGCCGAAGACGGCCAGGCTGTGGGCGGCCACGAACCAGAGCAAGACGCGGATGACAACCACCCCGACCAATCCCGCCGTCAACGCGCCGACGACCAGCGCGCCCGCAACAGACTCCAAGGCCTCGGTGCCGGCGACGGCGGAGAGTTCCGCGATGCCGATGGCGAGCACGATGGGTGTCAGCAGCAGCAGCGAGAATCGCGCGCCGGCCTGCCGCTCAACGCCCAGGAAACGCGCCACGGTCATGGTGATCCCGGAGCGCGAGACGCCGGGAATCAGCGCCACGATCTGGCTCAGACCGACCAGCAGCCAGATGGGCAGGCGCGTGCTCTCGAAGCTGGTTCGGGTCGGCGCCCAGCGGTCGGCCGCCGCCAGCAGCACGCCAAACACGATCAGCGTGACCGACGCGACCAGCAAGGTTCGGGTCTCGGTCAGCGCATCACGCAGTGGGAACGCCACCACGCCGACGAGCACCGTCGACCCCACGATGGACGCCGCCACGCGGCGCGACACCGACGGGTCGTCGCCGCGACCGACGACACCGAGCGCCAGCCGCCACCAGTCGCGCCACAGCGCCACGGCCAGCGCCAGCGCGGTGCCCAGGTGCAAGGCCACGCTGAGCATCAGGCCCGACAGAAACGGGTCGGTCCACCCGGCGAACTCGGGCACCAGCAACAGGTGCGCCGAACTGCTCACGGGCAGAAACTCCGTGAGCGCCTGCACGGCGCCCAACAGAGCCGCCTCGACGAGCACTTCCCCGGTTTAGGCGGTCACGACAAAGACCGGCGCCAGAACCAAGGTGATCGTGCTGAGCAGCTTCACCAGCACGTGCAGCGAAGGACCCGCCGTGTCCTTGAACGGGTCGCCAACGGTGTCGCCGACCACTGACGCGGCATGCTCCGGCGTGCCCTTGCCAATCGGGTTGCCGTCCTCGTCCTTGAGATTGCCGGCCTCGATGAACTTCTTCGCGTTGTCCCAGGCGCCGCCGCCGTTGTTCATCACCGTGGCCAGCAGCACGCCCGCGATGGTGCCCACCATCAGGAAGGCGGCCTCGGCCTCGGCCCGTAGCACCAGGCCCACGACGACCGGCATCAGAACGGCCAGCAGACCCGGCAGAATCATCTCCCGCAGCGCCGAGCGCGTGCTGATGTCGACCGCCTGGCTGTAGCTCGGCTCAACCGTGCCTTCGAGGATTCCCGGATTCTCGCGCCACTGCCGCCGGACTTCCTGGATCATCGTGCTCGCGGCGCGACCGACGGCACGAATCGCCAACGAGCTGAACAGGAACACCAGCATGGCGCCGAGCATGGCGCCGATGAAGACTTCGACCTTGGCCAGGTCGACGCTGTGGAGGTCGGCCGTTTCCAGGTAAGCGCTAAACAGCAGGAACGCGGCAAGCGCCGCCGAGGCGATGGCGTAGCCCTTGGTCAGCGCCTTGGTCGTGTTGCCGACCGCGTCCAGTCCATCGGTGATGTCTCGCACGTCCTCGGGCGCGTCGGCCATCTCGGTGATGCCGCCCGCGTTGTCCGAGATTGGACCAAATGTGTCCATGGCCAGGATGTAGGCCGCGCTCATGAGCATGCCCATGGTGGCAACGGCAGTGCCGAAGACGCCGGCCTCGAAGTTGCCAATCGGGATTCCAAGCGCCGCAAAGCCCTCGACGCCGGTGTGGAACGAGGTCCACAGGGCAATCGAAATGACGATGATCGGCGCCGCCGTGTTCTCAAGACCCATCGCCATGCCGGAGATGATGTTGGTGGCGGGACCGGTGCGGGACGCTTCGGCGATCTCGCGGACCGGGCGCCACGAGCCCGCCGTGTAGTACTGCGTGATATAGACGAACGCGACGCTCGTGAGAATGCCGATCACTCCGGACAGGAAGAACCAGGCGGATTCCAGCATCACGAACACCGCAATCGCCATTCCAATTGCCGAGAACAGCGCGGTGGTCCAATAGCCGATGTCGAGGGCGCGCTGCGCGTCGCGCACTCGCTCGGGCCGGATCACGAGCAGTCCGATCACCGAGGCGATGGTGCCAAACGAGCGCACCACCAGCGGGAACAGGATCCACTCGACGCCGGCTGTGCCTGGAGCCGCAGCCTCGATGGCCTTGAACACGGCCACACCCAGGATCATCGCGCCGATGCTCTCGGCGGCGGTCGATTCGAACAGGTCCGCGCCACGTCCGGCGCAGTCGCCCACGTTGTCGCCGACCAGGTCGGCAATCACCGCGGGGTTTCGCGGGTCGTCCTCGGGCAGACCGGCCTCAACCTTGCCCACCAGGTCCGCGCCCACGTCGGCGGCCTTGGTGTAGATGCCGCCGCCCAGCTGCGCGAACAGCGCCACGAAGCTGGCGCCGAACCCAAAGCCGACGATCAACTCCGGCGCGCGCGTGGGGTTGCCGAACCCATCGAACAGGGCGAAGAGCACGAACACGCCCAGCAAGCTCAGCCCGACGATCAGAATTCCCGAAACGGCGCCGCCCCGCAGGGCCACCGTCAGGGCGTCGCCCAGCGACTTGGTGGCCGCGCTGGCGGTGCGCACGTTGGACTTGACCGCCACGATCATGCCGATGATGCCGGAGAGCGCGGAGGCGGCGGCGCCCACCAGGAACGAAACCCCGGTGCGCCAGGCGATGTCGCCCGCCTCGATGCCCTTGGCTTCGTTGGCGCCAAAGAAGAACAGCAGCACCGACAACCCGGCCGCCGCGAACAACGCGAGGAACGCGATGGTGCGGTACTGCCGCCGCAGGAAGGCCGTTGCGCCGTCGTAGATGCGGTCGCCGTTGAGTTGCATGGACGCGAACAGCTTGGCTCGCTCCGCGTCGCTCAACCCCTGGACCGCTGGGATCAATTCGGCGCTGCGACCGCTCCGGTCGACTGGCCGCGTCAGGACATCTCGAACCAGGTACCCGACCACGGCGACGGAAATCACGATGGCCGCCGGGACGACCCACACTAGACCTTCCAAGACCTAAACCCCCCTCGACGCCCACCGGCGGTGGGCCATGTCACCTTGGATCGGTGTCACAAGATTGCGCCGCGCCGGCCTCGTGCCCAAGCACGTCGCCGAACGCGGCCATGAACGATTGCATGTCTTCCGCCGAGCCAATCGAGATCCGAAGCGCATTCGCGATGCGCGGATCGCCGGCAAAACGCCGGACCACAATGCGGCGATCTTCAAGCTGGCGCTGAACATCCGCGGCATCGTACCCGTCAAGCTCGACAAATACGAAGTTTGCCTGCGACG
>DAOUHO010000128.1:0-2082 GCA_034428595.1 Chloroflexota bacterium | reverse complement strand
CGGCTCCCGACTGAGCTGAGACCTAGCCCGAATCTTCGTCCGGCGCCGGGAAGCCCATGGCGTCGCCGAACTGGTCCTGGAAGTCGGGGACGGCGGACAGCTCGACATAATGTACGTGGCCGGGGAGGTCGGTGGCACGCACGCGCGACGTCAGCGAGAGCAGGCACATGCGCGCGCCGTGGCCGGCGGCGTTGCCGATGGCCTCGACCGTCTCCACGGGCACCGGCGGCAGCAGCCCGATGCCCAGAGCTTGCTCCGGGTCGATGTAGCTGCCGAAGGCGCCGGCCAGGAGTACGCGGTCGAGATCGGACGACTGCAGGCCGGCTTCGCGCAGGAGGACGTTCGTGCCGCAGCGGATGCTGCCCTTCGCCAGCTGCAAGCGGCGGATGTCCTGCGCATGCAGGGCGATGCTCTCCTCCGGCGACGCCGGATCGCCGGTGAGCACGAACTCTCCGCCGGTGTCGTCCGGCCGCACCCGGTCGGCCAGGCCGGGCAGCGTCCGCTCCATTTCGTCCCGCGAGAGCAGTCGGCCGCTCGGCGCCACCGCGCCCACGCGCAGCAGCTCGGCCACGGCGTCGACGAGGCCCGATCCACAGATGCCCTCGGGCTCGCCGCCGTCGATCACGTCAACGTCCACCGACGTCGGGGTGATGCGCACGCGCTCGATCGCCCCGGGCGCGGCGCGCATGCCGCGCGTGATCTCGGCGCCTTCGAATGCCGGTCCGGCGGGGGCCGCCGTCGCGAAGAGCCGGCGGCGATGCGCCAGCACGATCTCGCCGTTGGTGCCCACGTCGATGACCAGCGTGGTGCCGCGGCGCCGGCCCAGATTCGTGCTGAGCATCACGCCCACGATGTCGCCGCCGACATAGCTTGCCACCGCCGGCGCCACCCACACCCACGCCGACGGGAGCACCGGCAAGTCGAGCTCCGACGCCCGGAGCGACACCGGGTCCACGGTGGTCGGCGCGAACGGCGAATAGGAGATGCGCGAGGGGTCAATGCCCAGCAGCAGGTGCGTCATCACCGTGTTGCCGACGAACGTGGCCTCGTAGACGCGATCCGGCCGCACGTCGGCCGCCTCCAGGCAGCGGGCGGTAATGCCGCGCACGGTGTCCAAGATCGCCCGGTGCAGCCGGTCGACGAACTCGGGGCCGCGCATGGTGGCGCTCATGCGGCTGATCACGTCGCCGCCGTAGATGTGCTGGCCGTTGATATCCGACGCCACGGCGACCTCTTGTCCGGTAGTCAAGTCCATCAGCGCCCCCACCACTGTGGTCGTGCCGATGTCGAAGGCCAGTCCGTAGGCCTCGCCAGTGGTATCGCCTCGTTCGACGGAAATCACCCGGTTGCCCGCAATCACCACCGTGACGCCCTGGCTGATCTCCTCGCCGATCGCCCCCAGCCGGCTCAGCGCATCGCGCGTCGGATCGAGATCGCCGGCGGCGGCCGCGAGCTCGTCCTGCACCAGGCTCCAGTCGGCACGCGGATCGTGCAGGGTCGACGGCAATGGCTTGACATAAATCTTCTGGATGTTGGGGTCCAGGCTGATGCGTCCCAAGCCGGCACTCTCCACCACCCGCACCGCTCGAATCCCCAACGGATGCGAGTAGACCGCGCCTTCGTCCACCGGGTGCTGGCAGGCCAGACGCCAGCCGCCGGCGAGCTGCGCGATCGCCAAGCGGCGCTTGTCGTGCGGCGTGGGCTCGGGGACCTCGGCATCGCGCACCAGCACTCGACAGGTGCCGCAGGTGCCCTTCCCGGCGCACACCGTTTCGACGGGAATGTCATTGGCGTGGGCGGCGTCAAGAATCGTCGTGCCGACTTCGGCTTCGATCGCGCGATCTTCGGGCAAGAAGCGACACGAAACGGTGCTGGGGGCGCTGATTGGGTGGACCTCCGGGGTCGATGTGGGCATTGTGCGTGAATGCGCCCGTGAAGACGACGGCGCAACCGCTTACAATTGTCGAGGTTTGCAGGGACGACGCAAGCGGACGGAGGTCCGAGCACCATGGCAACCAGCGACGACAACGGCCCCAACGGCGAGCGCCGCCACGAATTCGGGCTGGACCAGATCCCGCTGGG
>DAOUHO010000127.1:0-26335 GCA_034428595.1 Chloroflexota bacterium | reverse complement strand
TGAAACTCGTACTTGTTTAGGAGGTCGCGCAATTCGAGCTCGACCAGCTCCAGCAGCTCTTCGTCATCCACCATGTCGACTTTGTTCAGGTAAACGACGATCGCGCCCACTTCAACCTGTCGTGCCAGCAGCACGTGCTCGAAGGTCTGCGGCATGGGACCGTCGGGGGCGCTCACCACCAGGATGGCGCCGTCCATCTGCGCCGCACCGGTGATCATGTTCTTGATGTAGTCGCGGTGGCCCGGCGCGTCGATGTGTGCGTAGTGCCGGCTATCGCTTTCGTATTCAACGTGAGCGATCGAAATCGTGATGCCGCGCTCGCGCTCCTCGGGCGCCTTGTCGATGGCGTCGAATGCCTCAAACTGCGCCAAGCCCTTCAGGGACAGCACTTTGGTTATGGCTGCCGTGAGCGTGGTCTTGCCATGGTCGACATGGCCGATGGTGCCGACGTTGACGTGCGGCTTCGTGCGTTCGAACTTGACTCGTCCCATTCGCTGCGTGCTCCTGATGCGCCGGCCATGTGGCCCCGCGCCTAGACTCCCGTGAGAACTTCCTGTCCCGTCCCGGCCCCCGGCCGGACGGCGTAGTGTGAGAACTCCATCGAAAACGTGCCCCGGCCCTGAGTGGCCGAGCGTAACGCACTAGCGTACCCAAACATCGACGCCAGCGGTACTTCGGCGCGAATGACGCTCGATCCGCCCCGAGGCTCGGTCCCCTGGACCTCGCCCCGCTTCGACAGCAAGCCCGCCAGCACGTCGCCCACGTATTCGTCGGGAATCACGACGTCGACGGCCATCACGGGCTCCAGAACCGCGGTCCCTGAGCGCCGCAAGGCCTCTTCTACCGCCCAAGCTCCGGCGATTTCGAAGGCAAGCTCGGATGAGTCCACCTCGTGGAATGAGCCATCGACGATGCGGACGCGCACGTCAATGACCGTGTAGCCCTGAAGCCCCCCGGTGAGCGCGCGTCGCGCCCCGCGCTCGGCGGCCGGCAAGAAGCTGACCGGGATGGCCCCGCCCACGATGCGGGTCTCGATCTCAACGCCGGCGCCCGGTTCAAGCGGCTCGAGCTCGACGACCACGTGGCCATACTGCCCGCGCCCGCCCGACTGGCGGATGAAACGGCCCGGCGCCTGCACGGCCCGCAACGGTCGTTCGCGATAGGCCACCTGCGGGCGGCCCACGTTGGCGCCGACGCGAAACTCGCGCAGCAGGCGGTCCACGATCACTTCGAGGTGCAGTTCGCCCATGCCGGCAATCAACGTTTGGCCGGTTTCCTCGTCGGCTCGCACCTGGAAGGTGGGATCCTCATCGCCGAGCTTGCCCAGCGCCGTGATGATTCGGTCTTGGTCCGCTCGGCTCTTGGGCTCGATGGCGATGGTCACGACCGGGTCCGGGAAGGTGATCGATTCCAGCAGCACGGGATGCGCCGGATCGGCCAGCGTGTCGCCGGTGCTCACGTCGCGCATGCCAACCGCCGCGACGATATCGCCGGGCACGATGGCGTCTTTTATTTCCTCGCGCTTGTCGGCGTGCATGCGGAGCACCCGGCTCAGGCGCTGCCGCTTGCCCGTCCCGACGTTGAGAACGGTTGTGCCGGGCTCAACTCGCCCTGAATAGACCCGGAAATACGCCAGCTTGCCCGAATGCGGGTCCGCCACCATCTTGAACGACAACGCCGCGAACGGCGCCTCTTCCGATGCTAGGCGCTCTAGCGTTTCGTCCGTCTTGGGATCAATGCCGGAAACGGGCGGAACGTCCAGCGGCGAGGGCAAGTAGCGCGCCACGGCATCCAGCACCGGCTCGATGCCCCGGTTGCGCAGCGCGCTGCCAAACAGGACCGGCACGAGCTGAGACTCGATGGTGCCCCGACGCAGCGCGGCGATGATCGGATCGGCATCGACGTCTTCGTCGTTGAGGTAAAGCTCGGCGATGTGATCGTCGAATTCACTCAGCGCTTCCAGCAATTGCAGCCGCGCGACGACCGCCACTTCGGCCAAATCGTCAGGGATTTCCTCGACCGATGGCTGGGCGGCGCCGTCACTGGCCCACACGATGGCCTGCATTCCGATGAGATCGACCACGCCGCGAAACTCCTGCTCGCGGCCAATGGGAAGTTGGATCGGAACTGGATTCGCCCCCAGCCGCTCCCGGATCGAGCTGACCGCCGCGTCGGGGTCGGCCCCAACACGATCCATCTTGTTGATAAAGGCCACGCGCGGCACGTCGTATTTGTCGGCCTGGCGCCAGACGGTTTCGGACTGCGGCTCCACGCCGTGCACGGCGTCGAAGACCACCAGCCCGCCGTCGAGGACGCGCAGCGAACGCTCGACCTCTGCTGTGAAGTCCACGTGCCCAGGCGTGTCGATGATGTTGATGCGCCGGTCCTGCCAATAGCACGTGGTGGCCGCCGCGACGATGGTGATGCCGCGCTCGCGTTCTTGCGCCATCCAGTCCATTTGCGTCGTGCCGTCGTCGATGACGCCGATGCGATGGATGCGCCCCGTGTAGAAGAGGATGCGCTCGGTGGTCGTGGTCTTGCCGGCATCGATGTGGGCGATGATGCCGATGTTGCGAGTTTGCGCGATGTCAGATTCGGACATGGTGTGGGGGGGGCTCGCGCTAAAACGCGTAGATGGCGAAGGCGCGATTCGCCTCGGCCATGCGATGCATCTCTTCACGGCGGCGCACCGCACCGCCCTGTCCGGTAGACGCCTCAAGAAGTTCAAAGGCCAGGCGCTCACGCATCGAGCGACCGGATCGCGCCCGTGCCGAGCTGATAAGCCAGCGCACGGCCAGGGAATATCGCCGGTCGCCGCGAATTTCGACCGGCACCTGATACGTCGCGCCGCCAACCCGACGCGGCTTGACTTCGATCTGCGGCATGACGTTGCGAATGGCCTCTTCGAATGCGTCAAGCGCCGGCGTCCCGCTTCGCTCCTCGACGAGGTCGAAGGCGCCGTAGACGATGGCTTGCGCCTTCGCCTTGTAGCCATGGCGCATCAGCTTGTTGATAAAGCGCTCCACCGTCCGGTTGTTGTATTTCGGATCGGGTGCGGTCATTCGCCGCTCGGGGCGCTTTCGGCGAGGCATGGTTGCTAGATCTCCTGGTTAGTGGGTTCGGCCGCGGGTTTCAGCGACTCGTAGGCGATGCGGGGCCAACGATTGCTCCACGGGAGCGCTGCCCTAGGCGCCGCGCCTGGTGCCGTACTTTGACCGCCCCTGCTTGCGATTCTCGACGCCCGTGGCATCCAGCGGTCCTCGTACGACGTGATAGCGCACGCCAGGGAGGTCCTTCACGCGTCCGCCGCGAATCAGGACTACCGAGTGCTCCTGGAGTTGGTGACCTTCACCCGGAATGTAGGCCGTGACCTCCATCCCGTTGGACAATCGAACCCGCGCCACCTTTCGCAGCGCCGAGTTCGGCTTGCGCGGCGTGACGGTGCGCACCAGCGTGCACACGCCGCGCTTCTGGGGCGCCCCGCGCGTGCGCACCAGGCGCCGCCGCAGCCCGTTATAGGCGAAGTGCAAGGCTGGCGCCGTCACTTTGCGCCGCGACTTGCGCCGTCCCTTGCGAACCAGCTGATTTATCGTTGGCACACGACCACCATGGTCTGTCGAGTTAGGGGCACGGAAGAACAGGACGCGCTCCGGCGCCCGTGTCGCACGCTATCACTGCGCACGGTCTCCGTCAACGTCTGCGTCGCCGTTATCGGCTTCGGACAACGGCACGTCCTGGACGTTGGCCTCCTCGATCGGTTCGTCGGCGCCCGAACTCAGAAACGCGGAAAACTGGTCGGCCGCGGCGCTGGGACGCTCGGGAATCCCGGCGAGCAGCGTCCGGTCGTCGTCGCCTTCACCGGCCAGGGCTTGCATGAGGCTGTCGATCGCCCGGCCCTCGCCGTCGTCAGCCGCGTCGGCGCCGGAACCGACCGCCGCCAGCACGCCTTCGCCGTCAACATCTTCAGCCAGAAGCGCTTCGGCGTCGCCTTCGCTGGCCGTGATCAACGTGCCGTCGTGATACCGCTTCCAGCCGGTGCCGGCCGGAATCAGCTTGCCGATGATCACGTTCTCCTTCAGGCCGTGGAGATGATCGGTCTTGCCCTCGACGACGGCCTCGGTGAGCACTCGCGTCGTGTCCTGGAACGATGCCGCAGCCAGGAAGCTCTCATTGTTGAGCGACGCTTTGGTGACGCCGAGCAGCACCCAGCGAGAGGTCGCCGGACGCAGTCCCTCCGCGACGGCCTGTTCGTTGGCCTCGTCAAACACATGTCGATCGATCAGGGTGCCGGGCAGCATGTCGGTGTCGCCGGGCATCTCGATGTGGACGCGCCGCAGCATCTGCCGCACGATCACCTCGATGTGCTTGTCGTTCACGGCCACGCCCACGATGCGATAGACCGACTGGACCTGCTCGACGACATAGCGTTGCAGCGCCTCGCGACCCCGCAGGCGCAGGATGTCCTGGGGATTCAACGGGCCGGCGGTGAGTTGCTGCCCCTTGGAAACGAGTTGTCCATTCCGAACCTGGAGCTCCGCCGCCGGCGATACGGGATATTCGTCGGTGTCTTCGGTCTGTGACCGCAGAACGATTTCTCCATCCCGCACGTTGACCACGCCGTCGCTCGTGGCCCGAGGACCCGCGCCCGCGACGCTGGCCAGCGCCCGCTTGCTGATCGTCTTCGACTTGCTCTTGGCCTTGCGGGCCAGCAAGTCTTCCGCCTGCTCGCGTGGCAGGGCGAGGGTCGCGTCCTTCGCGACCTCGTCGCCGTCCTCGACGATGGGTACAAAGTCCTCGGCCAGCTCGTACGTCTGCTCGTGAATGTGGGCCGAAACGACGCGAAGCAACTTGCGATCGTCTTCCTCGACGATCTCGACGGTGCCGTCGAGCGCGCTCATCTGGGCCACGCCCTTCGGCACACGAGCCTCGAAGAGCTCCTCGACACGCGGCAGTCCCTGCACGCGGTCTGTGATGTCCGTGCCCATGACCACCCCGCCCAGGTGGAAGGTGCGCATGGTGAGCTGCGTGGCCGGCTCGCCCATGGACTGCGCGGCGATGATGCCGACGGCAGCGCCTTCCTCCACGAGGTCATGGCGCGCCAGATCCATGCCATAGCACCGCTGGCAGACGCCGCGGGCATTGCGACAGTGCATGACTGAACGGACAAAGACTTCACCCACCCCGGCATCGTCAATCCCTCGGCTGTGATGCCGGTCGACCATGACGTCCGCGGGCACGATGATTTCCCCGGTGTCGGGATGGCCCACTGGCGCCAGGGTGAAGCGACCAAAGGCGCGATCGCCCACCGAACCTTCAACCTGCTCGGGGTCCGCCGTGACGATGTGATCGCCTTCCGTTGCCCCACAATCCTCGCCCATCACGATCACGTCCTGCGCCACGTCCACCAGGCGGCGGGTGAGATAGCCGCTGTCGGCGGTTCGCAAGGCTGTGTCGGCCAGGCCCTTGCGCGCGCCGTGGGTCGAGATGAAGTACTCCAGCACACTCAGGCCCTCGCGGAAGTTGGCGCGCACCGGCATCTCGATGATCTGACCCGTTGGGTCCGACATGAGGCCGCGCATTCCGGAAACCTGCCGAATCTGGTCGAAGTTCCCCTTGGCCGCGCCGGAATTCCCCATCATGTAGACGGGGCCGAGCCGGTCGAGATACTCGGGCACGGCCGCGGTCACCCGTTCCGTTGCTTCGGTCCACTTCTGAACCGTCAACTTGTAGCGTTCGCGGTCCGTGATGAACCCATCGCTGTAGCTGCGCTCGATCGCCGCCACGTCCGCGTCGGCGCCCGCCAGCACGTCGTGCTTAACCGGTGGAATCACCAGATCGAACACGCCCATCGTCACGCCCGAGCGCGTGGCCCAGTACATGCCAATGTCCTTCACCCGGTCGGCAACCTCGGCAGTCGCTTCGATGCCGCTGGAGAAGAAGGCCCCGGCCAGCACGCGACGCAGCCCGCCCTTATCGAGCCGCTCGTTGACGAACCGCAAATCGCGCGGCAGCGCGATGTTGAAGATGATTCGTCCAATCGTCGTCTCGATGAACGCCGGCGACGGCGGCTGGTCCTCCGGCACCGGAAAGTCCTGCGAGGTGACCCGCAGCTTGACCTTGGCGTGCAGATGCACCGCACCGTGCTCAAACGCCAAGAGGGCGTCAGCGATATCCGCGAATGTCCGGTCTTCGCCCACTGCGCCGTCCACCATTTCCGTCAGGTAGTAGGCGCCAAGCGCCATGTCCTTGGTCGGCGCGATAATGGGCGCGCCGTCCGCCGGCGAAAGCACGTTGAGGGTGCTCTTCATGATGTAGCGGGCCTCGTCTTGCGCGGCCCGGCTCAGCGGCACGTGCACCGCCATCTGGTCACCGTCGAAGTCGGCGTTGAAGGCCGTGCATACGAGCGGATGGATCTGAATCGCGCTGCCCGTCACCAGCACAATGTCGAACGCCTGAATGCCGAGCCGGTGCAGCGTTGGCGCGCGGTTCAGCAGCACCGGGTGGTCCTGCGTGACTTCCGCGAGTGCATCCCACACGATTGGCTCGGGGTGCTCGACCATGCGCTTGGCGCTCTTGATGTTGCTGGCATGCCCGTAGTCCACGAGCTTGCGCATCACAAACGGCTTGAAAAGCTCCAGCGCCATCTTGGTGGGCAGGCCGCACTGATTCAGCTTCAGGTGCGGGCCGACCACGATCACCGAGCGGCCGGAATAGTCCACCCGCTTGCCCAGCAAGTTTTGGCGGAATCGCCCTTGCTTGCCGCGGAGCTGGTCGCTCAGCGACTTGTAGGGGTGGTTGGACGAGCCGGTGACGGCGCGACCGCGCCGTCCGTTGTCGATCAACGCATCCACCGCCTCTTGAAGCATCCGCTTCTCGTTGCGCACGATGATTTCGGGCGCGCCGAGCTCCACCAGCCGCTTGAGCCGGTTGTTGCGGTTGATCACGCGGCGGTAGAGATCGTTGAGGTCGCTGGTCGCGAATCTGCCGCCGTCGAGCTGCACCATGGGCCGAATGTCCGGCGGCAGCACCGGCAGCACCGACAGGATCATCCACTCTGGGCGATTGCCGGAGCGGCGAAACGCCTCAACGACCTTGAGGCGCTTGGTCGCCTTCTTGCGTCGCTGGATCGACGGCGACTCGATTTCCTCGCGCAGCTCGGCCGCCAGGGCATCGAGGTCGACGTTCCCGATCAACTCGACGACGGCCTCGGCACCGATGCCGGCCCGGAAAACCTCGCCACAGGTGTGGCTAAGCTGCTGATAGCGCGGCTCGCTTAGGAGCTGGTGCAGCTCAAGGGTCGTCAGATCGTCGGCGCGCTGTTGGTAGTACTCGCGAGTGCCCGCGATCTGCGACGCGCGCTCTTCCTCCAAGCCCATGGCTTCCTGGTCGGCCTCACGCCGCCGCGCCAGCTTGGTGGCGCCAAACCGCTCGTTGGCTGAGGCGACGGCTGTCTCGGCCGCCGCTTCGATGGCTGCCAGCGACTCGGCATTGATCGCGTCGCCGGCGGCGATGACCGGCTCCTCAAGCCAGCTCAGCCGGATCTCTTCCTCTGCCTTGCTGCCGCTCTCGGCAACCGGCGTGAGACGCGCAACGGTTGATTCGGCTTCTTCTTGGAGCCGGGCGACTTCGCCTTCGAGTTGCTCGTCCAGCTTCGCGATCTGCTCGGCCGTCTCGGCCTCGAGGTCCTCCGCGCGCTGGGCCATCTCGGCCTGGATCTCCGACTCGCGCGCCGCAAGGTCCGCATCGATGCGACCCAACGCCGCGTCGCGCTCGGCTTCGTCAAACTCCGTGACGATGAACGACGCGAAGTAGACGATCTTCTCCAGATCGCGCGGCGTGATGTCCAAGACCTGCCCAATCCGGCTCGGCGTACCTTTCAGGAACCAGATATGGGTCACGGGGGCGGCGAGTTCGATGTGGCCCATGCGCTCGCGCCGCACGCGCGAGCGGGTGACCTCCACGCCGCACTTGTCGCAGATGATGCCGCGATAGCGGATCTTCTTGTACTTGCCGCACGAGCACTCCCAGTCCTTCGTGGGACCGAAGATGCGCTCGCAGAACAATCCGTCACGCTCCGGCTTGAGCGTTCGATAGTTGATGGTCTCCGGCTTGATGACCTCGCCGTAGGACCACGACCGAACTTGCTCCGGCGATGCGAGGCGGATACGGATCGCGTTGAACTTGTTTACTTCAAGCACGCTCGTCTTGCCTCCTACAGCCGGTATTCACGGCCCTGAATGTTGATGCCGTCCAGGTCCGGCAACATGTCGTGCGTGTGCTCGACCACAAGCGGCACCTCTTCTTCGTATTCGTCGAGAATGTCCACCGCCACCCCCAGGCTCTGCAGCTCCTTGACGAGCACGCGGAAGGACTCGGGAATGCCGGGTTCCAGGATTGTTTCGCCCTTCACGATCGCCTCATAGGTCTTGACGCGACCGAGGATGTCGTCGGACTTCACGGTGAGCATTTCCTGCAGCGTGTGGGCGGCGCCGTAGGCCTCGAGCGCCCACACCTCCATCTCGCCGAATCGCTGGCCGCCCATTTGCGCCTTGCCGCCGAGCGGCTGCTGCGTGATCAGCGAGTAGGGCCCGGTCGACCGGGCGTGAATCTTGTCGTCCACCATGTGTCCGAGCTTCATCATGTAGATCACGCCCACGACGACCTCCTGGTCGAACGGCTCGCCGGTGCGACCGTCGATCAGTCGCGCCTTGCCGTGCTCGGGCAGGTCGGCCTCCGCCAGCGCCGCAATGATGTCGGCCTCATCGGCGCTGTCAAAGACGGGCGTGATCGCCCGGAAATCCATCTTGGCCGCCGCTCGGCCCAGGTGAGTCTCCAACGACTGCCCCACGTTCATCCGCGAGGCCACCCCCAGCGGGTTGAGGATCAGGTCGATGGGGCTGCCGTCCTCGAGGTGGGGCATGTCCTCCTGGGGCAGGATCATGGAGACGACGCCCTTGTTGCCGTGACGTCCGGCCATCTTGTCGCCGACCATCAGCTTGCGCTTGGACGCCACGCTCACCCGCACCATTTCGGTCACGCCGGCTTGCAGGTCGGCAGCGTCGGCGGCGGTGAAGCGCTTCACGTCGATCACCCGCCCGGACTCCCCGGTCGGCAGGTGCTTGGAGGTGTCCTTCACTTCGCGCGCGTCGCGGCCAAAGATCGCGCGCAGCAGGCGGTCCTCACCGCTGAGCTCCGTCTCGCCCTTCGGGGTGATCTTGCCGACCAGGATGTCGTCCGGTCCGACCTCCGCCCCCACGTAAACCACGCCGGTGTCGTCGAGGTTGCGCAGGCCTTCCTCGCTCTGATTGGGAATGTCCCGCGTAATCTCCTCGGGTCCCAGCTTGGTATCGCGCGCTTCGACCTCGTATTGCTCGATGTGGATCGAGGTAAACACGTCGTCCTTCACCAGTCGCTCGCTGACGACGATCGCGTCCTCGTAGTTGCCGCCTTCCCAGAACATGAAGGCCACCAGGATGTTCTGGCCGAGCGAGAGCATGGCGTCGCTCGTCGCCATGCTCTCGGCGATCACCTGGTCAGCCTTGACCTGATCGCCGACCCGCACCACCGGCCGTTGACTGATGCACGTGGCGGTGTTCGAGCGCTCGAACTTGCGCAGCCGATAGGTGTGCTCGCCCTGGTCCGGATGCTCCACCACGATTTCGCGGGCGGTGACTTCACGCACGGTGCCGTCCGCGACGGCGTTCACCATGTGCCCGGAGTCATGCGCGGCGCGTGTCTCCATGCCCGTGGCCACCAGCGGAGCCTCGGGCGTGATCAGCGGCACGGCCTGCCGCTGCATGTTGGCCCCCATCAGGGCGCGGTTGGCATCGTCGTGCTCCAGGAACGGAATCATCGCGGCGGGCACGCTCACGATCTGCTGTGGCGAGGCGTCGATGAATTCGACCTCAGCCACCGGAGCTTCGTGGATCTGCGCCCCATGGCGCACGGACACGCGGTCGGCCGCAAACTCGCCGTTCGGCTTCAACTCCGCGTTCGCCTGGGCAATGGTGAACTGCTCCTCGGCGTCAGCGGTCATGTACTCGATCTCATCCGTGACCCAGGGGCGAACCGGGATCTCGGCGTCGCCATTCGCGGCAGCCAGCATGGCCGCCGCCTCGGGCGTGATCTCCTCGCCGGCGGCCACCACCGCATCGCCCCCGTCCGGTGCGTGAATTGGCGCGGTGGCGATTCGGCCGCCAAGCGCCGCTGCATCCGACGCCGGCACGCTGTGGGCCACGCGGCGGTACGGCGTCTCGATGAACCCATAGGGATTCACCTTGGCGAACGTCGCCAGGGTATTGATCAAGCCGATGCTCGGACCCTCCGGCGTTTCGATCGGACACACGCGTCCGTAGTGGCTGTAGTGAACGTCCCGCACGTCAAATCCGGCTCGCTCGCGCGAGAGCCCGCCGGGTCCCATCGCGCTGAGGCGACGCTTATGCCCGAGCTCGGCAAGCGGATTGGCCTGGTCCATGAACTGGGACAGCTGACTACCGCCGAAGAATTCCTTGATCGCGGCGGTCACCGGCCGCGTGTTGATGAGCCCGGACGGCGTAGCCTCCGCGGCGTCCTGAATGCTCATCCGTTCCTTGATCACGCGCTCCATGCGCAGCAGCCCGATCCGGAATTGCTCGGCCAGCAACTCGCCGACCGCGCGCACGCGCCGGTTGCCGAGGTGGTCGATGTGGTCCGGCTGTCCCTGCACCACGTTGAGACGGACGATCTCCCGCACGATCGCCAGCAAATCCTCCGGCCGCAGCGTGCGCGTTTCGTCTTCGGGATCGGCGCCCAGCCGCTTGTTGAGCTTGTATCGCCCAACGGGGCCAAGGTCATAGCGACGAATGGTGAAGAACGTTTGCTCAATGAGGGCGCGGGCGTTGTCCACCGTCGCCGGGTCGCCGGGTCGCAGTCGGTGGTATAGCTCGATGAGGCCGTCTTCGTGGCTTAAGGCGGAATCGCGCCGCGTGGTGGCGTCGCCGATGGTGGAGCGTATGAACTGATAGTCCGAGTCCGTGTCGATATCGGCGAACAGGTCCAGCAGCACGTCGTCCGCCCCCCACTCGGGCGAGATCGCGCGCAGGAACGTGGTGACCGGAAGGCGTCGCTTGCGGTCGATCTTCACCCCGATCAGGTTCTGGCTCGCGGTTTCAAATTCGAGCCAGGCGCCGCGCTTCGGGATCAGCTTGGCGCCGAATCGACGCCGCCCGGTGGCCGGGTCGTCTTCCGCCGAGAAGTACACGCCGGGCGAGCGCACGAGCTGGCTCACAACCACTCGCTCGGCACCGTTGTAGATGAATGTGCCCTGGCTGGTCATGAGCGGGAAGTCGCCCATGTAGACCGTCATCTCTTTGATCTCGTCGGTTTGCTTGTTGTGCAGCCGCGCCTTGACGCGCAGCGGCGCCTGGTAGGTGCGGTCGGCCTCGCGGCACTGCTCCTCGGAGTAGGCCGGCTCGTCGAACGGCTCGTCCGGCACCTCGAAGTGCAATTCAAGGTTGCGCCCGGTGAAGTCCTGAATGGGCGAAATCTCGGCGAACAGCTCCCGCAGGTATTCCTCTTTGAACCGGTTGAACGACTCGACTTGCAGGTCGATGAGGTTCGGCGGGTCAATCAGGCTTCGAGTCTTGCCGTAGTACCGGACCTCTGCCTGCGATGCCGCACCGTTGTTAGCCATGGAGCCTCAGCTTCTCAGGTCCGGCAAATGCGCCGGACAAATACCGCGGTGAATCCCACCGGCCCTCGGTCAAGACGAGCAAGCGCACGCCGGGCCTTGCTGCACGCTCACGAAGCAGGGTCGCCACCCACGTGCCGTCAGACGCAATCGCCCAACGCGCGCTAATGGCCTCGCCTTGTCAGTCGCAAATCCAACACCCCGAGTTGGGGATTTTCTGAAGACAGCACAAAATACCCAGAGCGGCCCGGAAACCGCCTGGGTGAAAGACCTATTCGATTCGCCCTAGCGCAAGCTGGGCGCAAAATTCCCGCACGACACCTCTAGCCTAGCATGATGCGGCGGGCGACCGTCAAACGTTCGCCGACCCCAACGCCAACACCGCTGAGACACGCGCTGCGCTCGCGCGTCTACCCAAGCTCCCCGCGCAACTGGCGGCCACCGAGCACGTGCAGGTGCACGTGGCCCACGGACTGCGCCCCGTGTCGTCCGTGATTCACGGCTACCCGATACCCGGTCGCATGCACGTCCTCCATCCGCGCCACGTTCGCGGCGGCGGTGACCAGGCGTCCAGCCAACTCGGGATCGTCCCGCAAGCCGTCAAGACCCGACACGTGCCGACGCGGCACAACCAGGACGTGCACGGGGGCCTGGGACGCGATGTCTCGAAACGCGAACACCGCATCGTCCGCATAGACCTGATCCGACGGAATGGCGCCCGTCACGATCTTGCAAAACAAGCAATCGGCGACTGCATCTTCTGACCCTTTCGCGTCTGCCGTCATGCTGCGGTGCCTTCGGGTGGCGGCACGCTGAGGTTAAGGCATTCCCACCCATCCCGGCGCAAGGCGCTCTCGACACCAAATCCATGGTCGGCCACCGCCGCCCGCATCTCAGCGCTCCTGGTCGCCGCGATGCCCCCCAGGATCACGCGGCCGTCGCGGCGCACGGCGGCGCGGTAGTGGTCGAGGCTTCGCAGGTGCGTATCCGCCACGATGTTGGCCACCAGGACGTCCGCTGGGTCGCAGCCGTGGAGCGGCAGCCGTCCGTGCATCACCGACACCCGGTCGTCACAAGCGTTCCGTGCCACGTTCGCCCGTGCCGTCCGCACCGCATCCGCATCGGTGTCGACGGCGCGCACGTGCCGCGCGCCGCGCAATGCCGCGACGATGGCCAGAACACCCGAGCCCGTGCCCACGTCGATGACGTCGTGCCCGGGGACAACCGCTCCTTCGAGGATCTCCACCGCAAGTTGCGTGGTCGGGTGCAGCCCGGTGCCAAACGCCATGCCGGGATCAAGCCGTATCACGCAGCGGTCGCCGCCTGGTGCGTCTGTCCACGACGGCGCGATCACAAAGCCGCGTCCGACGGGAAACGGGCGGTAGAACGCTCGCCATTCGTTCAAGTATTCCTCGGGCCGAACCCACCGGATTTGCGGCGTTCGCAGTGTCGAGGCGCCGGTGGCGCCGAGGTGCCACAGGGCGTGTTCGATGGCCTCACGCGTCGACTGACACTTCGGACCGTCGGCGATGTACGCCCGCAGGGCCACCTGCCCCTGCGCGTCGTCCGGCGACTGCTCGACCGCCAACGCCGATCCGACCCACCGGGAGAGCTCCAGCCGCACGTCGTCGGCGTCCGAGGGATCGATATGAACCGTGATCTCGAGCCAGCGCTGGCTCACCGAAATGCGGCGCGGGCCTTCTCGACGAAACTTCGGCCGTCGGCGTCGCGACCGGCGGGCAGCGAGTCCCGCAGCTGTTCCAGCGTTTCCCGCTGGTCCGACGACAGCTTCTGGGGGACGACCACCTTGACCGTGATGCGCTGGTCGCCCCGTCCCGATCCGCGATACCGGGGCACGCCGCGGCCGCGCAGCTTGAGCACCGTGCCGGGCTGCGTTCCGGCCGGCACGGTCACGGTTTCCTCACCGTCGACCGTCGGAACCTCGAGCCTGGTCCCAAGAGCGGCTTCGGCGATGTTGAGGGCGAGATCGCTCACGATGTCGTCGCCCTCGCGCTCGAGCTCTGGATGGGGCTCCACCTCGATCGCCACGTAGAGATCTCCCGGCGTGCCGCGATTTCGTCCGTGATCACCGGCGCCCGAGAGACGCAATTCGGTGCCGGCCGGCAACCCGGCGGGGATCTCGATCTCCCGGTTCATGGCCCGGCGTTCCAGCCCGGCGCCACGACAGCCGGAGCACGGCTCCGTGATCTCGCGCCCCTCACCGTGACAGCGCGGACAGGTGGCAACATTCACAAATTGTCCGAAGAGCGATTGCTGGGTCCGTTGCACCTGGCCGGCGCCTCGGCACATCCGGCAGGTTGACGGCTTGGTGCCCGGCTCGGCGCCATCGCCTCCGCAGGCGCCGCACGGCTCGTGACGCGCGTAGTCGACCACCTTCGTCACGCCAAACACCGATTCGACGAAGTCCATCCTCACCACGACCCGGAGATCGGCCCCACGCTGCTCCGTTCGTCGAGCGCGCGCCGTGCCGCGCCCAAAGAACGCATCGAAGATGTCGCCGACGCCGGCGAAGTCGTCGGCGCCGGCTCCGAATCCGCCGCGCGCGTCAGCGTGTCCGAAGCGGTCATACATCTGCCGCTTCTCCGCGTCGCGCAACACCTCGTAGGCCTCGTTGATCTGCTTGAACTTGGCGTCGGCGTCAGGCGCCTTGCTGACGTCCGGGTGGTATTCGCGCGCCAGCTTGCGGAATGCGCCGCGAATCTCAGCGTCGGAGGCGTTGCGACCGACCCCCAGCACGTCGTAGTAGTCGGGCTTGCTGCTCACTGGCGCGCCACCGTTCGCTGCTAGCCCGCGCCGTCGCCGGCCGGGATTGCGTCATCCGCGGCCGTCGTCTCCGACTCCGACGCCAGGCTGGCCGCCGGCGCCGCCTTGACCAGCGTCGGACGCACCACGCGATCGTGCATGCGGTAGCCGCGCTGCAGTTGCTCGGCCACCGCCATCGGACCGTCGCCGTCGTCCGACATCACCACCTCGTGAATCGCGGTGTCGATGGGGTCGCCGCGGTTGCACTCGATGGGCGTGACGCCATGCGCCTCGAGCACGCCCAGCAGCTGAGCTTGGGTCAGCGCAATCCCATCCACCCAGCTCAGCAACCGCAGCTCGCCGGGCAGCGTCTGGAAGGCTCGCTCAAACCCGTCGATCACCCGCAAAATGTCAAACGCGATCGCCATGTTGGCAAATAGGGCGCGTTCTCGAGCGTCGGCCTCGGTGCGCCGCCGGTAGTTGGCGAAGTCGGCCTGAACCCGCGTGAGTCGATTGAGCACATCCCGATGTCGCCGCTCGAGATCGGGTGCATCGTCGGTTGCTGCATCCGACGATCCCGTAGCGGTCTGTGGCTGATCCTCGGAGCCCGACGCCGCACGGCGATCGGTCACGCGAATGGTCGGACGATCGTCGTCGTCGACCCGCGGCGCCTTGTCGTCGGGCGTCTCAGATTCGCGAGGTTCGGCTTCCGCCATGCCTATCGCTTCTCCCCAGTGCTTCTGTGAGCGGCGGCCCTCGGGCCTTGTATCTTCAGCACAGGCATTATCCATGCCCGCGGGTAGCGGAGTTGTGAATCACCGGTCGGCAGGCGAGCCGTGAAACTCACCGGCCGGCGCCACCGGCGTCTATCCGCCGTCCCGTTGAATTCTGACTTCGCCCGGCGCCACGACAAAATCCGCGCGGCTCACGGCCTGCGCACCGACTAGAACCTCGACGCTCCACTGCCCCGTGGCGGCGGTTGGCGGCAGGAAGAACCAAAAGCCGTACGTCGCCCGCGGCGAGGCTTCGACCGGATCCGTGAGGAAGCGGCCGATCTCACGATCTCCCGCGTTCCAGCGAATCCCGAGGCGTGTGCCCCCAACGATGTCGGTGAATTCGATGGAAACGCTCACCCGCTCGCCAGGGTGGAATTGGAGCGTTGGCTCCACCGGTCGCTGGGCCGAGTCGAGATCGAGCGCCAACGTCACGGACTCGATGGCGGCCGACTCGTTTGTGGCCGGCGCGATGGTCGGCGTCGGCGTCGGCGACGCCTCTTCGGCAGCCTCCGGTGTTGCTTCCGCCTCACCGGTCGGCGAAGTCGCGGGCTCCGCAGGCAGCGGCTGTCCGGGTGGGGCAAGGCGCCAGACGATGCCGCGTCCCTCGAGCAAATAGATGCTTCCGTCATTGGCGATGGCGATGTCGATGGCGGTGAACAGCGGGATGTCGGCGGCCGGCCCACCCGGCTGTCCCGAGCCGGTCGGATCGCCGGCGATCACGCGTGCGACGCCGCCTTCAACGGCCGTCACCGTCCCCGCCCCGCTTTCGACCACGTAGAACCCACCGGCGGCGTCAGCCGCCAGCCCAATGGGAGCCTCAATGCGGACCGACCCCGCTGGTCCCGCATCGGGCGCGCTGGTGTCCGACGAGCCCACGGCAAGCTCGATACTCCCATCGCGGCGCAAGCGGCGCACGACGCCCGCTTGCAGCTGCGAGATCAGCACGTCGCCGCCGGCGTCGACCACCGCGCGCTGTGGGAAACCGACCGTTGCTCCCGCGGCCGCGCCGCCGTCGCCGCCCGAGCCGAAGTTGCCGGTGCCGGCAACTGTCAAGATGGTTCCATCGCGTTCCACGCGGCGCACCCGATGATCCGGCGCGTCGACCACGTATAGCCGTCCCGACGGATCCAGCGCCACGCCAACCGGCTCGGTGAGCGACGCGAAGGCTGCCGGGCCGCCGTCGCCGCCTGAGCCCGGAGCGCTGACGCCGACCATCGTGCCGATCACGCCTTCGGGCGTCACCCGCCGCACGCGGAAGTTCCCAGCGTCGGCAATGTAGAGCGCGCCTTGCGCGTCGACAGTGACATGGTACGGGCGATTCAGTTGCGCCGCCGTTGCCAGGCCGCCGTCGTCCGAGAATCCGGGACTGCCGTTTCCGGCCACGGTCCACACCGAACCGTCGAGCTCAATGCGTCGAATGCGGTGGTTGCCTGTATCGGCGACGAGCACGCGCCCCACGCTGTCCACGGCGATGCCCCGAGGCGTGGTGAACTGGGCGTCCGCCCGCCCGCCGCCCTCGCCGTCGTAGCCCGGTTCGCCGCGGCCCGCGAACACCTCGGCAATCAGCTCCGCGGCAACCGGCGGCGGCAGCGCCTGGGACGGCGCCGGCGGCTGATACGCCGGGGCCGCCGGTGCTTCGGGCTCGGCGGGAATCTGTGCGATGGGGATGAGCGCCCGCAGCCGACGCGTGCCCTGTTCGACCACGAGCAGTTCGCCGCGCGTGGTCACCGTCACATCGGACGGCAGCTCCAACCTCGTGTCAACAGCGAGGCGCCCGGACGCCGACGGGTGTTCGATGCCACCGGCGATCGTCGTGATGCCGCCGCTGGGGTCAATGCGACGGACGCGCCGGTTGTTCCAATCGGCGACAAACACGTTGCCGTCGGTATCGACGGCCACGGCTTGAGGCCCGTGAAGCTGGGCGCTCACCGCCGAGCCGCCGTCGCCCCCCATCCCGGGCTCTCCGGTCCCGGCGAGCGTGTGGATAGCCGCAACGCTGCTCTGACCGGATACACGACGAATCCGGTTCCCGCCAAGCTCGGCGATGAGGACGTTGGCAAACGCGTCAACGTCCACATCGACGGGCTGATTCAACTGCGCGTTCGCGGCGGCGCCACCGTCCCCGGCGCTGCCGGCGATGCCGGTGCCCGCCATGGTTGTCACCACGCCGTCCGGGCCGATGCGGCGCACGCGATGCGCCGCGCGTTCGGCAATAAATAGCGTGCCCTCGCCGTCCAAGGCCATGCCGGCGTTGCCCGCCAGGCGGGCCACGCTCGCCGGTCCCCCGTCGCCCTCGAGCCCCGGCTGCCCATCGCCAATGACCGTGGACATCGTGCCGTCGAGCGCCACCCGTCGAACTCGGTGCAACTCCGCAATGAGCAGTACCCCCGCCCCGTCAACCAGCAGACGGGTCGGCTCGGTGAGCTCGGCCTGCGTGGCCGGACCGCCGTCGCCCGCGGACCCGCGAGCGCCCGTGCCGGCCACGGTCTGAATCACGCCGTCGGCGTCGATGCGCCGTACGCGATTCGCCTGAGGATCCGAGATATAGACCCGGCCCTGTGGATCCACCGTCACGCCGCCGATGCTTCGGAACTGCGCCAGCGCGGCCGGTTGCCCATCGCCGGCATCTCCAAAGTCGCCGCTGCCAGCGAGATCGATGACCACAAGCGGGAGTTGCACGGCCGGCGGCAAGCTCGACACGGTGAGCGGAAGATAGGGCGTCGCGACCCGAGGATCGGTTTGCGCAGTCGCCTCGGGCTGCACCGGACCCTGGCCGTCGCCGGACCCGCCGAAATCGCAGCCCGTCGCCGCAATGGCAGCCATGGCGCCCACGAGCATCTGCCGCCGCGTCAACCGACGCCTGCGCCAGGTGCTACGCCACATCGCCACGCATCACGATTCTCAGGGTGCGCATCAGAATTCGGAGATCGAACAGCAAGGACCAGTTTTCCACGTAGTACAAGTCATAGCGCGTGCGCTCGTCGATTGACGAATTGCCGCGCAACCCATTGACCTGCGCCCAGCCGGTCATTCCGGCGCGCTCACGGTGTCGGACCATATAGCGAGAATACTCGCGCTCGAACTGGCGCACGTAGGAAGTCCGCTCGGGCCTTGGGCCCACAAGGCTCATGTCCCCACGAATCACATTGATCAACTGCGGCAGTTCATCGATCCAGTAGCGCCGGAGCCAGCGGCCAACGCGAGTGATCCGCGGATCGTTTGCAATGGTCCATGTCTGGCCGCTGTGCTCCGCGTCGCGATGCATTGTCCGAAACTTGACGATTGGAAAACGTCGTTGGTCGCGACCCACGCGCTGCTGGACATAGAACACGGGACCAGCCGAGTCCAAGCGGATGGCCAGCGCGACCAGCAGCATCGGCGTCGACAAAATAACCATTCCGAAAATCGCGCCCGCCAGGTCCAGCGAGCGCTTGGTGAAGCGGCTCAGCCCCTGAAGCCGAACGTCGTTGACGGCCATCAACGGCAGCCCGCGAATCCCGCCCGTTGTCACCGGAGACACCATCAGCTGGAACAGGTCCGGCAGCAGCCACACGTCCGTGAACGACGCCTCGGTCTGTTCAAGAATGCCGAGCAGCGCGTCGTGCGAAAGCGATGGGATCGCCACCACCACCTTGTCAACCTGGTGCTCACTCAGCACGCCCGCCAACGAGTCCAAGCGACCGAGCACTGGCACTCGATGGCCGCGGGCGGTCACCGAAGTGGCAAAGTCGTCCACAATCCCGACCACCTGGAATCGGCGCGTGCGCTCGTCAAACAGCCGCGCCAGCACCTCGGTCCCCTCGGTTCCAGCCCCGACCACGATGACGCGCGTGACCCCGATACCAAAACGATTGAGCGCCTGGCGCACGCCGATGAGCAGCGATCGTCCGACGATGACCAGCACGATGCCGCCCAGCCACATGTACACCACGAGCAGGCGCACGAATTCGAGCCGATCCTGAATCACGAAAAACGTGGCGGCCACCGTGAGCAGTGCGCCGACGGTGACAGCCCCGGCAGCTCGCACAACCCGATCCAGCGGGCCTGCCGTGCGATGCCGCGTATACAGGCCAAGGGCGAGCCCAGCCAGGACGCTCGCAACCGTGAACGTGAGGTTGACCGGCACGAAGAAGAGAAACCGGTTCGAAGCCACTTCGGGGCCCCATCCCAACCGGAATCGCAGGAGGTAGGCGATGGCGGTCGCCGCGAGCAATGCCGCAACGTCCAAGGCCACCGTTCCCGTGGCCTCGAATCCTTCCCAGTTGCGTCGAAACCAGGTCAACTCACGGCCCCCCTGCGACGACCCAGCGCCAACATTTGACGAGCGACCTGGCGGGCAACGGCGCCAAGCGCCAGGACGACAATCGCGGCGGTGACGACCGTCCGTAGCCAGAGGCCGTCACGTTGCCGGTGCTTCCGATAGTAAAGCCATATGGCTCGATAGAATTCCACCCGCGCACGGACGGCGCGCTGCCGGGTCGACTGCCGCTTGAGGTGCCGCACCACGACCGAAGGTACGAAGAGGGTCGGCCAGCCGGCCTGTCGAATGCGATATGCCAGGTCGAGGTCTTCGCCGTAGGTGAAGAACTGCGGGTCGAATCCGCCGATCCGACGAAAGGCCTCGGCGCGCACCAGCATGCAAGCGCCGGACACCGCGTCCACCATCGCCTCGTGTTCGGAGGACGGGGCGACGTTGTAGGGCCGCACACCGCGCGGCGGCAGGCTGCGCGGCCAACGGAGCAAGCGCAATGCCGCGGAGGCAGGCGTCGGAAACGTGCGGCACGCCGCCGGGTCCAACGATCCATCGGCCAGCTCGAGCCGCGGCCCCAGGATGCCCAATGCGGGGTCGGCATCGCCGCGCTCCACCAGGCGCCGTAGCCCGAGCGGCGTGAGCTCCGTATCGGGATTGAGGAACAGCAACCAGCGTCCCCGCGCCCGTGAGGCGGCGAGATTGTTGCCCCGCCCGAACCCCAGCTCGCGGCTGCCCCGAATCGCCTGCACGTCCTCCCGGGACACGATGCCGTCCCAGGTGCCGTCGCCGGCGCCGTTGTCCACCACCAAGACCTCCGTCGACAGCCCGCCGGTCGAATCCGGGATGGTCGCAAGACATCGCTGCAAGAGGTCGGGGACGTTGTAGGCGACGATGATGATCGAGACGTCCACGGTCATCGCCCTAGTCCCTCAGCCGATGCCAACAGCCCGCCGCATACCCCAGCATCTTGGCGGCGTCGCCAACCACCCGCACGAGCGGGACGAGGGCCGGCGCGGCCGATCCGCCACCGGGCATCCCCCGCGCCCGAGCGATCGGGCGGCGCAGGTAGCGATAGCCCAGGAATGCGAGCAGCGCCATGCGGACCCAGGTGGGCCGTCGTGCCAGGGACAAACCCACGGCGTAGGCCGCGAAGCGCGCGGCGTGGCGCTTTCCGAGCATGCCGGCCCGGCCATCGCCCCACGCGTAGTGAAAATACTGGCGGAAGAACGCCGGCAGGCTCGAACGCGGTCGATTCCACACGTCGGCGTCCGGAGCGTGGGCGAACCAACCGCCCTCGGCCCAGACCCTCCGATCGAGCCACAAATCTTCGCCATAGTCGAGCCATTCGGGATAGCCGCCGACTTGATCGAACCACTGGCGTCGCAGCAGCACCGACCCACCGCTCGGGGGATAGTGCGCCGGATCGATTTCCCCCGCGAATGGAAGGCCCACGGCGCCAATGGCCGTTTCGATTGTGTTTCCGGGCGCGGCCAGGATGTAGCCGAACGCCCCGGCGGCGAGCGGCGCCCTGTCCGCGGCATCCACCAGCGCCCCAAGCCAATCCGGCGACCGGACGATACCCGCATCGGTGAAGGCGATCAGGTCGGACGTCACCGAGCGCGCCGCTAGGTTTCGTCCGGCGGGTATGTTGCTGCCGGGCGCCTCGATGACCTGGACGCCCTCCATGCCGGCGAGGGATTCCCGCAGAATCTCGGCGGTCCCGTCGCTCGATCCACCGTCGACGATGACAAGCTCGTCGGGCGTCCGGCACTGCGACCGAAGACTCTCGGCCAAGGCTTGGGCGTCGCGGGCCTCATTGAGGACCGTCGCGCAGACGGCCACAGTCATCCCCGGCCTCCATTCCGACCCGTATCCCGCAGGCCGCCGTGCAGGTCCAGCAGTGCCCGGCCCAGGACCGTCGGCGCATGGTGCTCGGCGACGTAGGCGTGGCCGCTTCGCCCCATCTCGCGCCGTCGCTCGTGGTCCTGCAGCAGATCGGCGATGGCGTCGGCAAACTCCGTAGCCGAGTCCGCCGCGGCAATGCCCGCGACCGACCGCGCCAGCCCCGCAAGCCCGTTGGCTTGAACCACAACAGGGCGCGCCTGGGCAAGGGATTGCAGCACCTTCAGCGGCGCCCCCGACCCCACCGGCGCGGGCGAGGTGCTGAGCCAGGCCTCGCGCTGCTCCGCCTCGAAGTCATCGACCAGCCCGCCCACGCTGCACCGCGCCGGGGCAATTGCGCGCAGGCTCAGCGACCCGGGACCCACCACTCGCAACTCGGCCTCTGGCACGCGTCGCAGCACCGCGGGCCACACGGCGCCAAACAGCCACTCAGCCCCAAGGATGTTGGGCCGGTAGGCGAAGTTCGCGGCCAGCAGCACGCGCGGCTGGCCGGCCTCCCGGTCGGCGCCGGGCGGGTCCGCCGGCGCCGGAACCGGATGCGGGATCGCCGCAACCGCGCGATTGCCGAGCGTCGCCAGGGACGCGGCGTCGGCCGCGGACGACGCGACCACGGCATCAGCCGCACCCACGACCCACCGCTCGACGCCGTACAGCAGCGCCGCCTGCCGCCGCGAGTGCCAGGCACGTGCGCCCCGCGCGAGATTGGCGAGCTGGCTCTGAAGGCGCCATTCCACGTTGTGCGCGTCATAGATCACGGGCGGTCGCCGCTCACCTTCGGTGCAGGCGGCCACGTCGTGCACGATGTGCGCCAGCTGCAAGCCTTCCACCTGCACCGCCTCGATTCCGCCAGCGCTGAGACGCTGCTGCACGGCGGCCCGAAGCTCCGGCGTGCGGTGGCGAAACACAAGATCGGGCGTAGATCCTACGGCGGCGTTGGTCAGGCGTCGCCACAACGGCGCCCGCCGCAGGCGGACGGCAATGGTGCTGCGCGCGTCCGGGTGCGGACGCACCCGCTCACGCGCGCCGGCAAGCGTGACCACGTCAACGTCGTATTGCTCGGAGATCGCCGTGATGAACGCGCTGTTGCGCACCGCCGCGCCATGCGTGGGCGGCCACGGGACCGATGGCGTGACTATGAGAACACTCACGTGAGGCGGTCGTAGACCGACAGGGTGGCCGCGGCGGCCCGCGCCCAGGAAAACTCGGCGGCTCGCTCGCGTCCGGCGGATCGCAGTTTCGCGCTCAGCGCCGGATCGCCCACGACCATGTCGATCGCGTCCGTCAGCGCCTCGGGATCCTGCGGGTCGACGTACAGCGCCGCATCGGCCGCCACTTCGCGCAGGGCGCCAATGTCGGATACCACGCAGGGCGCCCCGGCCCGCATGGCCTCGAGCACCGGCAACCCAAACCCTTCGTCAAGCGATGGCTGCAGCAATACGCTGGCATGCCGATACAGCTGTCCCAGCATCGCGTCCGACACCGAGCCGATGAACCGCACCCGTGCCTGAGGATCCAGCGTCCTTACGGTTCGCACGATATCGACGCCTTGATAGCCAAGGGCGCCCGCCACCAGCAGCGGCATGGCGCGCGCGGCCTTGGAGCGCACCCATGCGCGCGCGGCATGCGCGTGGTTCTTGCGGGGTTGCAGCGTCCCGACCATCAGCGCATAGCCACTGAGGGGCGGCGTGGAATCCGCAGCCACGTCAAGCGCCGTCGTGGGGGCCTCGTGAATCACGCTGATACGGTCGCCGGGTACGAGCTTCCGGTCGACGAGCTGGTCGCGGACGTGCGCGGACACGGCGATGACCTGCGACGCCCGCGAAAGCCGCTGGCTGGCGGCGCGGTAGAAGTCGAGGCTGCGCGGCTCGTAGGCCGCCGGATGCGTCAGGAATGACACGTCATGCACCGTCACCACGCTGGGCGCCCGCACGCCCGGAGGCAAGGCATGGTCGGGAAAATGCGCCGCCCCGAATGTCCGCAACCCCCATCCCAACGTCGCTCGTTCCAAGCGATGCCGCGCCGGCGCCGGCAGGGATCGGACGGGCAGCGCGGCGTCGCGGTGCCGCCGGTCGCGCGGATCGAGCAGGAGCGTGACGTCGTGTCTGGGATCGCGTAGCTCGGCAATGGCCTGCTGGAGTTCCCAGATATAGCGGCCGATGCCCGCGCGGTCGCGATGCAGCATCCGGCCGTCGAGAGCAACACGCACGTCAGGGGCTGCGCCGAATGACCACCAGCGTGGCGCCGAGAAGGGCGCCGCCCAGCACGGCCAGGTGCTGGAAGCTCGCCAGGTGGTGGTCGACCATGGAGGCGGCGAGCAGCGCCGCCAGCCCCGCCACGCATGTGCGCACCAGAGGATCGCGGCGTACGAATCGTGCGCCCCGCGCCAACGTGGCGACCACCACGCCCAGCGCGGCTGCCGCCGCGAGCACTCCGGCGCGCTCCGCGATCCACAGCCAGGTATTCGATACACCGACAAACACATCCGCGTCGGGCGAAGCGCCGTAGCCCACGCCAAACCAGGGATACCGACCAATCACGCGGGCCGCCTCCTGCAATTCGCCCAGCCGCAGGGCGTCGGAGAGGTCGCGCTGCACCACTGCCGCACGAATCGCCTCCCCCAGACCTCCCGGCCACGGCACGATCAGCCCAAGCGCACCGGCCGCCACGATCCCGGCGCCCAATCGCGGGCGTGTGCTCGCCACGACGACGACGGCCGCAACCGCGGCGCCCACCCAGGCGCCCCGCGACAACGTGAGCATGAGCGCCGCCGCGATCAGGCCAATGGCCGTCGCCTGCAGCGCAAACCGACGCGCGGACCCGGTGCAACCAACCATCGCGAACGGCAGCGCCATGGCCAGCGTGACGCCCAGAACGTTCGGATCGACGAGCAGCCCCGTGGCGCGCGGCGTGACCTCGTCGGGCAAGAACCGCTGAATGTCGGATGCGGGATAGCCGGCCGGGGACAGTGCCGCCAGGAACCGGATGCCGGCGTCGCCCGCCAGGTGCAACGCCACGGCCAGCGCCGCCTGGACCGCCCCGGCGCCGACGATCACCAGTGGTCCATGGCGCCTGATTGCCGACGGCGGCAACCACATCACAACCAGCAGGGGCAGCGCCGCGGCCATGGCCAGCTTGAGACCCGTCTGGAGCGCCTCGAAATCCCGGTTGATCGGCAATGCAATCCCCGTGGCCACGAGAATGAGCAGCAGGTAGAGACCCTGGACGAGCAGGATGCGGTCGCGGGAAAGCGCTCGGCGGCCTCGGACCACGGCCAGCGCCGAGGCACCAATCAGGAGGGCCACTAGCACCGCGATCACGGGCGGCTGGGCGCCCACGCGCACCGGCACGATCACGAATGGCGCCAGGATCGCCAGGGCCGTCAGTCCGCCCAGCCCGAGTGCCGGCCGCCGAAGGGCCGCGACGGCGCCGACCACCAGGACTCCTCCGGCAATCGCGGCAGCCGGCGGCAAGCGCGCGGCCATCCACCCGGCAAGCCCGGCGGCGAGCGCCACCGCCGTCGCCATTGCCCATGGCGACGACGTTTGTCGGGCAGCCGGTGCTAGTCCAGCAGCGACCACACGTATGCCTCGCTGACCGTACGGCTTCGCTGGCGACGTCGACGCTTGCGCAAGGCGCGGCCCAACTGCGGGATCGCCGCCAGTTGACCGTTCAGGGTTGCCCGGGCCGCGCGACCCTGAAAGTTCCGCAGCGCATCGAGCGCGATTTGCCCCTGAGCTCGCAGCATGGACCACCACCGGCGGCGCAACACGTATCCCGGAACATTCATCACGGCGACCAGCGGTCGGTTTCGCCCAACCAGAAAACTCTCGAACTCGCTGGTGGCGCTCGCGCCCCGGCGATGCCGCACGCGCGCCGTCGGGACGTAGCGGCACCGGTGGCCGGCAAGCTGAGCCCGCCAGCTCAGGTCCACGTCCTCGCAGTACATCATGAGGTCTTCATCCAGCCCGCCCACCGCGTCGAACAGCGACTTCCGGTAGGCCGCGGCGGCGGCGCACGCGCCAAACACTTCGCGCGGCTCGTCAAACTCCACGCCGTCCCGCTGCCACACGCCGCGATTTCCCGGCAACCCGCTGGCCGTGAAGAAGTCCCCGGCGGCGTGCAGCCGGTCCGGCGTCGCATAGAGCAGAATCCGCGAGGCCAGCATGCTGGCGTCCGGATGCTCGTCGAAGGCTCGATCCAACTCGCCCAGCCACTCGGGCTCGGGCACGGCGTCGTTGTTGAGGAAAGCGATGCGCTCAGCGCGCGCAACGGCCAATCCTTGATTGATCGCGTGGGCCAGGCCGCGTCGCTGGGCAAGCTCGACGGCAACCACGTCGGGCCGGTGCCGCCGCAGCCAGAGGCGCGTGTCGTCGTCTGACGCGTCGTCCACCACGATGGTTTCCAGGTCCCGCAGCGTTTGCCGGCTCAGCCCGTCCAGCGCCTCGGCCAGGAGGTGTCGGCCGTTCCAGGTCGGGATCACGACGCTCCAGCGCGGCGCGTCAGCCACGATCGGCCACCCACTGCCGCACGAACTCCCCGAGCGCGTCGTGCCACGGCCTCAGCGTGATACCCACCGCACGCGCCATCTCATTCGCCATCTCGCTGTTCGCCGGTACGCGCGCCTCGCGCTTGAAATCCTCAGCCGAGATTTCCTCGATCTCCACGTCGTCGCGTCCAGCGGCGCGCAGCACCGCGGTCGCCCAGCCATACCAACTGGTCGCGCCCTCGTTCACGAGGTGGTGCACCCCGTACGCCTGGGTATCGATGAGTCGAAGAATGGCCGCCGCCAGGTCGCCCGCATGCGTCGGGTTGGCCACCTGGTCGCCAACGTAGCGCACGTTGGACGCGCCGTCGGCTAGTTCCAGCAACCGGGCCACGAAGCCTCGGTTCCACCGGCTGTAGACCCATCCTGAGCGCACGACATAGAGGCGGTCCAAGGCTTGGCGGGCGGCGCGTTCGCCGCCGAGCTTGCTC
>DAOUHO010000126.1:0-11417 GCA_034428595.1 Chloroflexota bacterium | reverse complement strand
GGTCGAGGTCCGCCAGATACAGCGGCGAACCGGTAAGCCAGCGGTCGGTGAAGCGGTCGACGGTCGAGTTAGCCGGCATCGGCGTACGCCGTACTCCAGCCGCCCACGCTTTGCAGGTCCGACGAGATCCAGCCCAGCTCCTGCTCGCCGTCGCGGCTCCAGGCAAGCACCTCGTCCATGTGGCCCAGTCGCCGCACCGCGTTCCACATCGGGCGGTAGTTCGCCCGCCCGTGGCCGCCCGCACAGTCCCAGAAGAACAGGTGCTCGACCCCCGCTCCGTAGATCGTGGCGGCGCGCCGGCGAAAGTCTTCGGGACTCATGGAGCGCGGCATCACGTTCGGCGCCAGCAGGCACGCGGTGCCATCCACTGCATCCAGGAAATAGTCCAATTCCCGCGCATCAGTCCACGGCGCCGTCCCGCCGCGCGCCTCCCAGTCGGAAACGTAGGGAATCAGCGTGTCGACCAGACCCTCCTGGGCCCAGGCCTTGAGGTCGCAGCCGAAGAAGGCGTTGGCGGCCTCGGTGCCCTCCGTGACGGCCGATATGGCGATCGGCGTCGACCGCCCCTGCTCGCGGCTCACCTCGTCCATCGCCTGTCGCAACTCGCGCATGAACTGGGTGAGAACTCGCGAGCGGTAGGCCAGCCAGGTCGGGTCGCGCTCGTCCAACTCGCGCGGGTCGGTACCGAACTCGCGCATGAATCCTTCCACCAGCGGCGGCTCGTACTCCACGAGCGGCAGGCGCCTATTGAAGAGCGGACACACGCCGTCGATGGGATATTTCGTCATTTCGCGAAACAGGGAGACCGCGAACTGCCGGACTCCCTCGTAGGTGTAGGCCATGATCGGCGTGCGCCGGCCCTGGCGATCCTCGCCGCGCCACTCCGGGTGGCGGTCGTAGAACGTATCGCCAAAGTTGTTGTGGTCGATCGGCGGCGGGTAGTGGAAGCCCGAAACTCGCCAGGCCGCGTGGAACTCCATGCCAAGCTCGTGAGTGTGGTCCACCGCGACGGCGAATGGGTCGATTCCGGCGGCGCGGAACACGCGCCAGCTTTCGGAGTGGAGCCGGTCGCCGCGACGGTTGAAGTCCTGCACCTCGTCGACCGTCGGGATGTGCGCAATCTTGGAAAAGTAGTGGACCTCGTCGCCGCCGCCGGCTTCCCAGTACATGCGGCTGAAGTCGGTGTTGCGATAGGGCTCGATCTCGCGGCGAATCTCGTCCGCCGTCGTCAGCCGCCAGACCCAATGGGGCCCGTGGGAGTCGTTGTGCGCGAACAGGCGCTTGGTGTCGGCTCGGCTTCGATCCGCCTCGACAACAACCGCCTCGTCGTCGGTCAGCGGCACGAGCTTGATATACGCCACGTGCACCGCGCCGCAGGCAAACGATGCGTGCTCATCGCCGGACTTTAGGCGGGCCGCCGGTTGACCCAGCTCCAGCTGTTGCCCGTCCAGCTCCGCGCATTTCCAAAACAGCTCCGCCACTTCCCGGTGCTCCGGCATGGGCTCGTCGGGAGAGTGATCCGCCAGTGACGGCAACACCAGCACTGTCGGCACGCGATCGCCCGTCAGCCGAAGCTCCAACTCGCTAGCCCGGGTGTGGTGGCCTCCGGCATGGCATCGCACGAGTCCAACGGAGATGGCGTGCCAGCCTGACGCTTCGAGCGGATAGGTGATGGTCGGCGCCGCGGTCTGGGGGCCGGCCAGCAGCATCGTGCCTTCGAGGTTGTCGGTGGTGTAGGCCAGCTTGCGCCAGTGCCGCAGCGCGGGCACGTCAACGAGAGCCGAGGCCGGCTCGCAGCGGTCCAGGTCCGTCAGATAGACGGGAGCATTGGCAAGCCACCGGTCCGCGAAGCGGTCGTGCTCGCTCCCAGCCACCGCACAACCTCCTTCGTCGATCCGCGTTTCGTCCTCGAACACGCCGGCCATCAGTTGAGCGCGTAGCCTATCAGACGCTAATTCACCCATGGCGCGGAACAGCAGGACAGGGATGGGCACACAGTTTCTGACCGCCGGTGATCTTTTCGTCGAAGTCGTCGACAACGCCGACGCCTCCGATCCCCCAACCCGGGACGATGCCCGGATGGCCGCGATCAAGGACGGCACGTTTGAAGACGGTCCCTATCGCTTCGACCGCTACACCGGCTACAACGGCATCCGGCAGCTCTTCAGCCGCCACGGCCCGGCGGAGAACATCTTCGGCGTGGCCGGGGGAAGCGGCCTGAACTTCGAGTTTGTCTATGACGTCGCTGGCTCGACGTTTCGGCCGCGTTGGGTCGATGGGCGCTCCGGCGGCGCGCCCACGCCCAGCAGCCTCACGCGCGTGGACGAAACCACGGTCGTCTTGGAGACGCGCGTGCAGCCACCGCAACGCGTCGACGTGCGGACGACCTTCAAACTCGTGGCGCCTCACTACATCGACCTGGAAACCGCGATTTGCCCGCACCCTGGCTCGTTCACCGGAGATTGGGTGGGCCTGTTTTGGGCCTGCTATATCCGGCGGCCCGAGGTCAAGACCACTTTCATTCGCGCCCGCCCGCAGCCGGAGGCGGAGAGTGACTGGGCGGCGACGCTGGCCGAGCCGCCGCACGATGCGCGCGCCTTCGCCTCGGAGCGGGAGGCGCAGTTGCTGCCCCACGAGCCGGATCCGGCGGGTCGCCTGCTGCACAACATTCGCCCGGAGCGTTACGTCGAGCCGGTGATGTTCGGCCGCTGGCGGAACATGGTGATGGCCTTGATGCTGCGCACGGATGACCATCTGCGGTTCGCCATCCAGCCGACCGGGGGCGGGCCGCGAAATCCGGCCTGGGACTGTGGCGTGGTCATCAAGCAATGCCAAGCCGGCGCGACGTATCGCTGGGGTGGACGCATTGTCTTCAAGCCTGATAGAGGATCAGACGACGTTTGGAGTGAATATCAACGCTGGATGGAAGCCAGATAGGTGAAGTCAGCTCTGCCAGCTGGCGAGGATACATTCTTGAAGCCAGAATCCAATATATTCGTCGCAGAGGTCTTAGTTGACGAGGATCCCTATCGCAGTTTTCTGTCGACCATGCACAGATAATAGACTCACCAGGCGAGATAATCCGCTCAGTCGAAAATCCCCGTCATTCCCGCGAAAGCGGGAATCCAAGTTCCATGCGACCCGAAGCTTCGTGGGAATATCGACGCACTTGGGCCAGACATCGACTTCGATCAAGCCACGGAAGCAGCGACTAAACGGGACTGGTCCATAGCCCTGCGAATGCTCAGAGTGGCGCCAATGTGGGTGACCATTGCCGGTCGATCCTCAAGCTTGCGCTGGGCTCGGAATTGCGACCGCAACGCACCGATCCTGTGCTACCGTGACCCTGGCAGAGGAGTGTAGCTCAGTTGGCTAGAGCAACGGTCTCCAAAACCGTAGGTCGGGGGTTCGAGTCCCTCCACTCCTGCCACGCGCCGAAGTGGCGGAATTGGTAGACGCGCTGGTCTCAAAAACCAGTGAGGTAACTCCTCGTGTCGGTTCGATCCCGACCTTCGGCACCAAAACTCGGCTTTGCCTTAAGTCGCGGGTTCCGGGATATCGAGATCCATTCCGGGATAAACCGCCTGCGGATCCTCGCCGTCGAATCGCCACCTATTGCGTTCGAAGATAATCTCCCACTGATGTTGGTCGCCGTATTCGCGCTCGGCGATCGTCCGCAGCGTTTCCCGCGGCATCACCTTGATGGTGCGGCGGATCGGCAGTTCGCTGGGGACCGGAGCTCTTTGGAACAGCTTCCGAAAGTCCACCGGCGCGCACCCGCTGCAATCTGATTGGTGGCCGATAGGCTACCATTGCCGGCGAGCATGAGTCATCGACCACGGCCGGCGGCCAATCAGCCCGAAGCGCCCAGCGCTTCCGCCGACCCACCGGATTTTTCGGCAAGGCTGTGGGCTGAGGCTGAGGCTAAGCAGTCGTGGGTGTGCTTCGGCCTGGACGTCGTGCGCGGGCGGTTGCCGCGGAGTGTCCCTCACACTGTCGAAGGCGCTGGGACATTCCTGCGAAATGTTGTTGACGCATCGGTTGAAGATGTGTCGGTCTTCAAGCCCAACCTTGCGTTTTATCTTGCCATGGGATCAGATGGAATCCGGTTGCTTGTCGACATCATTGAACATATTGATCATCGCGCCATCGTGATCCTCGACGGCAAGTTTGGCGACATCTCGGACTCGGTGGAGCAATACGCTTGCGCGGCATTCGATGTGTTCGACGCCGACGCCGTCACCGTCGACGTCTACGGCGGCTGGGAAACCGTTGCGCCAATGCTCGGCGATCCTTCGCGCGGCGTCTTCGTGTGGACGCGCAGTAGCAATCCCGGCGCGGATGTCGTGCAGGGTGGTTCCCAGGATGCGGATCCGTTGTTCATGCGCCTGGCTGCCGAGATTGGTTCCCGGGCGGAGCGTGGCAACCTTGGGGCGGTGGTGGGCGCCACCCGGCCCGACGACGTGCGCCGCGTGCGTGCCGCGGCGCCAACCGTCCCGCTGCTGGCGCCGGGCGTCGGCGCCCAGGGCGGCGACCTGGAAGCCGTCGTGCGCGCCGGATTTGGTGATACCCCTGCCGGAGTGCTCATCAACGCCGGACGCTCCGCGCTCTGGGCGTCAGCCGGCACCGACTATGCGCTGGCGGCACGCGCCGCCGTGCGTGAGCTGCGCGACCGTATAAACACCGTGCGATCCGCGTGACTGAGGCCGCGTCGTCCGACATCCCCCAATTCACCGTCGGAGAAACGGTGCGCATGCGCAAGGCGCATCCGTGCGGCGCGGACACCTGGACCGTGACGCGGGTGGGCGGCGACGTGGGGCTCCGCTGCGCCGGCTGCGGTCGCCGGATCTTTCTGGCGCGGCGAGAGCTGGCGCGACGTCTGCATTCCCAACACCGCGCCGGCGCCGTACGCCGGGTCTAGTCAGGCCCCGGATTGACCGGCCAGGCGCCAAGCACGCGAGCGAGCACGCTCGTCCGGGCAAGCTCGGCAAGCGCTTGCCCCACCTTCGCGTCGTCCGGGTGCCCGGTCAACTCGAGGAAAAACAGGTAGTCACCGGGCTTGATGCGGGATGGGCGCGACTGAATGAAGCTCAGGTTCACGTCGTGGCTGCGGAGCATGCCCAGCAGGTCGTGCAGCGCTCCCACGCGGTCACGGATGGAAACGAGCAATGCGGTGCGGTCCTGCCCGGTGCGGCTCGCGGGCCGGCGCGCGATCACGTAAAAGCGGGTCCGGTTGGCCGCAAGGTCCTGGATGTGCTGCCGCACCACCGCCAGCCCATAGGCCTCGGCGGCGGCCACGGTGCCGATGGCAGCCGTTCCGGGCTGGCCGCTGGCGCGCTGGGCGGCCTCTGACGTGCTTGCCACCTCGTGTCGTGCTGCTGCCGGCAATTGGCGCGCCAGCCAGTCGCGGCACTGGTGCAGAGCCTGAGCGTGCGAAAACACCGTGGTGTACGTGTCCTCGATGGTCGTGGCGATGAGGTTGTGCGATATCGGCACCACCACTTCACCGCATATCGCCACATCGTGTTCGGAAAACAGATCCAGGGTCTCCCCAATAGTTCCGCTGGTTGAGTTTTCTACCGGGACGAGACCATAGGCCGCGTCGCCACGCTCGACGTGGGCAAAAACCTCGCGAAACGAATCCGCGGGCAGATAGCTGGCTGATCGGCCGAAGTGCGCCCGCGCGGCCTCGTGGCTGAAGGTGTACGCCGGTCCGAGGAACACCACCCGCTCGGGCTCTTCGAGGCTGCGGCACGCCGAGATGATCTCGCGAAAGATGTCTCGAATGTGCGCCGCGCTCAGCGGACCGGGATTCTTCGCCGTGACCCGATCCAGGATCGTGTGCTCGCGATCGGGGGCATACGACGGGCTTGAGGCTGCGGTCTTGAGGGCGCCGATTTGGCGGGCGACGTCCGCCCGCTCACTCAGCAGCCGAACCAACTCATCATCCGACGCGTCCACCGCGCGCCGGAGCTCATCGAGCTGATCGGCCACCGCCGGCAAGTCCTCCGTCGCAGGTGAGCGGGATTCTAGCACCGGGTTACTCCGCCTCCGCGGGCGTCGAGCATCGACTCGAGACTGGCGGCTGACGCTCGATGCGCACGGTGTTCCCTGACATCCGTCCCCGGCATATTCCCCTCAGTTGAGGCCGAGATCGGCGGCTGCCTCGGCAAACGCGCCGATGGCCTCGTCCAGGTCGTCGCGGCTGTGGGCGGCGCTCACCATCACGCGCACTCGCGCGGCGTCGCGCGCAACCGTGGGGTAGGCCACGCTCTGGACGAATATCCCAAGACTGCGGAGTTTGTCGCTCAAGGCGTGGGCCGTCTCGGCCTCGCCCACGATCACCGGCGTGATCGGCGTCTCGCTGCGTCCCATGTTCAGCCCGAGGTCCGCCAGGCCGGCCTTGAAATAACGTGCGTTTTCCCAGAGCCGCTCCACCCGCTGCGGCTCGCGCGACAGGATCGCGATAGCGGCCCGCGTGGCGCCCACCACGGCCGGCGGATGCGAGGTTGAAAACAGAAATGGCCGCGCATGATGGATCAGGTAATCGCGCAACGTCTGCGAGCCGGCCAGGTAGCCGCCCATCGACCCGATGGCCTTGGACAGCGTGCCCATCTGCACGTGGACGCGCCCCTTGAGGCCGAAGTGATCCACGGTGCCGCGCCCGCCCCGCCCGAGCACGCCGCTGCCGTGGGCGTCGTCCACCATCACCATCGCGCCAAACTCCTCGGCAACCTCGACCAGATCGGGCAGCGGGGCGATGTCGCCATCCATGCTGAACACCCCGTCGGTCACCACCAGCTTGCGCGGATAGCCCTCGCATTGCCGCAACTCGGTGCGCAACGAATCCGCGTCACTATGACTGAAGCGGCGAACGGTGGCGCGGCTGAGCCGGCAGGCGTCGATGATGCTGGCGTGGTTGAGCTCGTCGCTGAGAATCACGTCGTCGCGCCCCACCAGCGAGGCCACCGCGCCCAGATTGGCGGCGAAGCCTGACTGCAGGACCAGTGTCGCTTCTACGCCCTTCCATTCGGCGATCTCACGCTCCAGCGCCTCGTGAATATCCATCGTCCCGGCGATCGTCCGCACCGCTCCGGCGCCCGCGCCAAACTCGTCCACCGCGGCTTGGGCGGCGGCGCGCATTTCGGGGTCGTTGGCCAGCCCGAGATAGTCGTTCGACGACATGTTCAGCAGGTCGTGCCCGCCGATGCGAATGCGCGGACCTTGCGGGGACTCCAGGACTCGCAGGGGCCGCCAGAGGCCCTTGCCGCGGAGGTCTGTGAGCTCTTGATCGGCAAACGTCAGCGGATGCATGGAGTGCGCTCTCGATGCGTGCGGGGCATGGCCGCTAGCGTACCCCGTGCGCGCTGCGGCCCACCGTGCCGTTCGTGGTGAACGTGTCGAACCGCGTGGTGCGCCATGGTCCTTGGCTGAGCCGCCGTCTATGATGCCGCCGCGAGACCAACGGCAGACCAATCCGCCCATGCACATAGCGCCCGCGAACGGCTCGATGCCCCTCGGCCGACGCGACGCTCGGTACGCATGACCGCCGACCCTGCGGCCATGCTTGAGGCCGCCGTCGAGGCGGCGCGGGCGGCCGGCGACGAGCTCATGCAGCGGTTGGCCGGCGCCATCGACATTCGCTGGAAGACCTATCAGGGCGAGCGGACGGTGGTCACGGATGCCGACATGGCGGCGGATGCCGCAATCCGAAAGGTGATTGAGGCCCGGTTTCCGGGCCACGTGATCTTGTCCGAAGAAGCGCCCCACGACGACACTCTGGGACCCGACGTTTGGGTCATCGACCCGCTCGACGGCACCGACAACTACTCACGCGGCCAGCCGCAGTTCTGCGTCAGCGTGGCCCATGCCTCCCACGGACGCGTTGACGTCGGCGCGATCTTCGACCCAGTTCGTGACGAGCTGTTCACCGCCACGTCCGGGAGTCCCGCGGAGTGCAACGGAGTGATGGTGTGCGTCACAGACCGCGACGACCCCTCCGAATCAGCCGTCGCGTGGGCGCAAGCGGGTGTGTCGAGCGAAGACTCCCAGCGCCTTCGCGTGGCACTGGCCGCGGCGGCTTCCACCTTTCATCGCGTCCGCCTGACCGGCAGCGCCGCTCTCGAGATGGCGTGGGTGGCCGCCGGCCGCTTCGACGGCGCGCTGCTGGGCAACGTCAAGTGGTGGGACCAGGCGGCGGCGTCGCTGATCGTCGAGCGGGCCGGCGGACGCGCCACCGACGTCTATTGGCGTCCCATGGGCCCCGACAGCCGCCGCTGCGTGTTCAGCAACGGGCGGATCCACCAAGCCATGATCGAGTTGGCACATTCCCATGGCTTGCACTTGGCATTCCCGCCCCCGGGAGATTGACCCCTCGATTTCGCCGGTGCTAGCGTCGCGCGCTGACCATCCCCTACTGCTGGCTGGTGCTTCCCGAAATCCCGGTTGAACGCATGGTGCTCGCCGTGTTGTCGAACGACGACGCCAACACGGTGCAGGCGGCGCTGGTTGAGGACGAGTACCGCGTCACGCGCATCAACACCACGGGCGGTTTTCTCAGGCGAGGCAACGTGACCTTGCTGATTGGCGTGGCCGAGCGCGAGGTCGACGCGGTGATCGACCACATCCGAGCCAATGTTTCCGCTGGCAGCGACGGTGCGTCGGCCGACCGAGCCGGCTCCACGATGCTGGTTGTGCTTCCCGTCGACATATCGGCGCGCGTCTAGCTGAGGAGACCGCGCGCAGAACAGTCCTGCAACGGCAGTAAGCTTGGCTGGTGCGCGTAAACCATTCCCGCGAGTCTTGACAGCGATGAAGCTTTCCAGCGTCGGTGGGCGCATGCTCGCACGCGCGGCGCTGCTTGCCCTGGCCGCGCCCTTGCTGACCGTGCTGCTCGCGCAGGCCATCGGCATCGAGGTTCCGCCCGGTCACGAGGGGCACCGCCACGTGCACCTTGCGACCGGCGACGCGCCGCCGGGAGCTGGAGCGGAGGCGTCTTCGGGTGAATTCCCCGAGGGTGCCTTTGGTCTGCTCGCCGGCGTACTCCCGGCGCTGCTGGCCACGGCCCTGCTGCTCGTCACCTCCCGACGGATCACGCAAGCGACCCAACGGGTATCGGAGTGGGCGCCGCAGGCCGCGCATCCACCGCCTCGGAGCTAGTCGACTCGTCGACAACCTTCACGGCAGGCGCATCTTTTTGACTCGCGCCGCCGAGCACATGCACCCAGGAGAACGCACATGCGATGGATACCCGCGCGCGCCGCGGCCCGGTCGCTGGCAGTGGCGGTGACCCTCACCGCCGCCGCGGCCGCGGGCGCGCTGGCGCACGAAGGCCGGGAATCGGCCGGTTTCGACGTTATCGTCGGCTTCCTCAACGAACCCGCCTACGAGGGCTACCTCAACGCCGTATTCCTTGAGGTCACCAGAACAGGCAGCCAGACCGTGGCCGAGGAGCCGCACGATATGGCCGGCGGTGAGATGCCGGACATTACGGCCCACGGCGGCATCTTCGTGTCCACACCGTTCGAGGACGGAGACGCGTTTGAAGCGGTGATTCCGCATGGCCTGGACGGCAAGACCATCCCCTACCACAGCCACCTCGACCCCGACATTGCGGGATCGATTGAAGTCACGCGGGACGCACCGGCGGCGAGCCGTCTCGAAATCGATTTACGCGTAGACGGCGCCGAGCCGCCCCTGCTTCGCGGGCAGCCGGGCGCCACGGTTGTGTTTCTCAACCGCACCGGCGAGCCCCAGCTCATCGCGAGCGGCATGCATACGGATGAGGCCCACGCCGCCGCCGGCGTGGGCGACGGCGGTTCAGATCGTGGCGGGCAGCCGAGCGATGCGCAGCATGGATTGGCGCCCCTGCCGGCGACCGGACTGGAGGACACGCTGCAAGTCGAGGTCACCCACATCTCATCGGGGCAGTCGACGGTCATGGCGCTCGCGCCGCTGTTCGAACGCCCCGGCGCCTACACGGCGGACTTCATCCCGACGCAGCCGGGGGGCTATCGCTTCCGATTCTTCGGCAGCATCGACGGCCAGCCGTTCGACGAGGCCTTCGAGTCGGGTGCGAACACCTTTGACGCCGTTCAGTCCCGCGCCGCCGCGCAATTCCCGGTCACGCTCCCCAGCGTCCGCGAGCTCGACGGGGTGGTGCGGACCTCGCAGGCCTCGGCCGACGAGGCGCTCGACGCGGTGGCCCACGCCCGAGTGATCGGCATCGTGGGCATCGCCGTGGGCGCCGTCGGCCTGATGACCGCCGCTGTTGCGATCGCGCTGGTGGTCCAGAGTCGCCGCGGTGCCTAAGCTCCGTCATTCCCGCGAAGGCGGGAATCCAGTCCGGTCAAACACGGGGGCGTCGTGGTTCGCCTGGCGGCGGGTTTCAACCCCGCCCGCCCCTGGCAATGCATGTGCCACTCCCGCGCATGACCCAGGCGCCGGCCCGCCGCTGGGCGTTGGCGGTCGTGCTTGCGGCCGCGCTCGCCAGCGTCGGGTTCATGCCGGTCGCCGCCCATGCCAATCTCGTGCGAGCAATCCCGGCTGCCGGCTCAACGGTTGACACGCCGCCGCAGGTCGTGGCCGCCGAGTTTTCCGAGCGGATCGAGCCGGGCTTCAGCCGCATTGATGTGCTGGATGCTTCCGGGGCGTCGGTGACGGACGGTCCCAGCCAGGTCGACCCTTCGAACCGTTCCGCCATGTTGGTCCGCGTGCCGCCGCTCGCCGATGGCACCTATGTCGTGACCTGGCGCACCTTGTCGGTGGTTGACGGTCACGTGATCCGCGGCTCCTACGCCTTCAGCGTGGGCGAGCCCATCGACGTTGACGTGGCGAGCACTCCGGCGTCCGCGCTCGTCCTCAGCCCTGCGGAGCCCGTCCTGCGAGCCGCGCTTCTCGTTGGCGCCATGCTCGTGCTGGGCACCGCGGTGCATGTGCCGCTGATCTTCGCGCCGGCCGCCCGCGCGGTCGGCGTCAGCGGCGAGGGCTCGCGCTACCTGGAGCTCGGATGGATTGGCTTCAGTCTGGCCGCCGGCGCCCATGTGGGCCTGCTGGTGACCCAGGCCGCGGGCCTCGCGGGCGATGCCGAGGCGGATTTGGTCAGCTCCGTCGGCAGCGCGCTCGGCTTGGGCCAGTGGGGCACGCTTTGGGTCGTGCGGGCCATCGTGATCGCCGGGTTGGCGCTGGCCCTGATGCGCGCCGGCCGCGAGCCGCGGCCGCTGCAAGCCTGGTTGCCGGTCGCGGCATTGGCCGCGGCCGTGCTCGTCACGATCTCGTTGGGCAGCCACGCGGCGGCGCTCCTCGAGTCCACCACGGCGGCCACCAGCGCCGACGTGCTGCATCTGCTCACGGCCGCACTTTGGGCCGGCGGCCTCGCCCCGCTGCTGTTGTCGCTGCTGCATGCCCGCCGGGCGCTC
>DAOUHO010000125.1:0-16688 GCA_034428595.1 Chloroflexota bacterium | reverse complement strand
CAAGCGCTCCGCGGCGAAATTGCCGCGCTCATCGGAGCGCACGCCGACGAAATCGCGCTGATCCGCGCAATCTCGGAGGCCATCTCATGGGTTGCCGCCGCGCTCGGGCTGCAACGCGGCGACCGCGTGATTCTCACCGCCGAGGAACACCCGAGCGGCTATCTGCCCTGGCTCACGCTGCGGGATCGCCTGGGGCTGGAGCTGGTCGCGATCGAAGTCGACGGCGACGACGACGCGTTTCTGCGAGACCTGGAAGCGGCGCTAACGGCCAACACGCGTGCGATCTGCCTGAGCCACGTCACCACCGAGCGCGGCGTCGTGCTGCCGGTCGACAGAGTCTCCGCGCTGGCCCGCGAACGCGGGATCGTGACCGTGGTGGACGCAGCGCAGTCCTTCGGCGCCCGTCCCACTGATGTGCGCCAACTTGACTGCGACGTCATGGCATTCCCGTCATTCAAGTGGAGCATGGGGCCGTACGGCATTGGCGCCATGTATGTCCGACGCGAGGCTCAGGAGCGTTTACATCCGTGGGGCAGCGGGGGAGGGGCGGTGACCGAGGCTGAATTCCCTCCGGGCAGCTTTGGTCTGCACCCCACGGCGGAGCGCTACGAGTTCGGCGCTCGACCCTACGCGCTCTATGCCGCCTGGCGCGCCTCGATTCAACTGGTAAGCGACCTGGGCCTTGAAGCCATTCAACAGCGCAGCGCGACGCTCGCGGCGGACGCCCGGCGGGTGTTCAGCGACGTGCGGGGCGCCCGAATCAAGACGCCCGACCAGGGCGCTGACCGTTCGGGAATCTTCACGGTCGGCCTGGAGGGCGTGCCAGGCATGCCGCTGGCCGAGCACTGCCTCAAGACCCACCGCATCCTGTGCCGGGCTGCATATGACTTTACGGCCGTGCGCTTTTCGTTCCACGCCTTCAACGATTGCTCGGACATGGAGGTGGCCGTAAGAGCGCTGGAGGACTTTGCGGGCTAATCACGGCGACCCAAGGGCGGTTGCCCCGAGTACAGATTGCTTGCGCTTTGCGTGGACAACGGAAGTTCGGCGGCCGCTCGGGGAATTGCCGAAGCAATCACGCCTTAGAACATGGAAATCGTGTCAAGCATCTGTCGAACGGCGCGCTGGCAAGCCCGGCTCCAGCTGTCTCGCCGGACTTGGATCGGGCCCGTGGCGGTGCCGGAAGCCATTGCAGCAAGACGTTAGGTTGGCGGTCGAAACTCCGGGCAACACAGCTTGTGCTATGGTCGCCGCAGTAGAGTTAACTGTAAGCAGACAACGATGATTGGAGGAATGGCTGGGCACTTATTCGGATCCGATGTCTGAGATTGCAAAGCCAGGAATTGTGCGTCGAACCGCTCAATTACCGGTGAAGCTATTGGTTCTTATTGGTAAGGCAGTATGGTCGATTCTTCGAGCTATATTCCGTATGGTAGTCGAAGCAGGATTTGGCTACAATAAGGCGGAAGATATGGTAAATGCTGACAGGGCTCGTCGGAGCCAACATAGAACTATAACGCGCGCAAAGCGACGCCAGCCTCCAGGCGGACCCTACTAGCCGCTATGAATCGATCCTCAATGCGTCCTATGCAGATGGATGGCTTGAGAACCAACCGTGAACCATATCCAGGCATCCTTCGAAAGCCCCGCTGAGTCGACGTAGCGCTCGATGTCGAGAGCGCGCCGGGCGGCTTGTTTGGACCCCAAGGGCGCATTTTTGGCTGCGGGTATGCCGTGGTGGGTGTCGATTGTCCGCGCAGTCGTGTGCGCTGCACGTGGCGTCGAACATTGCCCTGTGCTAATGTCGGCATCAGGCGAAGCAAAGCTGGGCGAAAGAAGTTGGGTGCAAAAAATGAAATATGCTCCGGACTTTCTGGCGGAGAAGGAGTCAGGTGAGCCAGGAAGAACTCGGAGTAAACAGTGGCTTATCAAGAGCGCATTGAAATCGGTTGGTAAGTTTATCATCCTCTTGCCACTAAGAGCTCTATATCTACTCGTTGAGGTCGGACTTGGATATGGCTCGAGCGCATACAGAGATCGGGCGAGAAAAGAGGCATATCGACATCGCAGGCTGACCGATAGAACTCACGCCCAGCGTCGCCGGCGACCCCCACGCATGAGCTGAGTGATCCCGTTCGAGTTGCCGTGAGGACCGAGGCGCGGCGAGACGGAATTCCGCTATTCTCGCGGGAGCACGGCGAAGCTCTGGCCGTACCCGGCGGAGGCGAACGTGGCGAATAGAGCGGGCGTTGCGAGCGCCGCGGCCCGCCATCTCTTCGATCAGACCATAGTGATCGATGGTCTCGACACCAGCAACTGGGGCGACGAGCAGGTCTTCCGTGATCTGCGCGACGGCGGCGTCACGGCCGTCAACGCCACCTGTGCGATTTGGGAGGACTTTGAGGAGGCCCTGGAGAACCTCACCGCGTGGCTGCGGTGGTTCGAAGACTACGCCGACTACATCCGACCGGTGCGGCGGGTGGCGGACATCCGCGCTGCCAAGGCCGAGGGTCGCACCGGCATCATCCTGGGCTGGCAGAACGCGGCGCCGGTGGGCAATGACGTGCGGCGCTTCCGGCTCTTCCACGCGCTGGGGGTGCGGGTCATCCAACTTACGTACAACGAGCGCAACCTTTTCGGCAACGGCTGCTGGGAGCGGCATGACGACGGCCTGAGCGTCATCGGCCTGGCGGCGATTCGCGAGATGAACAGCCTCGGCATCCTGATCGATCTCTCGCACGTGGGCGACCGCACGGTGCTGGAGACGATCGAGCACTCCGAGCAGCCGGTGGCCTTTACGCACGCCAACGCGCGCTCTCAGACCAACTATCCGCGCAACAAGACCGACGAGGCGATTCGCGCCCTCACCGGCCGCGGCGGCGTGGTGGGCGCCAATGCGTTTCCCGCTCACCATCGCCACGGCTATGAGTCCACGCTCGACGACTATCTGGACGCAATCGACTATCTGGTGGACATGGTCGGCGACGACCAGGTGGCCATTGGCACCGACTTCTGCATGGGCCGGACGCTGGAGTGGTTCGACTGGATTGGGGCGTCGCACGGCCACGAGCCGTTCCTCTCGTCAGGCGACGTGCCTCAACCGTTCCGCCTGCTACAGGGCTTTGCCAGCCCGCTGGAGTTCGTGAACGTGGCGGAAGGCCTGCTGCGTCGCGGCTACAGCGAGAACGCGGCGCGCAAGATCCTGGGCGGAAACTGGCTGCGGCTATTCGGCGAGGTCTGGCGCGACGACTGATCGCCAGCGCGCGTCCCGCTACCAGTGCCCGTCCATGGACACCGGTTCGCGGTCGAGGCGAAAGCGGGTCAGGTCCCAGCGGGTTCCGCCGTGCACGGCCAGGTCCGCCAGAATCTGGCCGATCAGGATGCCGAACTTGAACCCGTGTCCTGAGAATCCCGCCGCCACGATGGCGTTTTCTCGATCCGGTAAGTGGTCGATCACAAAGTCGGTGTCGGGCGTCATCGAATAGGTGCAGGTCTTGCTGTAGACCACCTCCGCCTCGCTGAGCTCCGGCATGTGGCGGCGCAGGAAGTCCCGCAGCTTTGCCAGCGCTTCCGGGTCGTCGTGCTCGCGGTCGCGGTCGGGATCGAACGTCGCGCCGATGGTGTCGTCCGCCACCTTCACGCAGCCGCGCCAGTGCACCGGAAATCCGTAAAAGTTCGTGTCCATCACGAAGAACGGCGGCAGCCGGGGGTAGGAATAGGCGTCGCGATCCGGGGGCGTGAGGAAGTGGAGCCGCTCGGCGGTGGACCGTATGGGGATCGAAAGCTCGGGCAGCAGCTTCGGGGTCCACGGTCCGGCGGCAATCACGAAGACCTCGGATTCGAACGCGCGCCCGTCCCGCGTGATTGCGCTCGTGATGCGACCGCCTGACTCCCGAAGGTCCCTGACCTCGGCGCCGGTCTGCAGGTCGGCGCCAAGCTCCGCGGCCGCTTTGGCAAGCGCCTGGGTGACCGGCCCCGCGGCGACGTAGCCGCCCAGGTCATCCAGCAGATACCCGGAGTCGACGTTCGTGAATTGGGGATACCGCCGCCGCACCTCGCCGGCGTCCATCCACCGCGGCTCGTAGCCGAGATCGAGCAGCCCTTGGTAGCCCTCCATGAACGGTGCATTGTCGGGCTGGGCCTGCAAGGCGAGGGCGCCCTGCTCGCGATAGAAGCCCGTTCCCATCCGGTGATCGAAGTCCTTCCACAGCTCGACCGCGGCGGCAACCATCTGCGTGTAGAGCGTCTGCCCGCGGTACTGATAGCGCACCATGCGGGACTCGTCGGCCGAGGATGCCCGCACGTGGCCGGGGCTGTACGTATCCAGCAACGCCACGCGCTTGCCCGCCCGGCTGAGCCAATAGGCGGTGGCACTGCCCATCACACCCGCGCCAACGATCACGACGTCGTACACGGTTGGCGCCGGTCAGCCTTGTGCGGCCCAGGGATCGATCACGTCGACGCCACAGTCCTGGAAGGCGCTGATGTCTCGCGTGGCTACAGCCGCTCCGACGGCGCGGGCAATGGCCGCGATTTGGCAGTCGGGGTGACTGATTGACTGCCCGGCGGCCCTGCGCGCGGCAGCAATAGCGGCGTACGCCTGGGCGGCAGCCCGATCAAAGGGCAGGATGCGTCCCGCGAAGTCCTCGCGCAGCATTCCCTCAATCTCTGAGCGCAGACGCTCACGGCGTTTGCCGGGCGGGAGAACCTCAACGCCGTAGCGCAATTCGGCTTCGCTTATCGTCGAGAGATAAAGGAGCGGGGCGAGCTGCCGGGACATCCAGGCAAGGACGCGACCGGCGGGTCTTGGGCGCATTAGCTCGGAGACGACGCTGGTGTCGAGGATGATCACGACTGCCGTCTCAGTCCAACGACGGCGGATTGCGTATAGGCTCGCGCGGCGGCAACTCGAGTTCGACGCCGCCTAGCGGGGCGAATCGGGCGCGAATGGAACTGCCAAGATCCGTGTTCGCCGCGGACGCATCGTCGAGCGCCGCCCGCAGTATGTCCCTCGCCTCCTGCTCCATGGATCTTCCGTTCTCTGCGGCTCGGATGCGCAGACGCCGCTTCAGTCCATCGTCGAGATTGCGCACGGTGATACTGGCCATAGTGCAGGCTCCGCATGCATCGTCGACAAATCATACATTGATTGCATTGCGTTCACCAAGAGAATCCGGTCGATGATGTCTTCAGATTCCGTGAGAGCCTCTTCGGCATCGGAGTCGGCCGCGATTGCCAGATACCATGCAGCCTCGGCATGCCGCTGGCCTCTCCTGCCTGCAACGCCTGAAGCTCACGACCGTACGATGCGCACGCTCTAGCACGTTGAATGCCACACTGCGCGGCATGCCGCCACGCACCGCCGCCTGGAGACAATTCTCACGATGACAACGCCAACCGGCCCGGTCGCCATCGACCATGACCGTTTGCTCAAGATCTTCGTCGATATCCTCAGCGTGGACAGCTATTGGGGCAACGAGGACCGGGTGGTGGCGATTCTTCAACCGTTGCTGGAGGACGTTGGGGTGGTCTGCTCGCGGGACGAGATCGGCAACCTCATCGGCAAGTGGCCGGCCAAGGGCAAGCAGTCGCGCCCGATCATGCTCAATGCGCACATGGACACGGTGCAGCCGACGCCCGACATGCGTCCGGTGGTCAAGGACGACGCCGTCTACTCCGACGGCTCCAGCGTGCTCGGCGCGGACGACAAGGCGGGCGTGGCGGCCATCGTCGAAGCGGTGCTGGCGGTCCACGACGCAGGGGCGGACCACGGGCCGATCGAGGTGGTCCTTACCGTGGGAGAGGACGTAGGCCAGTTTGGCGCCGATGCCTTCGATCCGAACGACATCGAGTCGCGGGTGGCGTTCGTGCTCGATGCCGGCGGTCCCGTCGGCGAACTCGTCACCCACCAGGCCGGATCGTTCGGATTCGAGGCGGTCTTTCACGGCAGGGCCGCGCACGCGGGCATCGCCGCCGGCGACGGGATCAATGCCATCGCCATGCAGGCGCGGGCGGTCGACAACATGCCGCTGGGCCAGGTCGACGACGTCACGGTGGCCAACGTGGGCGTGGTTTCGGGCGGCCAGGCGGCCAACATCGTGCCGCCGGAGTGCAAGCTCGTCGGACAGGCGCGGAGCCTCGATCAGGACGCACTCGAGCGGCAGATGGCGGCCATGCGCAAGGCCTGTGAGGACGCCGCGGCGGACCTCGGCGGTCGCGTCGACTATACGCAGCGGGGCCGCTTCAAGGCCACGAGCTTTGCCGACGACCACCCGGCCATTCGGCTTGCCGACACCGCCATTGCCGCCGCCGGTCTCACGCCTCGCCACATCTCGACCTACGGCGGCAGCGACGCGCAGAATTTCAACGAAAAGGGCATCGCGACGGCAATCCTGTCGGTCGGCTATCTCGACGTGCACTCGGTCGCCGAGTCGATGCCGCATGACGAGCTCCAGCGCCTCACCGACGTGACCGTGCAGCTCATCCTGAATGCCTAGCCAGCCGCGACCCCCGAGCCTGCTGTGAAACTCGCCTACAACACGCTTGAGTTTGGACCGACGCCGGACCTGGCGCGCATGCTCGCCGAGATCAAGCAGACCGGCTGGGACGGCTGGGAGGTGCGGCAGTCGCTCGACTGGCTTGGCTCGGCGGAGCGCGTGGCCGCGATCTCCAGCGACGCCGGCCTGCCGGTGGCCGGCGTGTGCGGTCAGGGCTGGGACTTCGCCGACGATCCGGTCGTCTTCGAGATCAACTGCCGGCGGATCGAGTTCGCGGCCGATGTCGGCGCGGACGCCTTCGTGATCATGGCGCCGGACCGTCCCGAAGATCGTCCGCCTTCGACCGATGAAATCGACCGCTTCGCCACGGCGGCGGAAGCGCTGCGGAAGTTCGGCGCCGACAGCGGCACGACGGTCGTGTTCCACTTCCATACGGGACAGCTGGTTCAAACCGAGCGCGAGATTCGTCAGGTGCTGGACGCTGCGCCCGAGCTCAAGCTGTGCATCGACGTATCGCACGCGCAGCTCATCGGATGGGACGCCTGCGAGTGCCTGCGCGAGTTCGCGGAGCGGCTGGCCTACGTCCACCTGCAGGACTACCGCGGCTGGCGCTACGTCAACGTCGGAGCGGGTGACCTGTTTCCCAGCATCCCCGCCATCTTTGACACGCTCGACGACATCCAGTTCGACGGCTGGGTGGTCTGCCACGGAGGGCGCCTGGTGGACCAGCCGCCGCGCGAGCGGGCGCGCATCTCGCGGGAATACCTCCGCGGCATCGGGCGGTAGCGCTCCCCGCGCGCTAAGCAACGACCTGTAGGGGCAACCCTAGTGGTTGCCCATGCCCCCCTCTAGCGCGTAAGAACCGCCCGCAGCCTCCAGATGGCGAGCAGATAGAACGCGGCGGCGTATCCGAGCAGGATGCCGAGGAACGGGAGCACGTCGCCCACGCCGCCATCGCGGAGCGCCAGGACCTCGAACGCTTCCAGCGCCCACGCATGCGGCATCACGTGGGCCGCTGTCCACACGGCGGGGGCGAACAGCTCCATCACATAGAGCGGCAGCATGCAGCCGCCCAGGGCCGCGGTGCCCAGACCCAGGAACACGCCCACCGGCGCCGCCTGCTGGTCGTTGCTGAAGAGCGCGCCCATGAGCATGGCGGCCCCGCTGCCCACGAGGCCGAATGCCGCCACGATCAGCAGGGCGCTGAGCGGATCGCCCCAGCGCACGCCGAAGATCAGCATCGTGCCCAGCATGATGTAGATGCCCTGCACGAGGGCGACGCCGAATCGTCCCAGGCCCTCGCCGAGCAGGATGGTGCGCACGGTCGTGGGCGTGGCGAACATGCGGCGGGCGATGCCCAGCCGCCGTGTCTGCACCAGCGCGGCCGATCCTGCGAGGGATGTGAGGAACATGAACAGCATCAGCTGCTGCTGCGCGCCGAGATCGAATTGCCCCCAGTTGCGGCGACCGATGAACGGCTCTCCGGCAACCGTCGACGCGACGTGCACACCGACGGATCCGCCGGTCACGGCCGACGCCCGGGCCAGAGCTTGGTCATAGGGCATGGCGCCCTCGCGGGCGACGAACGCGGCAATGCGCGGCAGCGCCATTTGCTCCGCCAGCAGCGCGTCGATGGTGCGGCGGATGCTCAGCGAATCCTGTCCCGGGCGCGCGATGAAGTCGATCTCGACGGCGTCGCCGGCGCGTATGGCGTCGTCGTAGTTGGGCGGCAGGATCAAGCCGGCCTCCAGCTCGCCGCGCTCGACGGCGCGTACCACGGTGTCGCGGTCGGTGTGCTGGCGCACCGCGAATTCATCGTGTGCCTCCAGCCCGTAGACCAGGGCTTTCGTCAGATCGCCGGTCCCGGGAGCCACCAGCCCCACGCGCGGTTCGAAGCCGCGGCCGAACACCGAGCCCAGCACCAGGATGAGCAGCATGGGGAGGATGAGGACGAAGAACACGTTGGCTCGATCGCGCGCGAAGCGGCGCAGGTTCGAGGCGGCGATCGCGAGCGCCTTCACGGATTCAGCCTCCGACCCAGCAACACCAGCGCGATGCCCGATGTCACGGCGGTGAACAGGAGCAGCGCGACGATTGCGGGCACGATGTCGCCGATCGAGCCACCGGCAAGATCGCCGAGCCCTTGCAGGAACCACGCGTGCGGCGTGGCATAGCGCAGGCCTGCCAGCACCCCGCCGGCCTGGTTGATCGGGAAGAACGTTCCGCCGAGGATCCCCAGCACGACGGCGGCGATGGCCGAGAACACCGCCCCCTGCTCGGACGTTCGCGCGACCGCGCTCACCATGGCCATGACGCCAATGGCCGATGCCGTGGCCGCGACGACCAGAAGGGCCACGCCGCCGGGATTCCCCCAATCGGCGCCCAAGATGAAGCTGGTGCCCACGATCAGGATCAGCATGCTCACCAGACCCAGGCCGAACGCCGTGATCGCCTTGCCGAGGATGATCGACCGCTTCGGTACCGGCGCCGCCAGCAAGCGGCTCAGCGTGCCCGCGTGGCGTTCCTCCAGCAGGCTGTTGACGCCGAATTGCACCGTGAAGAACAGGAAGAACGTGGCGAGGCCGGCGGCGTAGAACGTCGTATTGCTCAATTGCTTGATGGTCGTGGATACGTCTCGCACGGAGACCGGGCTGGGAGTGGTCCCCGCACGCTGGGCGATCGCGGCCGTGTCGGCCAGGCGCGCGGGATCCGACGAAACCACGGTTGCCACCGCGCCCTGCACATAGTCAAGTTGCCGGGCGTATTCCTGCACGATCGCTAAGGCGAGGGTCGACGCGAGCGACGTGTTCGCATTCTGAACGACGCGGAGTTCCGCCGGCTGACCGGTCTGCACGCGAGCGGAGAACTCGGCAGGAATGATGATGGCCGCGTCGACGTCCTGGTCGGCTCGTTCACCGTCGCCCTCCACGAGGCGCGTGGCCTCCTCGGCGCTTGCCGCGTGCACCAGGTTGACGTTGCCGTCTTGCGCGAGACCTCCGAGCACGCCGTCGACCAGCGGCGCCGCGAGCGGCCCCTGATCGACGTTTGCGACGGCGAACGTCGCCGTGAAATCGGCGTCGCTGATGGGATTGAAGACGAACCCGAATATCGCCGCCAGGCCAAGCGGGGCGACGATGGCGAACACATAGACCGAGCGGTCGCGGGCGCGCTGCCGCAGGTCCTTCGCCGCGATGACCAGGGCGGACCGCATGCCTAGTCGCGCAGCGAGCGCCCGGTGAGATGCAGGAACACCGCTTCGAGATTCGGCTCGTCGATCTCGACGCCGGTAATCGACACGCCGGCCGCGTCCAGCGCCGACAGCATCGCCATCAGCGAGTTGCCGGCTTGCTCGACCAACACGTCGATGCCGCCATCGACGACATCGACCTGTTGCACGCCGGCGATGCCACCGATGGCCTCGGCGCCCGTGTGAAGGGAACCGGAGGCGCTCAGACGCACGCGGTCGTGCTCGCGCACGATTTGGGCCAGCTCGCGGCGCGTCCCCTCGGCCTTGATCTGCCCGCGATCGATGATGCCGATGCGGTCGCAGAGCCGCTCGGCTTCCTCCATGTAGTGGGTCGTGTAGAGCACCGCCAAGCCCTCGCTGCCCAGCTGCTCAATGCTCTCGAGAATGGCATTGCGGCTCTGCGGGTCCACGCCGACTGTCGGCTCGTCGAGCACCAAAAGGCGCGGGGCGTGCAACAGCCCAATGCCGATGTTGAGCCGGCGCTTCATCCCGCCGGAGAATGTGTCCGCGCGATCGTCGGCGCGGTCGCTCAGCCCGATGATCTCGAGCACTTCGTCCACGCGGCGGCGCAGCGCGGCGCGCGGCATCTCATACAGCCGGCCGAAGAACCGCAAGTTCTCACGCGCTGTCAGGTCGGGATAGATGGCTATGTCTTGCGGAACCAACCCGATCTTGGCCTTGAGTCTCGTCGTGCCGGGGTCGAGGGCTTCGCCGTCCACCAGCACCGCGCCGCCGTCACGCTGCATCAGACCCACGGCCATCGAAATGCTGGTGGTCTTGCCCGCGCCGTTGGGGCCCAACAGGCCGTAGGTCTCGCCGCCAGCGATCTGAAAGCTCACGCCGTCGACCGCCGTGAGCTCGCCAAAGCTCTTGCGCAGGTCGCGGCACTCGAGCACCGGTTGGCTGTTGTCCGTGTCACTAGTTCCGCTGCGCGACGCGCCGCCATGGTATCCGGCCAGGGACTCGGCTAGGAGTAGCCCCGGGGTTCGACGACAAGCGCTTGTCTATCCGGCCCATGCCCGGCGGGCATCGCGAAGGACCTCCGTGTAGGGGCGCCCCTGGTGGGCGCCCGCCGGCGGCGACCGGTGAGCGCCGCGACGCTATCGAGCGATCCGCCCACTAGAATCCGGCGTTCCCTCTCTCCGTAAGCAGCCAATGCCCGGTTTATTCGATCCTCTCCGCGTGCGCGGCGTGACGCTGCGTAACCGCGTGGTGATGGCCCCGATGGATCAGTTGGCGGCCGTGGACGACGGCGCTGCCGGCGACTGGCATGTGGTGCACTACGGCTCGCGCGCGGTGGGCGGCGTCGGTCTGATCTTCACCGAGGTCACGGCCGTCGAACCCAGGGGCGTGATCTATCCGGTCAATCTGGGCCTCTGGGACGACGCCCAGATCGAGCCGCTGCGCCGCATCGCGGCCTTCTGCGCCTCGCAGGACGCGGTGATCGGCATTCAGCTTGGCCATGCCGGGCGCAAGGCCTATTACGACGAGCGCGGCCATTCCGGGCACCGGCTCCTGGCGCCGAGTCGGCTGCGCTTCGACAACGGCTGGCGCGTGCCGGTGAGCCTCTCGATTCACGAGATTCAAGAGATCGTGGAGGCGTTTGCGGCCGCCGCGCGGCGCGCGGTCGAGGCCGGCTTCCAGGCCATCGAGATTCACTCCGCTCACGGATATCTGCTCAGCGAGTTCTTCTCGCCCCTAACCAACCATCGCGACGACGAATACGGGGGCAGCATCGAGCGGCGGGCGCGCATGCCGTGCGAGGTCGTTTCCGCCGTTCGAGCCGCGATTCCCGAATGGATGCCAATCTCCGTACGAGTCTCGGGCACCGACTTCGTGAAAGGCGGCAACACGGCCGACGACATGGCCGTTGGCGCTGCCTGCTTGCGCGAGGCGGGGGCCGACCTGATTCACGTCAGCGCCGGGGGCGTCACGCCCAGCGCTCCCAAGGTCTACCCCGGCTATCTGCTTCCGGCGGCGGAGACCATTCGCCGGGTGGCCGGCGGGCCGGTTATTGCCGTAGGGCTGATCGAGAGCGCCCAGATGGCCGATGACGTCGTACGCAGCGGTCGCGCCGACCTGGTTGCCCTGGGACGCGAGCTGCTGCGCAATCCCTACTGGCCGCTTCACGCCGCGGCGGAGCTCGGCGTCGACGTGCCGTGGCCCGGCACCTACGTCCAGGCCAAGCCCAAGCCGACGGCGGGCTAGTGCCCCGCGCGCGCCGGGGCGCCGTTGCGGCGCACGATCGGCGCCTCGGCGGGCTCGATCGCGACGTTCACCAGGCTGGGTAGGCCTGAGGCAGAGGCTCGCTCGAGCGCGGCGTCCAGGTCCGCCCGCTTTGTCACATGCTCGCCGTGACCGCCGAGGGCCGCGACCGCGAGGTCGTAGCGCGACGAGAGCAGATCACAGGCAAAGACCCGGTCCTCGCCATAGGTTCGCGCCTGCAGGCGGCGCTCCGCGTTCCATCCGGCGTCGTTGCCCACCACGGCGACGAACGGCAGGTCATGGCGGACGGCGGTGTCGAACTCCAGCAGATGGAATCCGACCGTGCCGTCGCCTTGGATCGCCACGATAGGCGCCTCTCGGTCGAGCAGACGGGCAGCGAGCGCGAAGGGAATTGAGGTGCCGATGGATCCAGCGGGACCGTTGATGACCCGCCGCCGGCCGCTCAGGAGCGCCTGGGCCCATTGGCCGAACTCGCCACCGTCGATGACGACCACGCCGTCATCCACTCGCGGCCCGATTGACTGGCAAACCTCGATCGGATGCAGCGGACCGTCGGGCGGCGACCGCCAGGCGTCCCAGGCCGCCGGACGGTATTCCACGGCGTCTCGGACGGCGTGGCGCCAGCTATCGTGCGCAACACTTCCGGCGACGGCCGCGAGTTGGCGTGCCGCCTGTCCCGGATCTGCGTGCACCGCCATCGCCAATCGCTGGGGTGAGCGCACGTTGCGCCGGGTGCGGTCGAGCTCGACGAGATCGGCGTCGACCTGAGCGAAGCAGGCGTCGGCGGCAAAGAACGGCGGCGCGCCAAACTGCAGCGAGTGATCGAGGCGCTTGCCCACCAGCAAGATGACGTCGGCTCGCGCCAACACCTCGGCGAATGCTCCCAAGCTGGGGTCGTTCACGCCACGCGGGCTCTCCGTAGCCACGACCGGGATGCCCGTCATGGCCTCCAGTCCCTGGAGTGCAGCACTGGTCGGCGGCCGCATCATGGCCGGGCCGACCAGAATCAGCGGGCGGCGGGCGGTGTCGAGCAGCTCTCCGATGCGACGACCATCGGCATCGGAAAGTACCGGGGAGTTGGGACTGACGAGTGAGCCGTCGGATCGCGGTGCCTGCGCTTCGAGCACGTCGCTGGGGAGGCTGACCGCCACCGGACCGGGTCGGCCCTGCGCCGCCAGGTCCAACGCGCGGCGCACGTCACCCCCGAGCGATCCCGAGTCTTCAGCCGTCCATGCGGCCTTCGCCAACGGTTGGGCCAATTGGGCTTGGGGCATCTCCTGAAAGGCGCCGCGACCGTCCTCGGCACGAGCGCTCTGACCGCTGAGCACCACCAGCGGCGACTCGGCTTGCCGCGCTACGAACAGCGCCGACAGCCCATTCGCATGCCCGGGACCCGCGGTCAGCAGCGCGACGCCGGGGCGGCCGGTCAACCGGCCCCATGCGTCGGCCATGTGGACGGCGGCGGCCTCGTGGCGCACGTGGATGATCTCGATCCCCGCATCGAGGCACGCGTCGTAGATCGAGAGAATCTGGTTGCCCGACAGTGAGAACAGGCGCTCGACTCCAGATTCGATCAGCGCCGCAACCAGGTGCGACGCGCCAGTCTTGCTTGAGCGACCGGACACTGCGCGGCCTTCCTGAAGCTGCGTGTCGGCTGGCGATAATACCCGCGGGCGTGGCTTGAGCCGCGGACCGCACCAGCCATTCCGACTATCCTGCGCCAACGGTGGACACACGATGGCGAGGAGCATTCGGATGGGCGAGATGTTCAGCGGTCCGACAGCCGGCTCGTGGGACGACCTGCGCGCATATACCGGGCTCGCGTCCGCCGAGCGAATCGTGGGTGAGCAGCGGCGCGCCGCCTATATCGTCAACTACAACCAACTGGACGTGAACTACAGCGGAACGGTCGACTTTCAATTGCGCCGCGAGCTGGTGCTGCTCTGCCCGCAGACCGCCGAGTTTCTCTATCGCTCATATACGCCCAAACGCACGACGTACGCCGCCGGATCGCGACCCGAGCTGGAGGACATAGTGCGCCGCGCGACGAGTCGGGCCGAGACGCCGGCGGACAAGGCGCTGGCGCTGATGCGGTTCTGCCGCGACGCGCACCTGGAGGCTGGCCGAGAGCCTTCGCACGACGAGTACGTCTACGGCGGCACCGAGGAGGAGTTGATCGCCAGGGGCGAGTGGCTCTGCGAGGGGCTCTCGCGGCTATACGTGCCGCTGTGCGAGGTCGCGGGTATTCCGGGGCGAATCCTCTACCACGTGATCGGCGGGCACGTGACGGCGGAGGTGTTCGTGGGCTCGTGGGCCTACGTCGATCCCCGCATGGGGGTGTATTTCCGCAAGGCCGACGGCAGCTTTGCCTCGGCTTGGGATCTGACCAACGACCCGTCGATCATGGCGAACCAGCCCGACGACGTGAAGCGTGACGTGAGCTATCAGTCAAGCTGGGCTGAGCGCGTGGCGCGCTGCCGCGATCTGTTCTTTCATCCCAAAGAGGTGAACGGCTTCGTCAACTATCGCCTGGCCGACGCGCCGCGATTCGACTACACCCAAACGACCTCGGATCAGGCGTCGGAAGCCGGCCTGTGGACCGTCAACAAGGAATATCGAGAGCTGATCGAGAAGGTCTTCGGAGTGGAGGTCGTGGGCTTCAGCTGAGCGGCGCTCAGGCCGAGTCCGCGTCCCACTCCAGGATCACGCCGAGGGCGTCGCCGGGTCGTTCTTGCAATAGGGCAAAAGCGTCGCCGGCGCGCTCGGCGGGAAAGCGGTGCGTGGTCATGGCAGAGGCGTTTATCGCGCCGGACGCGAGCAACTCCATCCCCGTCCGTGCCGTCCACGCATCGTTTCCGCGCCCGTAGTACCCCCCGAGCAGGCGCCGGCCCTGAATCTTGCTTGACGGCAGCGGCAGGGGCTCGGGCTCATAGAGCCCGATGAGGTGGAGGAGTCCGCCGACCGCGAGCATGTCCAGCGCCTGGAGGAAGGCTTCGGCGCCGTCCCCGCCGCCGACGGCATAGATGACGACGTCCGCGCCGACGCCGGCCGTGATGCTCCGCACCGCTTCGACCGGGTCTTCACGGGCCGCGTTGACCACCACGTCGGCGCCCAGGCGGTCGGCCAAGTCGCACCGCAGCTCCAGGGCGTCCACCGCCACAACCGGGCCGTGGCCGGCCGCCTTGTGAATCTGAAGCATCAAACTTCCAACCAACCCCTGGCCGAGGATCACGATGGTGTCCCGAGGCTGCACATGCTCGATCTCGACCCAAGTGGCCGCGCCGGCGGCCAGGATCCAGTAGGCGGCGGTCTCAAACGACATGCCGTCCGGAATCGGAAACACGTCCGGGCGGTCGTCCGGCGCGGCTGGCGGACTGACCACCACGTGGTCTGCATGCGGCTCGCGGGCTACCACGCGTCGGCCGAGCCAGTGGCGCGCGACGCCGGGTCCAAGCGCGTCCACCACGCCCGCGAGGGAGTATCCCAGTGGCGCGGGCTGCCCGGCGGCCTCTTCGGGCGAGTACCGCTCGTCATCGGGGCCAACGGTCAGCCGCCCCGTTTCCGAGCCGCGGCTGATGAGGCTGCGCACGGCCCTGACGCGCACTTGCCCTGGACCGGGCTCGGGAATTGGCGCCTCGACGACCTCGGCCGACGTTGCTCCGACCGGCTTCACCACTTGCCGCATGTCACAAGCCTTTCGCGCCGGTCCCTCGCGGGAATCGATCACTGAGGGGACACGATTCTATCGACGACGAACGGCGGTGCAGGCGCTCCAAGTGCCGCTGCACAAGGCGATTGCGTTCCCTGTTGCGAGCCGCTTTCGCGGAATGTGGAGCGGCTTCTATGCGACCTATTTCCCGGAGTTGCAGGGCGCCTAAGATCGACGGCGCCTTATCCGTTGGTCGACAGCGCCGGCGTCCGCATGGGCAAGACGGCGCCGGGGTCCAGCGTCTCGTACTCCTGCAGGGTTTCCATGAGACGCTCAGTCGCCTGCTGGCTCACGCTCAGCGCCGTGGTGAAGGTCTGAAAGTCGAGCCCATTCAGCGAGGTCACGACCAGAGTCACGTTTTCCGCCGTCGATCCCAGCGCGGACACCAGCGTCAGGTGATAGCGCACCCAGTCATCCGGCGGATCTTTCCCGACGAGTCGATCGAAGATGCTGGACAGGCCGGCGGCCATCTCCCGAATCTCCACGTTCCAGAACCCGTCGTCCATGCGCGGAGCGTGCACCAGCTCGCGGGCCTCCGGCGCTATCGCGCGAAGCGTGGTGACCGTGCTGCGGAGGAATGCCAGATAGGCTTCCTCGGGGCTGAGCGTTGGCACGGCGGTCGGCGTGGGCGGCGTCGTTGGCGTGGGCGTGGCAATTGGAGTGGGCTCGGGAGTCGGCGTCGCCGATTCGTCGCCGCCGATATCGCAGGCGACGGCCACGAGCGCCACCACGGCGGTGACAAAGGCAATACGTACGAGCCGTGGAAACGCTTGCATGGTTCGCCGACCGACCACTCTGAGGCCTCGGATCACCCTCACCCTAACCCTTTCCCATCAAGGGAGAGAGGATAAGGCTGGCTCTCCCGCTGGAGGACAAGCGCAACGGTTTCCTGCGCGGGCCGGCGGCATCGACGCTTGGACGGAATCGGAATGCGCTCCTGGCCGGGGGCCCTTGGCAAAGTCCGAATCACAATCCCATTGTCGCCTATTGAGCTTCGCCGTGCGCCCGC
>DAOUHO010000124.1:0-9577 GCA_034428595.1 Chloroflexota bacterium | reverse complement strand
GGCTGTTGGAGGACGGCTGAGGGGATGCTTCTCAGGCACGGGCGGTTCGCGAACCGCCCCTACTCGTGCGCCAACAGGTTCAGCGGAGACTAGATTCCCGTTCCCCGCCTACGCGGGGACAGGCTTCGCGGGAATGACGGATGGGCTTCGCAAAGGTCCCATCAAGGGCGAGGAGGCTTGACGGCCGGTCACCCACGGCGGCGCCCGTAGATTCCGGCGCCTAGGGCTGGCGGCGGGTCAACTCGGCAGCGTCGCCGTCGAGCACCTCCAGGCACTCGCGGGCGATGCGCACGTTGTAGTTGGTGCCCCGGTCCTCGGGATAGATCTGCGACGTGTTGCAGATGTAGAAGCCGGGGATGGGCGAGCGATAGGCCGGTTTGCGGCGCTGGTAGCCGGCCGCGATCACCGGCTGCGCCACGGGATCGCGCGAGACCCAGGAGCGCCCGATCTGCTCGCGCGCGAAGCGTGGGAAGACCCGTTGAATCGGTTCGACGAACCGGTCGATGAGGGCGTCGTCGTCGATATGGAAGAACTCATGCTCGGGCGGCAGATAGTTGCTGACATAGAGCAGCCGCTGTCCGCCGTAGCGCTCGCGCTCGACCATGTTGGTGTGCTCGATGAGCCCGGCGAAGGGAAGGTTGCGGTCGCCGATGTTGGTCCAGTAGTACTCCGAAAGCTGGCGCTCGATCTCCATCAGCACCACGCAGGCGCCCACGTAGTGCGTGGCCGCCAGGGAGTTGGTGAAGTCGCGCCGCTCGTCGGGCAGGATGCGCCGGATGATCGGCAGGCCCACGGTCGCCACCACGGCGTCCGCGTCCACCGCCTGGCCGCCGACCCGCAACGCCGGCGCGCCGGGCGAGCCTATGGTGACCTCCTGCACGGGCGAGCGCAGGTGCAGCATCGCCCCGCGGCTGGTGATCGTGCGCGCCAGCGCGTCCACCACGACGCGGAACCCGCCGCGAAAGTAGCCCAGACGCTCGCGGCGCTTGTCGGGCGTGCGGGTGCGGGCGCGCGACATCAGGCGGGCCCACATCCAAGCCATGGACACGCCCTCCCAGTGGCGGTCGAACTTGGCCTCGAGGAGCGGCTGGAAGATCTTATTGAAGGCTTCGCGGCCCACAAACCTGGGCATCACCTCGGCGGCCGTCCGGTCCTCGAACGCGGCGTAGCTGCGGCGGCGCTGCAGGAGGAGGGATCCAAGACCCAGCCGTACGCGCGCCGGCGGCGACAGGTGTCCAAAGCGCAGCAGATCGAGCGGCGAGGTGAAGGGATGCACCCGCCCGCCCGCATAGAACCCCATCAACGGCTCGTGCCAGTCCAGCCGATCCTCGATGCCGAGCTCTTCGCACAGCCCGATCATGAACCGGTCGTGGGTGAACAGGTGGTGATAGAAGCGCTCGATGGGCTCGCCGCCGACGTCGACCGTCGCCAACTCACCGCCGGGCGCGCCGCCAGCTTCGAACACCTCGACCGCATGCCCGCGTTTTCGGAGCAGGTAGGCCAGGGTGAGCCCGGTGATCCCGGCTCCGACGATCGCGATCTTCACTTGAGCGCCTCGCCGACGGGTTGGACGGGTTGGACGGGTTGGATGTCGTCGCGGATGTGCAACACGTAGTCAAAGCTTCCGATGGGCACCGGCGTCCGCTCGCGCAGGACGAGCCAATCCCAAAAGGTCTCGCGGGCCTTGGGATCGTTGAAGAACTTGCCCAGAACCCCAAGGGTCCAGCCGCGATAGGCGAACTCGGGGAACCAGCGCCGCAGCGGCAGGACCTCCGAGGAATAGCCGTGGGTATCCAGGCGCAGTTGCGCCGACGTTTCTCTCTTCAATAGCACGACGTGCGAGCTCAGCGCCTCCTCCAGGGTCACCTCCTTCTCATAGGCGATGTTCGGGTAGTTTCGCAAGTACCACGCGAGCGGCCAGGCGAACTCATTCTCGACCACCGCCCGCACGTAGTTGGCGTCGCCGGTGACCTGGCCGGAGGCCTCGATGGCGGCGACGCCCTTCAGCGCGTCCGGCGCGGTTTGCACGTACATGACGAAATCAATGGGCACGTCTCCCCGTTCGTAGGTGGTCGGCACGCCGAAGCGCACGGTCCAGGCGAATAGACCGACCACCATCACAGCCATGGCGGCGCGCAGCACAGTCGGCTGACTGCATTCCAGCCGCCGTCCGGCATACCAGCTTGCCAGCACGAGGAAGGGCCACATCACGTGGAGCACCAGCCAGGGGGCTTTCTCGCCCAGCGTCGAGTAGATGCCCATGCCGACCACGCCCCATAGCGCGAGCATCCAGGGCAGCGGCGTGCGCGCCGTGGACAGGCGAGTGAGCGCAAAAGCGCCCACGAGTAATGCGAACGGCTCGTAGACCAGGAGGAACATTGGGTAGTAGAACCACGGCTGGTTGACGCGTTCGGACTCATGGACCGCGGCCCAATAGTTCACCGAGTCAACGAAGGCGTCGCGAAATCCGGTGAGGTTGGTCAGAAACGACGTGTAGAAGAGGAACGCGATGAGCACAAAGATGAGGAAGCCGTAGACGAGGTGCTCCGCGTCGCGGCGCAGGTGCGTCATGGCCGAGTGAATCGCGCCCACCACCGGCGAGGCCTTTCGTGACGGACGGCGCGCCGCCGCCCACGCCACGACGGCGAAGGCGGCCAGCAGCGCGACCAGCAGCACCCCGTGGATGTAGGTGTTCTCCTTGGTCACGAATGAGAGCCCCAGCGCGACCCAGGCGATATATATCCAGCGACGGCGCGGATGCGCCATGTAGCGCACCAGCGCCCCGACGAGCACGAGCGTGAACAGCGCAACGTAGATGTCGTTGCGAACGAACCGCGAGTAGTAGAGGAACGCCGTTGAGAGCGTCATGGCCGTCATGGCCAGCGGCGTGCCAATGCGGCCCAACTCGGGACGCAGCAAGACAAGCGCCGCCACCGTGGCCACGCCGAGCACCGCCGGGATCACGCGCGCCGTCACGTCGTCGTGGCCAACCGTCATGAAGAACACGGTGTTGGTGAAGTACAGCAGCGGCCCGTGATAGGCGGGGTCGTAGCGATATTGCTTGCCGCGGAGCATCTCCACGGATTCCTTGGCGTGAATGGCCTCGTCGTGGTGGAAGGTCCGCGCGCCGAGATCGTGGAACCGCAGTCCGGCCGCCAGCACCAGAATCGCGAGGTACAGCAGCACTTCGCCGCGACTCAGCCCGAAGCCCGCGGGACCCGCCAGCCAGGCGCGGATTTCGTCCGATCGCCCGGCTTCCAGGGGTTGCTCGGCGGTCACGGCGCCGCCGGACCCGCGAAGATCGTGGTGCCGCCAAACTGCGCCACGGGTTCGAGATAGGCGCGCAGGCGAGACGCCGCGGTTGCGTCGTAGCGCGCCCGCTCGATCCGGCCGAACACCACGTGGGTCACGCCGTACCGGCGCATGAGCTGCTGGGCTTCCGCGGCGTCCGCCATCGCATAGATTCGGTCGACGTCATCGGCGCGCTCGCCGATCTCGGGAATGCTGCCGCGCCAGAGCTGCTCATGTTGCGTCCAGCCGATCACGGTCGGCACACCCGACCACGTTGCGATGCGTGACATCTCACTGTACGGAGTACCCGGCGCTTCCAGAACGACGGCCGCGTCCCCCGCGTTTTGCGCCAGCCAGCGCGCCGCTGCCAGATCGTCGGCGTGGAGACGCTCGGCGAGCGCCAGGCCATCAATCGTGCCGCTGACGTCGCTGTCAGCCGCCTTGTCGCGCAGGGCGACCGCGGAGTAGCTCAACGCCAGCACCAGCAACACCGCCACCACGCTGGCATAGCCGGCGCGGAGCACCGCCCACCCTGGGCCGCCGGCATCCGAAAGCCGGCGCCAGGTGACCAGCAGCGCCGGCCCCGCGGCAATCGCCAGCAGTGCCCAGGCTTGGTAGTGCACCTTGAACACGGTGTTCATGCGGACATACGGCGGCCCGAAGAAGTCGTCCACGTGCACCAGCTCGACCACCAGCATCAGGCCGAACGCGGCCGCCACCAGCAGGCCAAGGGCGAACGGGCCCAGCGCGGTCTGTCGGCGCCCCATCACCGCCGCCGCAAGGGCCAGCACGATGAGGAGGGCTCCCACAATTTCCCCGCCGGTGACCAGCACGGCCAATGCCGCGAGGACGACGCCGACGCCGAGCCAAGCGCGCGTCGACCGCGAGCCGTCCGCCAGCAGCGCGACCAGCCCCCCCACGGCGAGCAAGCCCAGCAGGCCGAACACCTGCAGGAAGTGCAGCGCCAGCGTGCGCGTGGGCACCACCCCCAGTCCCTCGCTGAGCAGGGTGACGTCCAGGCTGTGGGGCAGCCAGGCGACGGCCGCCGCCGCGACGATCAACGCGGCGTGGACCAGCAGCCGATCCCAGGCCCGTGGCCCCGGACCGACAAGGTGCGCCAGCAGCGCCGCGCCGATGACGAGGACCAGGTATGTCGGCAGATCCCAGGCGTTGAGCCCGTAGAGGCCGCCGACCAGGAGCCCCGCCAACAATGTGCCGGCCCAGGGCGTCCAGCCCTTGACAGCGCGGGGCCGCCACCAGGCCGCCATCCCCTGCAGCGCGAGGCTGGCGACCACCACGGTGAAGGGCAGCGCCATCACGTGGGGGTGGAGGTCGCCGAGGATGAAGGAGAAGGCCGGGAACTCGTTGATCGTCTTGTCGGCCACGCCGTCGACGGGCTGTCGCTCGATGACGCGTGAGGCGTTCCACCCGATGCCCGACCAAAAGCCCGTCTGGCCGCGAAATTCCTCGGTCACCACCGCGCGTGTGATCGCCAGGTTTCCGGCGACCACCCCGACGACCACCGACCCGGCCGCCGCCCGCAGCGCGCGCCGCGGCCCGGCGCCGAGCATTGCGGCCAGGTCGTAGGCCGCCGAGCCGACACCGACCACCAGCAGGGCCAGCAGCGTGGCGAGGTAGGTGTTGTAGGCCACGGCGGGCGATGCGCCGGCCAGGTGCGCCAGCGCGCCACCCATCGAGTAGCCCAGGTAGTAGTAGTTGATCGTCTCGCCCGCGAACCACGGGTCGAGCGGTGGGAAGGCCGTGCTGCGCATGGTGGCGCTGAGCAGCGCCAGGTCCATGGGCTTTTCGGTGCCGGCGATCTCGGGGTTGAGCCAGCGCATGCCCACGCCGACGCCGTAGGCGACGAGGAGCGCCGCCACGCCCCAGACCCAAAGACGCCGCCGCGGCCAAAGCTCGTGCAGGTCCGCCCGCATGACCCAGGCCAGCGCCGCCGTCAGGGCCGCGAAGACTGCGAGCGCGGTCCACGCGTAGGTCGGGCCGTTGCGGAACCAGCCGGTGAACAGCCCGAGCCAGGCGACGTAGTGAAACAGGAAGAACCCGACCGGAGCCGCCAGCGCGAGTCCGCGGGTGGTCAGCCGTCCGAAGGCCAGGCGCGCCCAGGGCACGCCCAGCACGGCGAACGCGACCAGGGCAAGCAGCCAGAGCGCCTGATCGATCGGTCCGGCCCTCCGTGCACCGGCGCACGCCTCGCGCCGCGCGTCAAGGATAGCCACCGCCCACCGACGGTCAGCCGTGAGCCGGACGGGGCGCCGCCGGGCTTCGTCCGTCATTCCGAGCAACGCGAGGAATCTCAGGGGCGCGGAGCCGGCACCAGCGTCCTTAGATTCCTCACTGCGTTCGGAATGACTTTTCCGCCGCTTCCGCGCCCCGCCCGACGCGCTGCAAGCGACCGCGTGTCGGCGGTCGCCAGGCCGAGCCGCAACGGCCACGCGACCCACGACTGATGGTCCCGCCGGTTCCACGACTTGATACCGCTTGCCCCGGACGCCTCGATTGCCCTAGGGTTAAGGTGCACCCCAGGTGGGGTGGGGTAGAAAAAGAGTGAATCCATGGACGATGCGACGCGCCGCCTGGTCAATCGCTGGAAGTCAATCGAGGGGCACGCCCGCGGCGTGGAGCGCATGCTCGCGGACGAGGTCTACTGCATCGACATCCTCAAGCAGACGCTGGCGATTCAGGGCGCCATTGAGAAGGTCAACGCCGCGCTTCTGGAGCGCCACCTCCAGACCTGCGTCGCCGCCGCCGTCCGAAGCGACGACCCCGACGAGCGCGAGCGCGTGATCCGTGAGCTGCTCGACGTCATGAAGGGAACGGGCCACCTGCGCCGGGTTGCGTCGACGGGCGAGGTCCTCGAGAGCGTGGCCGAGGCGCTCGCCGGCGGCGGATCGTCGCCGAACGCCACACCCGTGAATGCGGTGTCGGCATGACCACTACCGCGCCCGCGCGCGATACGACCGAGGTGAGGCTCCGGATCAACGGGATGTCCTGCGCCTCCTGCGTCGGCCGTGTCGAGGAGGCGTTGTCCGGCGTCGCGGGGGTCGCGGCGGCGACGGTCAACCTCGCCGCGGAAACGGCTGCGGCGGAGTTCGATCCGGCCCGCACGGACGCCGCCGCGCTTGTGGCGGCGGTGGAGGCGGCGGGATACGCCGTGCCGACCACCGACTCCCAGATCCAGATTGCTGGGATGAGCTGCGCCTCGTGCGTGTCGCGCGTGGAAGGCGCCCTGCGCAATGCGCCTGGAGTGCTGGACGCCACCGTTAACTTGGCCACCCAACGCGCGCACGTTCGCGCGATAGAGAGCCTGGCAACGCACGGCGATCTGGCCGCCGCGGTCGATGCCGCCGGCTACGCCCTTGTCGAACCGGCGGCGTCGGACGCGGACGGGTCGGAGGTCGGCTCGTGGGACGCCGCGCGGCGCCGCGAGCAGCGCCTGCTGGGCTGGCAGGCCGCGGCGGCCCTGAGCCTGGGCCTGCTGGTGCTGTGGGCGGGCGCGACCTACATCCCCGGTCTCTGGCGGCCCGAGACATTCGCAAATCCGGTGGTGCAGTTGGCGCTGGCGACGCCGGTGCAGTTCGTGCTCGGCTGGCGCTTCTATTGGGGGACATGGACGGCGCTGCGCCGCGGCGGCGCCGACATGAACACCTTGATCGCCGTGGGTACCAGCGCGGCCTATGGATCCAGCCTGGTGCTCACGCTCTGGCCCTCGCTCCTGGCGAACGGCGCCGCCATGCATCACTACGACACGGCCATGATCATCATCGGCCTGGTGCTGCTCGGACGCTGGATCGAGGCGCGGGCCAAGGGTCAGGCCTCGGTCGCGATCGAGCGCCTCATGAACTTGCGACCGGCGACGGCGATGGTCGAGCGCGATGGTGAGCGCACCGAGGTTCCGCTGGACAGCGTGCAGGTGGGCGACATCGTCCTCGTGTCGCCGGGCGCCAAGATTCCGGTCGACGGCGAGGTCCTGGACGGCGCGTCGGCGGTCGATGAATCGCTGATCACTGGCGAGAGCGTGCCGGTGGAGAAGGCCGCGGGCGACCAGGTGGTCGGGGCGACGGTCAACACCACGGGGCGTCTGCGCATCCGCGCGACGGCGGTGGATCGCGAGTCCGTGTTGGCGCAGATCGTTCGTCTGGTCGAGCAAGCCCAAACGACCAAGGCGCCGCTGCAGCGGCTGGCGGATCGCGTGGCCGGGCGGTTCGTGCCCGCAGTGATTCTGATCGCGCTGGCCACACTGACGGTTTGGGCCGCCGTCGGGCCCGACCCCAGGGCGGCTCACGCATTGGTGAGCTTCGTGGCCGTGCTGGTGGTCGCCTGCCCGTGCGCCCTTGGGCTGGCCACGCCCCTGGCCATCATGGTGGGGACGGGTCGGGGCGCCGAGCACGGGGTGCTGATCCGCAGCGGCGAGGCGCTCGAAGCGGCCGGCAAGATCGACACCGTGCTGCTGGACAAGACCGGCACGCTGACCCACGGCGAGCCGGAGCTGGTGGACGTGCTGCCGCGCAACGGCGTCCCGCCGGCCGAGCTGCTGCGGCTGGCGGCGGCTGCCGAGGCCGACTCGGAGCACCCCATCGGTCGCGCCATCGTGCGCGGCGCCAGGGCTCGGGGCATCGCGATCCCGCGAGCGGAGGCGTTTCACTCAGTCACCGGCGGCGGCGTGGAGGCCGTCGTGGAGGGCCGGTCGGTCGTCGTCGGCACGGCGGAATTGCTGGCGCAGGACGACGTGCCGCTGGGCTCCGACGAAGATGCGGCTGCGACGCTGGCGGCGCAGGGTCGCTCCGCACTTTACGCGGCGATTGACGGAGAACTCGCCGGCGTGCTGGGCGTAGCCGACACCGTGCGGCCCGAGGCGGCCGCCACGGTGACCGCGCTGCGTCGCCTGGGACTGCGCGTGGTGATGCTCACCGGGGACCGGCCGGAGACGGCACAGGCGGTGGCGCGCGCGGTCGGGATCGACGAGGTTCGCGCCCGCGTGCGTCCCGACGGCAAGGCGGCCGTCGTGCGCGAGCTGCAAGCTCAGGGCGCACGGGTGGTGATGGCGGGCGACGGCATCAACGACGCCCCGGCGCTGGCCCAAGCCGATCTGGGCATCGCCATGGGCGCCGGCGCCGACATCGCCATGGCGGCGGGAGACGTCACCCTGGTGCGCAGCGACCTGCGCGGCGTGCTCGCGGCCGTTCGCCTGAGCCGTCGCACGGTGCGCACCATCAAGGAGAACCTGGCGTTGGCGTTTGGCTACAACATCCTGGTCATTCCGCTCGCCGCCGGCGCGTTCTTCCCCGTGCTGGGGGTGCAGCTCGACCCCATGCTGGCCGCATTGGCGATGGCTCTGGAGTCGCTGTCGGTGGTGGGGAACTCGCTGCGCTTGCGGCGGTTCAGCGCCGATACCGGCTAACGGTTCTATGGGAGCGGACGCGGAGGCCTGCGCTCCTCACGCGTCAGGGCGGTGAGGGCCGCCTGGTTGACCTGCGCCCGCGACTCGCTGGTCAGTTCGCCTGCAGCTTCCATGGCGGCCCGAGCGGCGGTGGCGACCGCCTCTTCCTCCGACAGGCCGAGTTCGGGCGCGGCGTCACGCGCTGCCCGGATGGCCTCGCTTGCCGTGTCGGTCAGCGATGCGCCCGCTTCGGCGGCGCCCTGGATTGCGCCATGGACCGACCCGCGCACCGCCTCCTCGGGATCGGTCGCCGCCTCGCCCACCGCCCGAAGCACGCCGGTCATCGAGTCGTGAATGAGCTGTCCGGCGCCGGCCCCGGCGCCGCGCGCCGCTTCGACGGCGCCCCGTGCGCCGCCGAAGGCCAAGGCTGTGGTGAGTCGTGCGGCGCCTTCGGTTTCTTCAAGCGCGCGCGTCACCAACCGGTTCACGCTGGACTGCACCTGGCGCGCGGCCGCTCCACCTCGCGTCGCCGCGGTCACGGCTGCGCCGACCGAGGACGACAGCTGATAGGCCGTGACGCCGGCGGCGACGTCCAGGCCGGGAATCGGCGGCAGGAATCGCTGGCCCGCCACGGGGAACTTGGCCACGAGGCCCAAGCCCGGCACCGCATTGAGGACGCGGAGGTTTTCCCGGGTCTGGGAGGCCAGTTCGCCCATGACCTGCCGCCGGTCGACCTCGCCTTCCTCCTGAATTCTGCCGAGCAGCCCTAACGTGGTCAGGCCGAGGAGGAACGCCACCGCGAACAGGAAGTCGTATCCGGTCAGGAACACGGCGGGAAAGGTGACGGTACGAGCCGGATCCACCCATTCGATGCCGATCTCGAAGTGCCGC
>DAOUHO010000123.1:0-11005 GCA_034428595.1 Chloroflexota bacterium | reverse complement strand
GCGGACGGCGGCGTGGCTTCGGCGCCGGCGTGTCGCGCATCGAGATCGAACGCCAGGTGAGCCAGCTGCGCGTGATCATTCACACGGCGCGACCGGGCATCGTGATTGGCCGTGGGGGAAGCAACCGCGAGGAGATTCAGCGCCTGCTGGAGCTCCATACAAAGAAGCGAACCGTGGTCGATGTCCAGGAGATCGGCCAGCCCGAGCTGGACGCGTTTCTGGTGGCGCGCAACGTGGCCGAGCAGCTGGAACGCCGAGTGTCCTTCCGGCGGGCCATGAAAGTCACTGCCGAACGCAGCATGCGTGCCGGGGCGCTGGGCGTGAAGGTCATGGTGAGCGGCCGCCTCGGCGGGCGGGAGATGGCGCGGACCGAGTTCGAGCTCAGCGGCACGGTGCCGTTGCAGACGCTCGACGCCGACATCGACTACGGGTTCACCGAAGCCCGCACGGCGCAAGGGCGCATCGGCGTCAAGGCGTGGATCCATCGCCGCGACGCGCTGAGCGACACCGCCGATATGCTGGCCGGCCGCGTGGGTCGGACGGGAATGGGCGGTCGACGCGCCCCGAGAGGCAACTAGCGTCATGCTGATGCCCAAGCGCACCAAATTCCGCAAGGCGCACCGAGGCCGGCGGCGCGGCCGCGCCGCGCGCGGCAACACGCTGCAGTTCGGAGAAGTCGGGCTGCAGGCGCTCAGCGCCGGCTGGGTTGACAGCCGAGAGATCGAGGCGGCGCGGCGCGCCATCACCCATGCCATCCAACGCGGCGGCCAGGTGTGGATTCGGCTCTTTCCGGATAAGCCGGTCAGCGCCAAGCCGGCCGAGACGCGCATGGGGAGCGGCAAGGGCGCCGTTGACCACTGGGTGGCTGTCGTGAAGCCCGGTCGCGTCCTATTTGAAATCGCGGGAATCGATGACGAACTCGGCCGTGAGGCCATGCGGCTCGCGTCGCACAAGATCTCCGTGGGGACCCGCGTCATCACTCGAGATCGTGAGGTCGTCGTTGGCTGATTTGGCAGAGATTCGGGCGCGTGAGCCCGATGCCTTGGAAACCCGACGCCGTGAGGCGAAGGAAGAGCTGTTCCGGCTGCGCCTGCAGCATGCGACGCTCCAGCTCACCGCGACTTCGCGGTTGGGCGAGTTGCGACGTGATATCGCGCAGATCATGACGGTGCAGCGCGAGCGCGAGTTGGTTGGCGCCATCGCCGTGGAAGAGGACGCGTGATGGCTCCGGACAACCAGCGGCGCCAGCGGCGCGTCGGGACCGTGGTGAGCAATCGCTCCGACAAGACCATCTCGGTCCAGGTGGAGGCCGTGCGTCGCCACCCGCTGTACCGCAAGCCAGTCCGCGTCCGGAGCAAGCTGCTGGCGCACGACGCCGAAAACACGTGCGAGGTCGGAGACGTGGTGGAGATTGTTGCGTCGCGGCCCTATAGCCGCCGCAAACGCTGGCGGCTCACACGCATCGTGAATCGCGCCACGCTCACCGAAGAAGAGCAGGCAGCCGTCGAGGCCGCCAGCGCGGCCGCGCTGGTGGTGGACGCCGAGCCTGAAGAAGAAATCGAGGCGACCACCGACGCGCCTGCAGTTGCCGAAACCGACGTGGAGGCGACCACCGACGCATCTGCTGATGCCGAAGCTCATGTCGAGGCGACCGCCGATGCACCAGCCGACGCCGAGGCTGAAGTCGAGGCGGATGTCGACGTGGATGCCTCGGAAAGCGAATCCCGCTAACACCATGGTTCAACAGCAGAGCCGACTCAAGGTCGCCGACAACAGCGGCGCGCGCGAGATCATGTGCATCCGCGTGCTTGGCGGCTCCGGCCGCAAGTACGCCGGCGTGGGCGACATCGTGGTGGCCAGCGTCAAGCAAGCCGCGCCGAATAGCCCCGTGCCGAAGGGCAGCGTGGTGCAGGCGGTTGTCGTGCGCGTCGCGAAGGAATATCGACGCGTGGACGGATCGCGAATTCGCTTTGACGACAATGCGGCCGTCGTATTGGACGGCACGGCGCCGCGTGGCACACGCATTTTCGGCCCCGTGGCACGCGAGCTCCGCGAGCGGCGCTTCATGCGCATCGTGTCGCTGGCGCCTGAGGTGCTCTGAACATGGCCGCCACTCACCGGTTTCGGCTCCGCAAGGGTGACAACGTCGAGGTGCTCACCGGGCGTGACAAAGGTCGCCAGGGCGTGATCGAGCGCGTCGTGCCGGAAACGGGCCAGCTCGTGGTCGAGTCCATCAATGTGCGAAAGCGGCACACCAAGCCGCGTGCCATCGGGCAGCGGGCCGGTATCATTGAGTTCAACGCCCCGCTTGACGCCTCGAACGTCATGCTGGTCTGCCAGCATTGCGACACGCGTTCCCGGATTGGAATTCGTGTGGGCCGTCGCGGGGCGCGTATCCGCCACTGCAAGAGCTGCAACGAACCACTGGACGAGTGATGGCACGCTTGCTTGACCGATATCGAGAGTCGATTCGCCCCGAATTGCAACGGGACCTTGGGCTCGGCAACCTCCACGAGGTGCCGCGGCTGGAGAAGGTCGTGGTGAACGTCGGCATCGGCGCGGCGCTGAGCAACGACGCGATCGTGGACCACACGGTGCGCGATATCGCCGCGGCCACGGGCCAGCGGCCGATCGTGACGCGGGCGCGGCGGAGCGTGGCGGCGTTTCGGCTGCGCGCGGGCCAGCGCGTGGGCGTAAAGACCACGCTGCGCGGCCGGCGGATGTACGAGTTTGTCGACCGGTTGATCAGCCTGGCGCTGCCGCGGCTGCGCGACTTTCGCGGCCTGTCGCTGCGCGCGTTCGACGGGCGCGGCAACTACTCGATCGGCCTGCCCGAGCAACTGGTCTTCCCCGAGATCGACTACGACTCGATCGACCAGATTCGTGGACTGGAAATCACCATGGTCACCAGTGCGCAAACTGATGCGCACGCGCGGCGGTTGCTGGAGGCCATTGGTCTGCCGTTCGAACGCGAAGAAGCAATCTAGGAGTCCGCATGGCTAAAAAGTGCAAGATCGTGAAATGGGAGCGCGAGCGCAACGCCTTCAATTCGCCGAACTTTGACGAGCGCTCACTGCGTGGCCGGAAGCTTCGCTACAAGGTGCGCTACCGCAATCGCTGCGTGCTGTGCGGCCGGCCGCGGGCCTACATGCGGCGGTTTGATCTCTGCCGCATTTGTTTTCGCACCCTGGCGGCGCAGGGTGAGATACCCGGCGTGACGAAGTCGAGCTGGTAGGGCGCGATGACAGATCCCATTGCCGACATGCTGACGCGGATGCGAAACGCCGTGATGGCGCGCCACCGCAAGGTGCGGGTGCCGCATTCCGGGGTCAAGCAAGGCATCGCCGAGTTGCTGCGCGCTGAGGGCTTTATCGCCGGGTTTTCGGTGGTCGAGGAATCGCCGCGGGCGGCAATTGAAATCGACCTGCGGTATGACGCCAACGACGAGCCGTTGCTGCGAGGCTCGAAGCGCGTGAGCCGCCCAGGCCTGCGCGTGTACACCCGCGCACGCGAGATCCCGCGCGTGATGGGCGGCATCGGCGTGGCCTTGGTTTCGACGTCCAGTGGATTGATGACCGGCAGCGAGGCGCGACGGCGCCGACTCGGGGGCGAAGTGCTCGCCTTCGTCTGGTAGCCAACGGCATGTCACGCATCGGCCAGCTTCCCGTACCAATCCCCGCCGGGGTCACGGTGAACATCGGCGACGGCAACGCGGTTGAAGTCAAGGGGCCGCGCGGCTCGCTTGCGCGCGCGCTGCCGGCCTCGGTGACGATCACCGCGGTCGACGGCATGGTGCAGGTGACGCGACCGAATGACGACCGCAAGCAGCGGGCGTTGCACGGCCTGACGCGCCAGTTGCTGGCCAACATGGTGACGGGCGTGACGGAAGGCTTTCAGAAGCGCCTCGAGATTCAAGGGACCGGATATCGCGCGTCGCTTCAAGGCCGCGCCCTCGATCTGCAATTGGGGTTCTCGCATCCGCAGGTGATCAGCCCCCCGGAGGGCGTGGACATTCAGGTGACGGACCCAACGCATATCGTGGTCGAGGGCATCGACAAAGAGGCCGTGGGCCAGATTGCCGCCGAGATTCGCGCGGTGCGCCCGGCCGATCCCTACAAGGGGAAGGGCATCCGCTATGCCGGCGAGTACGTCCGGCAGAAGCCCGGCAAGACCGCTGCCGGATTGGCGACGGCCTGATGGCTGCGCACTCGCGGCGCGCCAGCCGATTGCGGCGCCATCAACGCCTGCGGGCGCGGGTTCGCGGCACGGCGGCGCGTCCGCGCCTGGCCGTATTTCGCAGTTTGAAGCACACCTACGCCCAGATGATCGACGACGCCCACGGTGTCACACTGGCTGCCGCCTCGACGCTTGAGTCGGACACGGGCGAGGGCTCGAGGCGGGAACAGGCGAGCGGCGTGGGTCGCGCCATCGCCGAGCGCGCCAAGGTGCTGAAGGTGTCCAGGGTGGTATTCGATCGCGGTGGGTTTGCCTACGCCGGCCGCGTGAAGGCCGTGGCGGACGCGGCGCGCGCCGATGGGTTGGAGTTCTAAGCATGCAATTTGATGGTCGCGGTCGACGACAAGCGAGCTTTCTGGACGCTGATGGCGAGCGCCAGCGATTCGAGGATCGCGTGGTGCGCATCAAGCGTGTGTCGAAGGTTGTCCGCGGCGGGCGTCGCTTCGGCTTCAACGCCATCGTGGTCGTGGGCGATCGCAACGGTCGCGTTGGCGTCAGCGTCGGCCGAGCCCGCGAGGTGGCGGACGCCATTCAGAAGGGCCAGGAGCGCGCGCGCCGCGGCATGTTTGACGTTCCGCTCACCGAGGATGGCTCCATCCCCCACTACGTGGAAGCAAGGTTTCGCGCGTCCAAGGTCATCCTGCGTCCCGCCGGCCCGGGGACGGGCGTGATCGCGGGCGGTGCCGTGCGCGCCGTGCTGGAGTTGGCCGGCGTGCGCAACGTGCTCACGAAGATCATCGGCTCGTCGAACGCCATCAACGTGGTTCAGGCAACCGTTGAAGCCCTGCAGGCGCTGAGCGACCCGAGCGAGCAGCGGGCGCTGCGGCTGGCCCAGATCGATTCACACGGCGATGGCTAGCGCGAAGCTGTATCTGCGTCAGGTGCGGAGCATGATCGGCACAACGCGTCGCCAACAGGAGACGCTGCGCGCCCTGGGACTCGGCCGCATTGGCAAGACCGCCGAGCGCGAGCAGTCGCCGGCGATCGACGGCATGCTTGTGGTGGTGGGGCACCTCGTCGAATGCCGCCGCGAGGCTGCGGAGTAATCGAAGCGTGAAACCGCACGAACTCGTTCGAACGTCACAACGGCGACGGCGTCGCCAGCGGGTCGGTCGCGGCGAAGGTAGCGGACGCGGCAAGACGGCCGGTCGCGGCACGCTCGGCCAGGGCGCGCGAAGCGGGTCCGGGCCGACGCCGGGATTCGAGGGCGGCCAGACGCCGCTCTTGCGCCGCTTTCCCGCCCGCCGTGGATTCACCAATGACCGATTTCGGACGGACTACCAGCCGGTGAACGTGGGCCGCCTGGCGCAGTTTGACGAGGGGGCTGTGGTTGGAGCGGATGAATTGCGTGCCCGCGGCATCATCGACGACGGATTGTTCAAGATCCTGGCGGACGGCGATTTGCCGCATGCGCTCACGATTCGCGCACCCAAGTTTTCGGCTGCGGCCAAGAAGAAGATCGAGGAGGCCGGCGGCACCGCCGAGGAAACTCCTGCGTGATCCAGACCGCCATCACGGCGTTCCGATTGCCGGATGTACGCCGGAAGATCCTATTCACGATCGGCCTCTTGGTGCTCTTTCGGCTCGTGGCGCATATCCCCATGCCGGGGGTGGCGACGGATCGGCTGCAGGAGTTCTTTGCGGGCAACCAGCTCCTCGGATTCCTGAACTTGCTTTCGGGCGGCGCGCTCGAAAACTTCTCCATCGTGGCGTTGGGCGTCTATCCCTACGTCACCGCGATGATCGCCTTTCAGGTCCTCACGCCGCTGATTCCGCGGCTGCAGGAGCTATCCAAGGAAGGAGAGAGCGGGCGCAAGAAAATCGCGCAGTACACGCGAATCGCCACGGTGCCTTTCGCCATGCTGCAAGGCTTCGGCCAGATCACGCTGCTGCGCAGCTCGCAGGCCGACTTGATTTCGCCTTCCTTGGGTGCCCCCGAGATCGTAGCCATGCTGATCGTCATGGCCGCCGGGTCGATGTTCCTCTTGTGGCTCGGTGAGCTGATTACAGAGAACGGCGTAGGCAACGGCGTCTCCATCATCATCTTCGCGGGCATCGTGGCGGGGGCGCCCCAGGCCGTGGGACAAGCCTTGTTTGCCGGCGAGAACATCGGCGGATTTCTGGCGGTGGTGGTGATCGGCCTGGCGATGATCAGCGCGATTGTGTTTGTGCAGGAGGCGCAAAGGCGCATCCCCGTGCACTACGCCAAGCGCGTGCGCGGCAACCGCATGTACGGCGGCCAGAGCACGCACATTCCGCTCAAGGTGAACTCGGCGGGAATGATCCCGCTGATCTTCGCTTTCTCCTTCATGCTGCTGCCGGGCACCATTGCCAGCTACTTCGAGGGCGCCGATATCACGTGGTTGGCCGGCCTGGCCTCCGGCATTGCCAACGCCATGAGCCCCAGCAATTTCATCTACTGGGTGGCGACATTCTTCTTGGTTATTGCCTTTACCTACTTCTACACGCTGGTCATCTTTCAGCAGCAGAACCTCGCGGAGAATCTGCAGAAGAACGGTGGATTCATTCCGGGAATACGTCCGGGCCGTCCCACGCAGCAATACCTGATGCGCGTTGTGAATCGCCTGACGCTGGCGGGGTCGCTGTTTCTAGGGTTCGTCGCCGTGCTTCCTTTCTTGGCGCAGCTGGTGACCAACGTCAACGCCGTGGCGCTCAGCAGCACGGGATTGCTGATCGTGGTCGGCGTCGTGCTCGATACCATGCGGCAGCTCGAGGCTCAACTCTTGATGCGCAACTACGAAGGATTCATCCGGTAGGTTGGCGAGTCACTCACCGTTGATCACGGTTTTTCTCGGGCCGCCGGGCGCTGGCAAGGGCACCCAGGCCGAAATGCTGGTTCAGCGTTTGAAGATCACCCATGTGTCAACGGGCGGGCTCTTTCGCCAGGCGATCGAGGAGGGCGCGCCTGTCGGGATGGAGGTGCGCGACTACGTTGAGTCGGGCCGCCTCGTGCCCGACCATCTCGTGATGCAGCTCGTCGAGGGCCTTGTGGCCGGACAGCGGAATAGGGGGATTTGCTTCGACGGATTTCCCCGAACGCTGGCGCAGGCGGAGGCGCTGGACGGCGTGCTCGCCAGGTTTTCGGCGCGCGTGCACGTGGTGCTGGTCCTGGATCTTCCCGACGAGGTCGCGCTCGGTCGGCTGATGAGCCGTGGCCGGGACGACGACGACTACGCGACGGCGCGTTATCGGCTGGAGGTCTATCAGACCGCGACGGCGCCGCTCATTCAGTACTACATGGAGCGCGGTCTCGTGGCTCGGGTGGACGGCGATGCGGACGTAGACACCGTGGCGCGGCGGATCGGCGACGCGTTGGAAGCGATCGCCGCATGAACGCTGGCAAGGTGATTGTGAAAACGCCAGAGCAGATCGAGGGGATGCAGGCATCGGGCCGTTTGCTGGCGCGTGCATTGGCCTTGGTCGAGGAGGCGGTGGCGCCCGGCGTCACGACGAACGAGCTCAACACGGTGGCGGACGAATTCATTCGCGACAACGAGGGCACGCCGTCGTTTTTGGGCGTGCCGGCCGGCTCCCCCGGGATTGCGCCTTTTCCCGGCAGCATCTGCGCCTCGACCAACGATGTCATCGTGCATGGAATCCCCAGTGGAAATGCACTGCAGGAAGGCGATATCATCGGCATTGATTGCGGAGTGATCCTTGACGGATGGCACTCCGACTCGGCGGTAACCGTTGCCGTCGGCGAAGTCGACGACGAGGCGGAGCGACTGATCGCCGTCACGCGCAACGCGCTAGACGCGGCAGTCGCCGCCGCCCTACCGGGAAATCGGCTCGGTGATGTCGGCGCGGCCGTGCAGGGCCTCGTTGAGAGCGCCGGGTTCTCGGTCGTCAGGAGATTTGTGGGACACGGAATCGGAAAGCAGATGCACGAGCCGCCGCAGGTGCCAAATTTTGGCGCCGCGGGCACCGGCGCCGTGCTCGAGGTGGGCACGGCGCTTGCCATCGAGCCCATGGTGAACGTGGGCAGTCCCGACGTGCGCTTCGACCCCGATGGTTGGACCGCCCGCAGCGCCGACGGCAGCCTATCGGCGCACTTCGAGCACACGGTGGTCGTGGGTGCGTCCGGGCCGATCGTCCTCACGCGACGGGCGGGCGCCTGATGGCCCAACGATCGGCACGCGAGGCCCGCACGGCTGACACCAACGGCAAGAGCAAGTCACCGATGATCGAGGTCGAGGGCGAGATCGTCGACACGCTGCCCAACACGATGTTCCTGGTGCGCCCCATCGGGCCCAACGGCAAGCCGCTGCGCCTGGTCACGGGCTCGGACGAGAGTGAGCCCCCGGCGATCCTGGCCCACCTGTCCGGACGCATGCGGCTGCGCTTCATTCGCGTGGGCGTGGGCGACCGCGTGAAGCTGGAGCTTTCCCCCTATGACCTCACGCGCGGACGCATTACCTGGCGTCTGCGCAACGAGCGGGTCGAGTAGCGCCGTCGCATGAAAGTCAGCGCATCCGTGAAGCCGCGTTGCGACAAGTGCCGCATCGTTCGTCGGCGTGGCCGGGTTCTCGTGATCTGCGAGAATCCCAAGCACAAGCAGCGGCAAGGGTAGGCGGGGAGCGACATGGCACGCATCGCTGGGGTCGACATTCCACGGGAGAAGCCCGTCGAGATCGCGCTTACCTATATCTACGGGATCGGGCGCACGTCCAGCCGGCGAATCTTGGCCGACGCCGGGGTGCCCGGGTCCAAGCGAGTCATCGATCTGACCAATGACGACCTGGGGCGAATTCGCGATCAGATCGATCGCCACCTACGCGTGGAGGGCGAGAAGCGTCGCGAGGTGCAAACCAATCTCGCGCGCCTGCGCGAAATTGGCTGCTATCGCGGCCACCGCCATCGCGTCGGTCTGCCGACACGCGGCCAGCGCACGCGGACCAACGCCCGATCACGCAAGGGGCCACGCCGTTCGGTGGGGATCCGCAAACGCGTGATTAAGCGGGGTTAGCATGGCCGAACGATCCAGTCGCGCCCGTCGCCGGGACCGCACGCCGGTGCCCAAGGGAGCCGCCCACGTGCACGCGACCTTCAACAACACGATCATCACGATTACTGACCTCCAGGGCGAAACGCTGACCAGCGTGAGCGGGGGCACGGTTGGCATCCGGGGGTCCCGCAAGAGCACGCCCTTCGCGGCCCAGCAGGCGGCCGATCAAGCGGCGCGGCAGGCCATGGACATGGGCATGCGCGACCTTGACGTCTACGTTCGCGGTCCGGGATCCGGGCGCGATGCGGCGATCCGCGCGCTGCAAGGGTCCGGTCTCAACATCACGAGCATTTCCGACGTGACGCCGATTCCCCATAACGGTCCGCGCCCACCGAAGCGCCGACGCGTCTAGGCTGTATTCGAGGAACTATCGCCCATGGCACGCTACACCGGTCCCGTCTGTCGGCTCTGCCGCCGCGAGGGCGAAAAGCTCTTTTTGAAGGGTGATCGCTGCCACACGCCGAAGTGTGCGATCGAGCGACGCGGCGATCGCGGCGGCCCCGGCGCGCGCGGGCTTTCGCGCCGTCGGGCAACCGAGTTTGCGGTGCAGCTGCGCGAGAAACAGAAGGCCCGCCGCCTCTACGGGGTGCTGGAGCGACAGTTCCGCCGATACTTCAAGCGGGCGGGCCGGGGCGCCGGATCGCGCGGTGAGCGCCTGCTGCAGGAGCTGGAGCTGCGCGCCGACAACGTGGTGTATCGGATGGGATTCGCGCTCAGCCGGGCGCAGGCCCGCCAGCTGGTCAACCACGGCCACATTCTGCTGAATGGCCATAAGCACACCATTGCGTCCGCCACGTTGAAGGTTGGCGACAACGTGCAGGTGCGTGAAAAGAGCCGCCGGATCGAGGCGATCGCTGGCGCGTTGACTCGGGCCGACGCCATGGGGCGCCCGGATTGGGTGCGCGTGACCCCAGATGAATTCAGCGGCGTCGTGTCGGCGCTGCCGCAACGCGACCACATTGACGCCACTGTGAACGAGCAGCTCATCGTTGAGTTCTATTCCCGCTAGGGACTTCGTGCGGAGGCGCCTGCGCGACGCGCGGCGGCCGCACCCGAGAGGACGCCTGTGTTACTAGAATCGTTAGAAACCGCCAGTCCGGTCGAGCCCGATCCAATCGCCGTCGAGTCGAAAGAGCTTGGCGACGATTACGGCTTGTTTCACATCGAGCCGTTGCGGCCCGGGTTCGCCCACACCCTCGGCACGCCGCTTCGACGCGCCTTGCTGTCGTCGCTGCCCGGCGCGGCCATTGCTACGGCGCGAATCGATGGCGCCTTGCACGAGTTCAGCACGCTTGAATTCATGCGCGAGGACATCGTCGAGTTTCTGCTCAACGTCAAGCGCGTGCGGCTGCGGTCGTTCAACCGCGAGCCTTCGCTGTGCATGCTGGAGCAATCCGGTCCCGGCGTCATCACCGCCGGCCACATCGAGGTGCCGAGCGGGGTGGAGATCGTAAATCCCGACCACTATCTGTGCGAACTGCCCAGCGAGGGGCTGCTGCGCTGCGAATTCACCGTCGAGCAGGGCGTCGGGTACGTGCCGTCAGAGGGCGCCAAGTCGTTGCCCATCGGCGTCATACCGCTCGATCGCGTGTTTACGCCGGTGACCAAGGTGGAATACCACGTGGAGCACGCCCAGGTCGGGCAGGACACCGAGCACGACCGGCTGGTGCTGCAGGTGTGGACCGACGGATCGACGGGGCCGCACGACGCGCTGCGCGCCGCCGCCGAGCAGCTCGTCAAATC
>DAOUHO010000122.1:0-20296 GCA_034428595.1 Chloroflexota bacterium | reverse complement strand
CCTATTGAGCTTCGCCGTGCGCCCGCGGGCGCACGGCGAATGAAGTCCCGCCGGCGCCACAGCTAATCCGTGCTCAGCTCGACGGTGTGATGCCCCGATCCCACGGCGACCTCGACCGTCGCATCGGTGGACGGCATTTCCAGCCGCTGCCCGTTGTGCCTGACCACCCGCTGCGCGTCGCTGGCGCGGTCCAGCACCACGTCCGCCGTGTGGCCGTCGGGCAGGTCCAGCGTCACCTGCGTCGCGCCGGCGCGGCGGCGCCACTCCACCTGCACATCGCCGCCCGGAACGGGAAACGTCCCCCGCGCCCAGGCCAGGTTGCCCGTGCGGGGATGCACCCGCAGGTGCGACATACCGGGTGTTGCGGCGCGCACGCCGAGGACTTGCGTCGAGAGCACCCAGCCCACGTATACGCCGCCCGAGTGCACCAGGCTGCGCACGCCGGCCGGCCGGACCTTGTGGGCGGTGTGCCGGAGCTCGAAGTCCGCGTCGGTCTTGATCGCCGTACCGGCGGTGAACGGGTCCCAGCCTTCCCAGAGCGTCGGGTTTTCGTGGGCCGACATCATCCAGGCGTAGCGGTTGTGGATGATCCGCAGCGCGTCGGTCCCGAAGCCCCGCGCGAACATGCCTTCGAGCACGTAGGGGTACCAGAGCGGCGAGGCCTGAAACAGCTCCGCGCCGCGCCCCGCCAGGCTCTCGCACATCTGGATCGCCTGGTCATCCGTGGCGATGCCGTACAGCAGCGCGAACCCCTGCGCCAACTCACCGGTCACGCCCGTGAGCTGGCCACGGTAGTGGGAGTCCTCGAACACGCCGAGATTGGGATTCCAGAAGTGCTCCCGCAGCGCGGCGCGCACTTCGTCGGCGATGCCCTGCCAGCGGTCCCGGTCGTCCTCTCGCCCCAGTTGGGCGGCGAGCCAGGCGCCGTCCTCCAATGAGTTGACATAAAGTGCGTTGGTGCTGAAGTTTGCGCCGCGCAGGTCAACGGGCGTCCAGTCCATCCAGTTCTGCTCGGGTAATTCGCGCAAGAGGCCCATGTCATCGCGATAGGGCTCAAACCAGTCGTTCAGCCGCCGCACGCTCGGATACGTCTGCTCCACGAGCGTGCGCCGCCCGATGTACTCGTAGTGCTCGCGGATGCGCGTGGACCACTGCAGCAGAAACTGCGGGTGGCAATGGTTCGTCGGGTTGTCCCGCGGAAACACCATTTGCAGCCTGCCGTCGCCGCGATCGGTGGTGATGAACTGCCGCAGGAACCTGTCATGGAGCGCGATGTCGCCGTAGGCCATCAGCGCGCCGTGCATCCCGTGGCTGCCGTCGCCGGTGTTCCACGGAATCCGCTCGCGGTAGGCGTCGCACACGATCGTGTCTTCGAGATGCAGATCCGTGGTGTCGACGCAGGCTTTCCAGAGGGTGGTGAGCACCGGATCGGCGCACTCGAAGCTGCCGCGCAGTGGAGCCGGATAGGTGTATTCGTTCAGTGAGATCGAGCGAATCCGCACCGGGCTGTAGGTGCTGCGGATGGCGATGAAGAGATAGCGGAACTGCTTGTACTCGGCGGCTTCCCAGGTCTGGTCGCCGTCGCGCGTGATGTAGCGGTCGGCATAGGACAGCGCGCCGGGGATGCGGTCGTTGATGAGCTGCTGGCCATACGTCAGGTCCAGGATGGCGCCGGCCTCCGCTTGGAGTCGCACGCGCGGGAATCCAAACACCTGGCGCCCGAAGTCGAGGACCACGTAGGGCGCGCGGATGCCCTTGCGGGGCGCGAAGACGCCCTGGAATCGAGCCGCGTCCGGGCCGTCGTTCAAGACAGCTTCGACGTTTTCGGCTATCGCGTGCTCCAGCGGGAAGTGCAACCCCTCCAGGATGAGCTGGTAAATCTCCGTTTGCCGCGCGTTTCCCATGTCGATCAGCTCGCCGACCAGCGACACGCGGGCAGGCGGCACCTCGGTCTCGCGCAGCAGGGGAATGTCGCGGGCTTCCAGCACGTGCCACGGCTGCTCGGGGGCCGGAACCAGCCACGGGCGTCTCCACTCCGAGTCGTCGAATTCGACCCCCGTCCAGTCGGGAATGTCCGCCGCAGCGTTGTAGGTCTCGTTCGACCCGATCATTCCGCAGTTGACCAGTGGCGTGCGGGTATCCCAGGCCGGCGAGGGCAGCAGCCGCCAGTCGGGACCGGTGCCGCTGACGTGCGTGGCGCCGTCGGCGTCGGTGACCTCGATCTGCGCCCACAGCCCGGCGCGCTCGCCCACCGTGAAGCTGTTGCCGCTCATGCTGTTCCAGCCCTCGCCTTGCACGGGCTGGCCGAAGTGATAGGCCCGCACCGCAATCACGTTGCGGCCGGGACGCAGCGCGGCGGCCACGTCATGGGTGTCGTAGGTCTTGAATCGGGGATCGCTTCGGGCCGGTCCCCGGCCCACGTACGCGCCGTTGAGATACAGCATGTAGCGGTCGGACGCCGTGACGTGCAGTTTCGCGGCCGCCGGTGAACCGTCGACGTCGACCGATCCGCGCGCGTAGAGGTAGAAGTTGTAGGGCTTGGCCTCGCCCTCGATCCAAATCCACTGCCCGACGGCCCGCCGGGAAGGTGTTTGTGCGTCCTGCATCACTTGGGTCATGGGCCATCTCTCATGCGGCGAGGGGCCGGTTGCCATGGTGAGTACCAGAACCGGCCGACAACTGCAACGGGGCATGCCGTCAGACGTACCATGAACCCCCAGAACAGGGTGGGGGAGCGAGCGACATGGCGACCTACCGGGCAGGGCTCATCGGACTCGGATGGATGGGCTGGCTGTACGACGTTGCGACGCGACAGCAGGCAAATTACGGGCGCGCCGGGCGCGAGACGCCCATGCCGCCGCTGCGGCCAGATCGAGACCCGCCGCCCACCGCGCACCCGGGCCGAGAGGGCCTGCCGAACGGATTTGCCGACTCGCTGGTGCTGCACCCGGCGACGGAGCTCGTAGCCGCGTGCGAGCTCTCGGATCCGCGTCGGGAGGCGTTCGGTGAGCGCTACGCAGGCGTGGCGCTCTACGACGATTACCGGGAGATGATCTCCCGGGAGCGCCTGGATATCGTCGGTATTCCCTCGAATGCCGCACTCAGGCCCGAAGCCACCCGCGCGGCGGTGGAGCACGGCGCCAAGGGCGTGATCACGGAAAAGCCGATGGCGCCAACGCTTGATGGGGCCGACGACATGGTCGACGCTTGCGCGGCGGCCGGCGTTCCGTTGGTGGTCGGCGCCGTGAGCATGAACCACCCGGCGGTGGCCAACGCCCGCCGATTGCTAGATGAGGGGGCAATTGGCCAACTGTTGAGCCTGGACACCAACTCGGTGATGGCGCAGCACAATTCATGGAACTACCTGCTCGATTCGCCGGGCGAATGGGTGATCGGCATCTCGGACGATGACGCCAAGGTCGAGGCCGGGCGTGAGTTCAAGGGCGCCGGGTTCATTCGCCTGCGCAACGGCCTGCCCATCTGCCTGCGGCCAGGGGCGCCGTGGGTGCGAATCACCGGCGAAACCGGAGAGTTGACCTTCGACTGGCAGGAGCTGCGCCTGTGGCAAGACGTGGAGACCATTTCGGGCACGCAGCGCGTGGAGGTGCCCTTCCCGGAGCCGCGCCTGGCCGGCAACTGGTCGGTGATCTACGGCATCGACGACCTGATCACGTGCATGGAGCACGGCGGCGAGCCTCGCGCGAGCGGACGGCGCGTGCGTGACGCAATGGAGATCGAGATCGCCCTCAACGAGTCGCACCGCCGCGGCAACCTACGCGTCGATCTGCCGCTGTCCGATCGCAGCCTGGGGCTGGTGTACGACCCGTTTCGGTAGGCGTGTCGGTCTAGCGCTGCTGGACGGCGGCGGGCAGCAGGCTCAGTTCCGGCACGTAGGCCCGATCCGGCAGCGTGCTCACGAAGACGACGGCGCGCGCCACGTCCTCCGGCTGGAGTGCTTGGGCCACAATCTCAGGCGGCGTTGGCGTGGGCCGTTGGTTCAACAGCGGCGTGTCGGTGAGGCCCGGATAGATAACCGTGGCGCGTACGCCGTTTTCGGCCTCTTCCTGCATCATGCCGAGGGTGAAGCCCGCTTCGCCGCTCTTGGCCGCCTGGTAGGCCACGCCGGACGCGTCGGGCATGATCGCGGCGGCGGACGAGATCACCACCAGCCGTCCGCGCGAGGCGCGCAACGCCGGCAGGGCGGCCTGCGCCACGTCGTAAAGCCCCCACAGGTTGACTCGCTGCATGGTTTCCCAGTCGTCGCCGCTCAGCTCCTCCAGCCGACGCTTGGGGATGTTCCAGCCGGTGGCATACACCAGCACGTCGATTCGGCCCAGGCCGTCGACCACCGCCCGCACCGCCCGGCGCGCCGCGACGCCGTCGGTGAGGTCCACGGACTCCACGTGGGAGCGGCGGCCTGACTTGCGGACCTCCGCCGCCACTGATTCGAGCTCGGCTTTTCTCCGCGCCAGCACGGCGACGTCCATGCCCTCGGCGGCCAGCGCCAGGGCCGACGCGCGGCCCATACCGCTGCTGGCTCCAAAGACCGCCGCCACGCGGTGAGGACTCACGGCGCCGCCCCTTCCCCGGCCTGCTGGATTGCCGCCCAGCGCGACCTGAGGAACTGCAAGTCCTGCGTCGCCCCGCGGGCGCGTATGGCGTCGGCGTCCGCCGACTGGTCCTTGCCGCCCACCGTCGCAATCACGTCCTGCCGCGTGGTGTATTCCGTGTGTACTGAGAGCGGACCGTCGAAGTTCCGTTCGGCCAGTAACTCGAGCACGCGTCCCCACGGCGCCGCGCCGTCGCCCACGTATACGAAGGCGGGGCCGTATGCCGCCGGGGCGTTGCGCCGCGAGTCCGGGAGGTGGCAGGCGTCCTTGGCGGCGACGGCGGCCAGGTAGCCGTCGCACATGGCAAACGCCATGTCGATGTCCTCGCCATCGACCGCCAGGTGTCCCGGGTCGATGTACGCGCCGACGTGGGCGGGGTCGCGACCTCGGAGCAGGTGCATCAGGCCGGCGCAGTTGGAGCCGAGCACCGCCCCGCTGTGCGTGTGGTGCAGGGACTTTACGCCGGTGCGCGCGCTCAGTGACTCGAAGCCCTCAAGCTGTCGACGCGCGTGGTCCACGGCGCCCCAATAGTCCATGCCCGGCTTGAAGATGAAATAGCCCGTCTTGATGACCCGCACGCCGGCTTCCGCCGCCGCCTCGTAGATCGACACCGCATCCGCGTGCGTCGGGTCGTTGAAGTCCGTCGGCATGGTGATCATCGGGCATGAAAGCCCGAGCGCTTCCCACTGTCGCGCGGCGGGTGGCAGCGTCGTCCGCACGTTGCCCGGGTTGATCGGATATCCCGGACGCACGGTCAGGTCCAGCCCGTCGTAGCCCAGGCCGGCCACGTACTCGCCCAACGCCGAGGGTTGAAGCGTCTCAAAGAACTTCGTGAATAGGATGATTTGCATCGGCCGTGCCGCGCCTTCGGGAGAACTGGGCGGTGCGCGCCTATCATGCCAGCGCAGGGCGAACGCCACCGAGGAGTTGCTCGATGCCCGCGCCGCGCGTGCTGGTGACGGTTGAGCGACCGCTCTTCCAGCGCATTTCGACGCCCGAATCGCGTGCGCGGCTGGAGCGTCTGGCCGAATCGGTGACGTTCAACGACGGCGACCGAGCCTGGGACGCCGCGGACGTGGGAGAGCGCATCGGCGGCATGACGGCCGTGCTGGCCTCGTGGGGCTCGTGCACATACGACGACCAGCTGCTGGACGCCGCGCCGGACCTTGAAATCATCTGCTACGCGGCCGGCACGATCCGGAGCGTGACGCCGCCGGCGGCTTTCCGACGCGGCGTGCGCGTCACTCATGCCGCCGACTTCATCGCCCTCGGCGTCGCCGAGCACACGCTGGCCGTGGTGCTCGCGTTGCTGCGGCGAACGGGCGATTTCGACGCCGCGATGCGCGCCGGCCGCTGGCGCGACATCGGCCCGGTTGTCGACCGCGAGCTCTATGGCAAGCGCTACGGCGTCATCGGCGCGAGCAAGGTGGGGCGGCGGCTGATTCCGCTGCTGCGCCCGTTCGACGTCGAGATCGTCGTGGCCGATCCCTATTTGACCGAACATGACGCCCAGAATCTGGGCGTGCGCAAGCTGGAGTTGCCGGACCTGATGCGGACCAGCGACGTGATCAGCATTCACGCGCCCGTGTTGCCCTCGACCCACCACATGATCGACGCGGAGATGCTGGCGCTGATCAAGGACGACGCCGTGCTGGTCAACAACGCCCGCTCGGCGCTGATCGACACCGACGCCCTGATTGCCGAGCTGGCCAAGGAGCGGTTCGATTGCGCCCTGGACGTCTTCGACCAGGAGCCGCTGCCGCCCGACCATCCGCTGCTGGGCCTGCGGCGGGTGCTCCTGACGCCCCACGTCGCCGGGCTGCCCCCCGAGCGGCGCGCCCGGCTGACCGACGCCATGCTCGACGAGTTGGAGCGGCACGTGAACGGCCTGCCGCTGCGGCACCAGGTCACCATCGACCAGTTGGAGAGCATGGCGTAGGACGCGGCGGCCCCGCGTATACTTGCCGCGTCGAAGACCCGCCAGGCCCCGAGAGGCAGCGCCGACAAGCTCCCCAATGTCCCCCCAGCGTGGAGGAAAAGGGCCGACCGCTCAGTTGGACGAGGCATCGAGCCTGCGCGCCTATCTGAGTGAGATTCGCCGCTTTCCCCGACTCACGGCGCGCGAGGAAGTTGAGTTGGCGCAGCGCATCGAGCGCAACGAGCCGGGGGCCCGCCAGCAGATGATCACCGCCAACCTGCGCTTGGTGGTGGCCGTGGCGCGCCGCTTCGCCGACGGGCGCGCGCCGCTGCTCGATCTGATTCAGGAGGGCAACACCGGTCTCATGCGCGCCGTGGAGCGCTTCGACTGGCGGCACGGCTTCAGGTTCAGCAGCTTCGCCATGCAGTGGGTGCAGCAACCCATCGCGCGGGCGGCGGCCGAGGCCGATCTGCCGCTGCGGCTTCCCGACTACGTGCACCGCAAGCTGGCGACCTCGCGGCGGATCTGGGATGAGTTGCGGGCCGACTTGCAGCGCGATCCCGAGGACCGTGACGTCGCGCGGCGCGTTGGCCTCCCGACGGCCGAGTTGGCTCGCTTACGCCGGTTCGCGGGGCGGACGATCTCCCTCGATAGCGAGGCAGTCGACGACCACGCGTCGGCGACTCCGCCCGACGCCGAGCCGGCGCCGCAGCCGTTTGAAGAGCTGCGCACCAAGTTTCTCTGTGCGGACCTCAATCGCGCGCTGGCCACGCTGGACGTGCGCGAGCGCACGATCCTGCGGCTGCGATTCGGTCTGGGCGGCCGCGAGCCGCTGCGTCTGGTGGATGTCGGCAACCGTCTCGGCCTAACCGCCGAGCGCATCCGGCAGTTGCAAGCCCAGGCTCTCGCCAAGCTGCGGCGCTCAAGCGCCGCGCGCATCCTCGAAGGCTACGCTGCCGGATAAGCCGGCCGCGCGCCACCCCGACGAGCGGATCAAGTCATGGTTGACCATACAGCCATATATGCGATATGGTTTGCCATATGCTGACGACGCATGGATTACCGAATGAAGACCACGCTGAATATTGACGACGCCGTTATGCGCCGTCTGCGCGAAGAGGCCGCACGTCGTGGGACCACCATGACGGCCCTGGTTGAGGCCGGCATTATGCGGGTGCTCGAACCGCCGGCGCCGTATGTGACCGAGCGGGATGCGCTCCCGGAGCTTCCGCGATGGAATAGCGGGGGGGCGCTGGTCGATGTCGCCAACCGAGATGAGCTCTACGCGGCGATGGACGAGTCGTGAGTGCTCGTCGTTGATACGAATGTTCTGGTCTACGCGGCCGACGAGGGTTCAGAGGCGCACCCTGTCTGTCAGCAGCGCCTGAACGAATGGCGAGTTGAACCGACGCCAACCTTTCTCACGTGGAACGTTTGCTACGAGTTCCTTCGGGTCAGCACGCATCCGCGCGTGCTCCGCTCGCCGTGGAATTCTGGCGACGCGTGGCGATTCCTGCAGGTGGTGCTCGACTCCCCAGGCTTCGCGCTCCTGCGGCCAACCGACCGACACCAGGCGGTCCTGTCGCAGACGCTGTCGGAATTGCCGGACATCCGCGGCAACCTGATGCACGACCTGCACACGGCGGTCGTGATGCGCGAACACGGCGTCAGCCGCATCTGCACCCGCGACACCCATTTCCATCGTTTCCCGTTCCTCGAGGTCATCGACCCGCTGCGGTAGGCAGACGGTCAACTGGATCCGGGGCAGTGGGAGATGGACGCTTGTCAGGCGGTCGGTGGGCTCACGGGCTCGGTAGGGAGACTGTCGAGCGCTTGAGGTCGCGGACCGCTATTTAATTGATGGGCGCGAGCTAGGCAAACACCGCCAACAGGTCGTCGTCGGATTCGCGGCGGCGGGTGAGGCGGGCTTGTCCGTCGGCCACCATCACCACGGCGGGCCGGCCGACCATGTTGTAGGTGCTGGCCATGCTCATGTGGTAGGCGCCGGATGCGGGAATGGCGATGAGGTCGCCCCGGCGCAGCGGCGGCAGCACCGTGTCGCGCAGCAGCACGTCGCCGGACTCGCAGTAGCGGCCGGCAAGCGTCAGGGTTTCGGCTGGACCGTCGCCGGGCCGGTTCGCCAGCAGCGCCGCGTACTTCGACTGGTAGAGCGCGGGGCGCGGGTTGTCGGCCATGCCGCCGTCGACGGAGACATAAGTGCGGACGCCGGGAATGTGCTTGACGGTCCCGACGGAGTAGAGCGCCACTCCGCTGCGCGCCACGATGGAGCGTCCCGGCTCGATGAGCAGCCGCGGCGGGTGAGCCAGCCCACGGGCCAGCACGGCTGACGTAATGGCCTCGACGATGTCGGCGGGATCGGGCGGATCGTCGTCCAGCGTGTAGCGCACGCCCCCGCCTCCTCCCGGACTCAGGTCCCGCAGGTCGAGGCCGTGGGCGGCGCGCATGCGCTCGGCAAAGTCCAGCGTGATGTTGATGGTGTCGGCATAGGGCTCGGTGTCGAAGATCTGGGACCCGATGTGGGCGTGCAGCCCCATGACATCGAGGTTTTGCGCGTGTATCGCCCGCGCCACGGCCTCTTCCGCCGCACCGGAGTCGAGCCCGAGCCCAAACTTGCTGTCCACGGCGCCGGTGCGGATGTAGTCGTGCGTATGCGCCTCAACGCCCGGCGTGAGCCGCAGGAGCACCTGCGCCGTTTGGCCGCGCCGCCGCGCCAGCTCGTCGATGATCTCGATCTCTTCCAGCGCGTCGACGACGATGCGGCCGACGCCAAGCTCCAGCGCCAGGTCGATCTCGCGCGGCAGCTTGTTGTTGCCATGCAGCACGACGCGCTCGAGCGGCAGTCCGGCGGCCTGGGCCACGCGGACCTCGCCCGAGGAGACGGCGTCCATCCCCAGGTCCTCGGACGCCGCCACCTGCAAGAGCGTGGGATCGACGTAGGCCTTGCCGGCATAGAGCACCAGCGCGTTGGGATAGGCGTCCGCCAACGCGCGGGTATAGCCCCGGCAGGCCGCGCGCAGCGTCGCCTCGTCGTAGATGTAGAGCGGGGTGCCGAACTCCTCCGCCAATGCCTCGCAGCGTGCGCCGCCGATTACCAGCGCGCCGGAGTCGCCGCGGGCGGTGTCGAGCGGGAATACCTGGTCGAGCAGGTCGTGCTCGGGCGGAGTCATGGAGTCGCGCTCATGCGAGACCCCTGCGTAGTCCCGCCAGTGGAGATTCGCGAGCAGGCTCGGTCCTCTCTCCCTTGATGGGAGAGGGTGAGGGTGATCCGCGGCTCAAGCGTGGGATGTCGACCACTCATGCAAGGGATTCCTAAGGCGGGGATCCATCCGTAGTACAACCTGGAGCCGCTGAGGGCGTAGGGCTGCGCCTTAGATTCCTCGCTGTGCTCGGAATGACAGACCGGTAGCCCAATGCCCGGTAGCCCAGGTTGCACGCAGCCTGGGAATAGTGACCCCCCGGCGCCGCGCGGCATCAGGCTGTGGGCGCGAGCGCGCTGCGGGTGACGTGGCCTTCGTCCTGGCGCTCGAACGCCTCGTTGATCTCGTGCAAGGGATACGTGTGGGAGATCACCCGGTCGAAGGGCAGCTTGTCGACGTTGTCGGACACGAAATCCAGCGCCTGCTTCAGGTCCCGCCAGCGGTAGTGGGCCACGCCCAGCACCGTGATGCTCTTGAAGACGATGGTCGAGGGATCAAACGTCGCGTTGTGTCCGACGCAGACGTTGCCGATTTCCACGTACCGTCCGCCGGGCGCGGTCATGGCGACGCCCTCCGCGAACACGCCGGGATGGCCCACCAACTCCATCGTCACGTCGGCGCCCAGCCCGTCAGTTAGCTCCTGGACTCGTGCCACGCGCGCCTCGGGGGTCTCGAACTCGCGCATGTCGACCGTCTCGTCCGCGCCGAAGGCGCGGGCCAGCTCCAGCCGTTCCGACACGCCGTCGATCACGATCACGCGGGCCGCGCCGCGCGCCTGGGCCACGGCTGCGGCATAGACGCCCAACCCGCCCGCGCCCTGGATCGCAACCGTCTCGTTGACCGTCTGTCCGGCGCGGTCAAGCCCCGAGACCACCTGGCTCAGAGCGCAGTTGACGCCCGAGATGACGTGGTCGGAGAGGTGATCCGGCACGCGAAAGATGGAGTGCTTGGGGAACAGGTAGTAGTAGTCGGCGAACGTGCCGCGGAAGTAGGGCCACTCGTCCAGCAGCGTCATCCGATCGGTCTGCCGCGTCGGGCAGGCGTAGGTATGCCCCTTCAGGCAGTTTGCGCAGCGCAGGCACGGGTGGAAGAACCCGAAGACCACGCGATCACCCTCGCGCAGCGGCTGCCCGTTGGTGTCCACGGTCAAACCGGCGCCCAGCTTGGCGATCTCGCCGGTGCCTTCGTGCCCCAGCGTGCCCGGGAGGTTGAAGCCGCGCGCTACCAGGTCCGTGTCGCCGCGCCAGTAGTGCATGTCGGAACCGCACACGTTGGCGAGCCGCATGCGAATGACCGCGGCGCCCGGCTCTGGGTCGGGAACCGGGAATTCCCGGAGGTCGAACGGCTCGCGGACTCCGTTGAAGACGGCAATTGCACCGGTTTCAGGCATGGTGGGTAGAGGCGGTTTTGCTGGCCCGTTCAGACTACAGCAACGCCCGGCGCGAGTGTCCGGCGGTCGAGTCGTCGTGGCCTATTCGCGTGGCGCGACTGCCGTCCCGTACGCTGCCCTCGCCGTCGCCGGCAGCGTGAGGCGTCCATGGCCTGGGTCCAGATTTCCCCGCGCATCTTTCGCTGGGCCGACACCTGCAACGTCTACTGCGTGACCGCGGGCGACCGCGGCCTGCTCATCGATGCCGGATCGGGCGCCGTGGTCGACCAACTCGACGAAATCGGCGTGCGGCGGGTCGAGTGGGTGCTGCACACGCACCACCACCGCGACCAGTCCTGGGGCGCCGGGCGCCTCAAGGCTCACGGCGCCAGGGTCGCCGTGCCGGAGCACGAGCGGCATCTCTTCGAGCAGGTCGAGCTGTTCTGGCAGCACAAGCGCGTCTACGACAACTACAACGACCGCAACACCTTTTTCACGCTGGCGGAGAACGTGGCGGTTGACGCCGACCTCGAGGACTACGAGACGTTCACCTGGCGCGACGTGGAGCTGGAGATCGTTCCGGCCAAGGGCCATACCTACGGCAGCAGCATGCTAATCGGCCACATCGACGACCGGCGCGTCGCTTTCACCGGGGACCTGCTGGGCGCCGGCGGCGTGCTCTACCAGTACCACGCGCTGGAGTACGGCTACGCCGATCAGCAGGGCGCGCTCTTCACCTTGGAATCGCTCCAGGCGCTGCGGCGGCACGCTCCGAATCTGGCGCTGCCGTCCCACGGAGACCTGATCGAGGACCCGGCCGGAGATTGCGCGAGGCTGGAAGATCGGCTGATGGCGCTGGCGCGCCTCGGCGCCGGCATGCGGTTCTTGGGCCGCGACGGGGGACACGGGCTCGACCTCCTGCCCGATCCGAAGTTCATCCAGGTGTCGCGCCATCTGCTCTGGGGCGGTCCGCAGACCTGCTCCAACTTCTACGTGCTGCTGTCCGAAAGCGGCAAGGCGTGCTTCATCGACTACGGGCACTCGTTCTCCGCGCACATGGGCGTCGCCCAGGAGCGAGAGGACGGCGACACGATGCGGTTCGTCGTGCATCACCTCGACGAGCTGCGCGAGACCTACGGCGTGCGCGAGATGGATATGGTGCTGGTCACGCACATCCACGACGACCACACGGCGGGCATTCCCTACCTGGTGCGGCACGAGGGCGCGCGCGTCTGGGCGCTGGACGAGGTGGCGCAGGTACTGGAAGACCCGGCCGGCTGGTGCAGCACGCCGTGCACGCTGCCGAGTCCGATCCCGATCGAACGCAAGCTGCGCGACGGCGAGCGGTTCCAGTGGGAGGAATACGAGTTCGAGGTCCACCACGCGCCGGGCCAGACGGAGTTTCACTCGGTCCTCGCCACCAACGTCGACGGGCGGAAAGTGGCCTTCACCGGCGACAACATCTTTCTGGAGCTGGCGCCCGGCATCACCGGCGAAATGACCGCGCAGCTCTACCAGACCACCGTGCTGCGCAACAGCCTGCAGCTGTGGATGCATCGTCGCTGCGCGGACGTGATGGACCTGGTGAAGCCGGACCTGGTGTGCCCTGGACATCGCGAGCTGATTCCGTGGGACGCGGGGCGCGCGGCGGAGTACCGCGATTTCATCGCCCGCAAGGAGCGCGTCGTGCGCGACCTATTGGACGGGCCGGCCGACGAGGGCGTGGACCTGTGGTGGGCGCGGCTGATCCCGTATCTGCGCCACGTCGAGCCCGGCGAGGCGTGCAGCTACCGCCTGCTGCTGCGAAACAACGCGGAGCGGACCGTGCGGCTCGAAGCGCGGCTGCTGGCTCCCGACGGGTGGCGCACCAGCGATGGATTTGAGTCCCTGGACCTGGAGGCCAGCGCGCGCGGCGAGTTGACGCTCACCGCCACGGCGCCGGCGCACTCGGACGTGCGCCGCATCCTCACGGCCGAGATTCGCCTGGACGGCAAGAGCCGCGGCCCGGTGGCCGAAGCGCTGGTGACCGTGGGCGACGGCGCGCGGCCACCGGCGTAAAAGGCCCTTGCGTACCCCTCCGTCATTCTGGCGACACCTTTCGTCATTCCCGCTGCGCCCTCCGTCATTCCGGCGACGCCATTCGTCATTCCCGCGGAGGCGGGAATCCAGTCCGGCGCAACCTGGAGGCGCGCTGGATGCTTCGCATGTGGGCGGGTCTGTAACCCGTCCATACGCGGTTTTGCGAAGGCCCCCAAAGCCAGTCCCCGCGCCGGCGGGGAGTGGGTCCGGTCCCCTCTCCCTGGATGGGAGAGGGTTAGGGTGAGGGTGATCCGAGGCATGAGCGTGGACTTTCGACCAGTCGTGCAAAGGTCTTCGAAGGCGGGAATCCAGCCCCAACTAAACGGAATCCGCTCCGGCTGTGTCTCACAAATTCCGCACCTGACCGGGCAGAACAAGAGTCTTTGTAAGAAAAGGAGAGCAGCATGCGCGTGATGATGATGGGATCCGGCGGAGTTGGCGGCTTTGTCGGCGCCGGGCTGTTCGACACCGGCCACGACGTGACCTTCGTGGCCCGCGGGGCGCATCTCGAAGCCATTCGCGAGCACGGGCTGTGCATGCTCAGCGAAGACGGTTCGCGCCGGTTCCTCCAGGTCGATGCCGTCGAGCGGCCGGCCGATGCCGGGGCGACGTTCGATCTCGTCGTGTTCGCGGTCAAGGCCTACGACACGCAGTCGGCGGCCGCGTTGCTGGTCCCCGCCGTCGGCGACGAGACCGCGGTGCTCACGCTGCAGAACGGCATCGACAGCGTGCCGATGCTGTCGTCCGTGCTGGGCGCGGAGCACGTCATCGGCGGCGCCACGTGGCTCACGGCGCACATCGCCGGGCCGGGCGTGATCGAGTACCAGGACGCGCTGGTGCGCGCCGCCATCGGCGAGCCCGGCGGCGGGATTTCGGACCGCGTGGAGACCATCGCCGAGGCGCTGCGCGGCTGCGGCATCGAGACCGAGGTCGGCGACGACATCACCCGGATCCTGTGGAGCAAGATCGTGCTGCTGTCCGTCCACGGCGGCATGAGCGCCGCCTGCCAGCTTCCGCTCGGCGACATCCTGTCCACCGAGGGCATGGAAGATGTCTACCGCATGATGTTCGATGAAGCGGCATCCGTGGGACGCGCGCTGGGCGTGGACCTGCCGGAATCGACCAGCGACGACCTCGTCGCCCTGCTGCAATCCGCCCCGGCGGACAACACCACGTCGCTCCAGGTCGACTTCGGCCACCAACGACGCGTCGAGCTCGAGTACCTCACCGGCGCGGTGGTGCGGCGCGGCCGCGAGGCCGGCATCCCCACGCCGGCGCTAGAGGCCATCTACCTCTCGCTCAACGCCCGCGCGCGGGCGTTCGGGGGGATATAGGCGTCGACCGCCCCGAAGGGACTGGGCGTTACTGCGACTCGTTTGCCCGGCTGATCTTTCGTCGGATCCAGGTCCCGGCGCGGGCAGTTCCGTAGCCAAGCAGGGCGACGGCGATCACCAGCCGTGGCCAAACGAATCGGCCCAGGGCGCGGGCGCCCTGTCCAAGCGCCGGCACGCCAACGCGGACGACCCACCAGAGGACGCGGATCAGGTAGCGAGCAACGACGCCGAGCGCCCACACAACCGCGGTGAGCGCGCGCCAGATACCGCGGGCGATGAGGCTTGCGGCAAGGCCGACCGCGGCGAAGATTGTCCGTATCAGACCCATGAGGACCCCACCATCTCGCTAAACGTCCCGCAATTGTCTGGCCCGAATAATCTCATCCTCTGATGATGCATAGACGAACCTCTCTGCAATGTTGAATACGGACCTATTGATGAGGTCCATTCTTCGATCGTCTATATCCGGGAGTACAGAGAGCCCGCTCTCCTGCCAATCATCTCCACAGAAGCCAATCAATTGCAACTTAGATGAAAGCGGCATGGTAAAGAGTACCCCGTTGCTATCGCCAGGTCTTGGCAGGGAGACTGAGGGCATATCCGACGTAATGAAGCTGCGGCCACTCGGCGGTTCTTCAAACCGCCACCTCCCTTCTTCATGCAGTTTGTATTCTCTTTCGCCTTCCTTGCCACGCAAGAATGGGTCCATGAAAATTGCTTCGAATTTTCGTTGATCGTAAACTCCGGTCTCGTCGGCAATAGCCGCAATCGTTTGATTCAACTCCTTTGCATCGAACGTCCGGCCACTCACCGATCGTTTCGTCATGGATGACTTGAGTTCCACCTTGAATTGGTCGACCACCTCCCGGTAATTCTCACGCATTGCCTCTAGTTCGGCTCTAACTTTTGCTCTCGCCCCGGGGCTTCTGAGCCTGGAATCCACAACAAAGCAGGCAAGCCACGACCTCAAAACAGCAGATTGAGATCGATCAGAAATATATGTATTCAAGTCGGAAATACTGGTGCCTTTGAGCTTGTCAAGTATGAGTGCCCATTGATGCTCACGCTCTTGTAGAATTGCATCATTCACAACAGAATATGCGTACTTTGACACCGCCACATTTCTCACGGAAGACAGTGTCACCTCATTGGCGGGATTGGTTTTGTCATACATGTAGATTTGATTCGGACGTCTTGGCGGGCAAAAGCCTCGCAAATAGAACCGTGGCAGAAGGTGCTTCCGTGAGTTATCGATTTCAAACCGACGTTGGACTGCCATCCTGTCTTTTCCCTGCGTTGTTTAGGCTTCGCTCGTGCGGCGGTCAGTGGATGGCCGCCGTTCTTATTTGGCGAGTTACCGCGAGCGCCGGCGGGCTATTCGCGTCGCCGGTCCATGACTGACGGTTCCCGCGCGAGTTCGCGTCGCACATTGGCGATCCATTCGGAGTCAAGACCCAGGGCCTCGGTGACTGCATCGTCGATATGCTCGCGAATTGGGTCGTCGTGCATGTGAGGTAGGGGTAACAGCTCCTCGTGCCGCAGCCAATCGAACCAGCTGTTGAGGAAATCGAGGCTCGCGGGCTCCAGTTCTGTGAAATCCGGTACCGGGAGCGAGCGTAGCGTATCCAGCGAGAATGACGGGTAGGAAGGCACCTTGTTGTCGCGCCCGCCGAGCAAGGTCAGAATCCCCGGCGTGGAGTTCATGTAGAGGCATAGCGCTTTGGCGGTGCTTGGATTATGGGGTCGGCAGGGTATCCAGATCGAACCGACAGCCCGACCTGGGAGCATCACTGCGGCGACCCGCGCCTTGTTTAGTCGCAATTTCTGCGGCAGCAGCATGTCGCTGCGCTGCTCCCAATATCGGTCGGCCAGGTGGACCTTCGACGGTTTCGGCTCGATGTACACGTCCGTCTCGGCGAGCATGGACTGCATGATTTCCGTCTTGTGAAACCAGAGCGCGCGGCGACCCGACTCCGTAGGCAGAGCCGAGCGAGTGTAGGCGTCTCGTATTCGCTGGCCTGCGGGTCCGACTTTGGCCAAGTGGCTCAGCGGAACAGTGGAGAGCGTCCCCGGATTCGCTTCGGTGACGGTCCGGTAGGCGCCCGCCAGGAACGGCGAGAGGAAGTTTACGGCGTACCAGTCTCCGCGCTCTACCCGGTCGGCGTCCACCTGCTGGACGGTGAAGGATTGGGAATCCCGGCGGCTCTTTCCGTCGGCTTGCTTGATCCTCTCGGCGGCATCCAGCGCCGCCACGGGTGTTTCCGGATTCACTACCAGATTGACCGCTCGTGTCGGCGGCTTTGATCCGCTGCCGTGCCACCGCCGGCACACCAGCAGCACTTCGCCGATGGTGGTGTTCTCCGAAAAGAAGATGCGGTGCGGATCGTGGGACGCGACGATTGTGTCGATGTGGAACCGCTGGGCGAGGTATTTCCGGGTCTCGGACGCAGCGGGATTTGTCGCCATCACCGTAGGCAATACGACGGCCAAAACTCCGCTATCGTCCCGCGTCATTGAGTCGGCGAGCACCATGAACGCATTTGCTGAGCCGGAGAGTCGAGCCGCTTCCCTGTTTGGGTGCTTCTCCAGCATTGCCTTCTCGCGCCGCTTGATCGCCAGCTCGTCGGCGCGGCTGAATTGATCGTGGCGCAGGCTGTCGCGGGTGAACGGCGGGTTCATGATCACGAGGTCCATCGCCGGAGGTGGTTCGCCCTCGTCCTTTTCGGTTTCCACATGCTGGGTGGTCGGCCAATCGGCCAGCATTGCTTGACCGAACAGGAATTCCATTGAGCCGAGGTGGGGCTTCCTGTCGAATACTCCCAAACGTGCCCGGTGGATGTTCATGTGCGTAAACCGCGTGGTTGGCGAGAGCATCCCGAGCGTGCTCGCTGCCATGTGCGTAGCGGTGAGATTGACGTCATAGCCCCACAGCACGTCTTCGACGAGGAGGAGGCCGAGAGTCTCGTCGTCTTCGGGCTTGGTGGGGCCAGTAGCGTTGCGAAGATCACGAATGCGTTCGGCGACGGCCATGAGTAGGGTCCCAGTTCCACACGCCGGATCGCAGATGCGGAGGGCCCCGATTGCATCGGCGTCGGACCAATCGGAATCCTGTTCGCGAAGGGCCAGCGAGGCCAGCAGCACGGCAGCAGCGGTAGACGTGTAGAACGAGCCGTCGTAGCGGGCGGTGTCCAGCACGCGGTGGAAGACGCGCCCTAGCAGATCATGGCGTAGACCGACGACCCGTTCCGAGACTCTCGCCACGACCTCGGCCAGTCTACCGACGGCCTGGCCGGTGTCGGGGTCCGCCGAGAGCGTCCCAAGCGCGACGCGGCCAGTCTCGAAGACCGGCCGGTAGTCCACGGCGAGGATGCCTTGCCAAGCCTCCCGAAAAGCGCTGATTGGCGTGTCCGACTCAGCGCACTCGCTGGCGCTTGCTGGCGGCCATGGTCCGTCATAGCCAGGCGGGCAAAGGACCGGCAAGTGCTCGTGCACCCGGTGATGAAACAGCATGGCGGTTGCCACGACGAGCATGCCGCGCTTGGCGGCCACGAAGTACCTTTCGCTCGGCAGTTGGCCTTGGGGATTCGTTGCCGGAAGATCAAGTCTTCGCGCCAGCGCCTGCCACACGGATGGCTTGAGCTTCTGCACCACTTGGTCTAGGCCATCGGATAGCATCCGCGCGGCGACATCGGTGCCACTGAGTGAGTGTGGCGTCTGTTGGATGGCTTGAGCCAACTGCGCCACGCCGCCCTCGGACCACTCGCCGGCTGGCTCCCCCGGCTTCGTCCGGACGGTCCAGGCCAATGTGGCGTCGCGAAGGGTGTCCTCGGTAACGCCAGCCGGATAGCAGACGGCGAACGCAAGGATGGCGAGCTTTTGCCGCAAGCGGGCGTCAGCGTCCTTTATCGCCTGGGCCTTGCGCTCGAATCCAGTTTCGGCTTCTAGGACAACCTCGAGTCCGTCGACTTCAGCTACGACATCGATTTTTCGGCGCCCGCGGCGCTCCTCGAAGTCCGCTGCGACGCCGTGCTCGGTAAGCAACTGCGCTAGGACGCGGTTTTGGAACTCTTCTTGCTTCGCCATTAGACCTTGCCGCCGGCTGGGAGGTATAGCGTAGCCTCAGCCGCCCACTGGGGCCGCCGGGTACCACGCACGCGTCTGTCGAAGCCTATGGGACTTGTCGTGGGCAAGACGTATCGCTGAGTCCGCTCACGAATTCCGCGGCACATCTTTAGGTTCCCGTGACCGCGTGGCCTAGACTTGCTCTTGGGACCGAATTGCAGGAGCCGCTATGCCGAGCGACAAGAAAACGGACAAGGGTAAGAGTCCACCGCCTCCGCCTAGGCAGCGCGATGACGGTCGGGCGACCAAAGGTGCAACGCCACCTCCCCCGCGTAAACGGGAAAGGGGCAGGATCACCAGGGGCGCTAAGAGCAGGTAGTGCCGGCCATCGCTAGATTCAGTCCGAGCCAAAGGGCCATGACGAGAACCTGGCCGCCGAAGGCTACGGCTAGGTAAACAGCAAGCCTGCCGCGCCGCTCGATTATGGCGTGATTGGACTCTTGTCGCTCTGCGGCAAAGAAGATCTGGTCCTTTCGGAACTCCCAGCGGGGCTTCTCCAGATTCTGATTCCACAGGTCATCTAAGGACACGAGCGTGAGATGCTCGCGCGTATGCGCGACAAGCGCCATTAGGGCTACGATTGCGCCAAGGCTGGCACCGATCGCGTAGAGCCACCAGTAGGCCAGCCCCGAGCCGACCACGGCTCCGGCAGCGACCGGAACCCCGAGCGTGACCGTTGCAGCCGCCATCCCGATCTGCCGCAGCCTGGCGTCCATCGCATCAAAGCGCCGGATGGCCCAGTCATATGAGGCCGGAACGAACGCGTAGGCGTCTTTGATGCTCGGCCACGCGTCCTCTGGGTCCCCTCTCCCCTCGTTATCCGAAGACGCGCCTTCGGTCATGCGATGGTGCCTCGTGCTTCGCCTTGCCCAATTCTCGCACCCTGATCAAACTCAACCACTATTCTGGCTCACCACGACGTGCGGACGGGCCGCCAGCCGTGTAAGCTAGCGGCCCGTTCGGCGCGGGGCGTCGTGCCACCTATGGGATTAGGCTTTTACGGGCACGACGCCCCGGCTGCACCGCCGCGAGAGCGGTGCGTTCACGCGCGATGGCGAATGCCGACGCGAAGTTAGTCTTTGGCGGCGTCACGGTGCCTCCCTTCTGCTGAGTGCATGGTCTGCTGCCATGCCAGCAGGCACTGGTTAGACGCGCGGCAACGCGCCTCCTGGTGCCTCTCTTTGTTTCCGCCCCCAAAGGCTATCACTGAATTAATCCTGCCCAAGCCCCCGAGTCCAATCGCCCCGCCCGGCGGTGTACAATGCGGCATCCCTTGGCCAGTGCCTTGGGCGTGCGCGTGGTGAGGCCGGGCATGCGCATCGTTCCTCCCGGCCATGCGGAACGCTCTGATGCCCCGACGCGGTGATCGACTTGTCATAACGCTCGAATGCGTGGACTGCGGCTCTCGCGGCTATGTGTCGAGCAAGAACCGGCGCAACGACCCGGATCGGATGGAACTGAGCAAGTTCTGCGCGCGCTGCCGCGAACATCGACGCCATCGTGAAACTCGTTAGAGAACAATCCAACCGGACGGCCGCCCGCGGCGGCCGTTCACGGCGCCGCACGGCGCCGCCGAATCGCTTGGCTCGGTTGCCGGGCGCGGGCTTTTTGCGCGACGCCTACGCCGAGCTGCGCAAGGCGCACTG
>DAOUHO010000121.1:0-23865 GCA_034428595.1 Chloroflexota bacterium | reverse complement strand
AGCAGGTCGTTGTCGAAGAGGTCCCCGGCGATCAGCAGCGCGTCGGCCTGACGCTCCAACGCCAGGTCGATCAGACGAACGAACGCCTCGCGTCCGGCCTCGCGCAACCGCACGCGCACCGCCTCGTCATGGCGCCGATAGGGCGTGTCGAGGTGGATATCGGCAGCGTGGACGATGCGCAGCATGCGGCGGAGTGTTCAGGTCGGTTCCTGGTTGGACTCAGGATATCCGGGCCAAACGAAGCGCGTTCGGCGTAGGGGCAGCCCTGGTGGCTGCCCTGCCCGATCCCGGCGGGCGCCCACCAGGGGCGCCCCTACGCTGATCTTTCGCGGTGTCCCAGCGGCAGGGACACAGTCCGGCTTCCCAGCCGCGTCGTACATTGAGGCTCGACGGGTCTGCCGCCCGACCGGAGCCACCCCGTGAATGCCGCCGAAGTCCTCGTCGACGCGCTCGAACGCCACGGCGTGCGCTACGTCTTCGGCATTCCCGGCCACGGCAACACCAACATCCTGGACGCCATCCACGGCTCCGACCAGATCGACTTCATGCTGGTGCGCCACGAGCAGGCGGCGGCGCATATCGCCGACGGCTACGCCCGCGTCAGCGGCCAGGTCGGCGTGTGCTGCTCGTCGGTGGGACCGGGCGCGGCCAACATGATCATGGGCATCGCCACGGCCATGTCCACCTCCAGCCCGGTGCTCGCCATCGTGGGGGCACCCATCCAGCGCTGGTATGGACGCGGGCAGCTGCAGGAGACCTCGCGCCCGGACACCGCGCCGGCGGACCAGGCGTTCATGCAGATGCTGCAGCCCATCACCAAGCGCGTCTGGTCTATCGCCGACCCGCGCACGATTCCAACCGCTGTGCGCAAGGCCTTCACCGCGGCCCAGGTGGGGCGGCCGGGACCGGTTGGCCTGGAGATTCCCTGGGACCTGCAAGCGTCCGAGGTAGACACGCTGCCCGAGGACCCAGACCCATTTCCCGCTCGCGCGCGCCCGCGGGCCGACGCCGAGCTGACCGACCGCGCGGCGCGGCTGCTGATCGACGCGGAGTTTCCCGTCATCATCGCTGGCAACGGCGCGCTGATCTCCGGCGCCGGGGAAGCCGTCACCGCGCTGGCCGAAAGCCTGGGCGCGGCCATCGCCACGTCGTTCGTCTCCAAGGGCGTCGTGCCCGAGGACCACCCGCTCGCGGTGGGCATGGTCGGCTGGCTGGGGCATCCCGTGGCGCATGAGCTGATTCGCGAGCGCGCCGACCTGATCCTGGCGGTCGGCTATCGCTTCGCCGACGAGTCCACCAGCTGGTGGACCGAGGGCAAGCCGTTCGTGCCGCAGAACCGCATCATTCAGATCGACATCGAGGCCCGCGAGATGGGGCGCGCGGGACCGATCGAGCTGGGGCTGGAGGGGGACGCGCTGGCGGTGGTCAACGACCTGCGCGACGCCGTCGGGCGACTCGGCGGGCGACCATCGGCGGCGGCCGACGCCGCGCTGGTCCGCCGCGCCAAGGACGCCTACTCGCTGGAACTCACGCCGCCCGACGCGATGCCCATGGAACCGCTGCGCGTGGCCGAACAGGTGCGCCGCGTCTTGCCCGACGACTCGATCATCTCCGTAGACACCGGCAACCACGCGCACTACTTCGCCGCCTTCTATCCCATTCGAGCCGGCGGGCGCTTCCTCAATCCGGGCGGCTGGACGCCCATGGGCTGGGGTCCCACGGCCATCATCGGCGCCAAGCTGGCCCAGCCCGACAAGGCCTGCGTCGCGGTCACCGGCGACGGCGGGTTCCTCATGGTCAACCAGGAGGTGTCCACGGCGGTTGAGTGGGGCCTGCCCGTAGTCTGGCTGGTGTTCAACAACTCCTCGCTGGCCGCTATCCGCGACGGTCAAATGGCCGATTTCGGCGGGCGCATCATCGGCACCGAGTACAGCGTCGAGGTGGACTACGCAGAGCTTGGGCGCGCCCTGGGCGGCGAGGGCATTCGGGTCACGCGCCACGACGAGGTCGAGGACGCCATTCGCTGGGCGCTCGACTGCGGCAAGCCATGCGTGGTGGACCTGGTGGTCGCCGCGGACGCGGTTCGCCCGCCCATCGCCGGGGCCTGGTACGAGCCCGGCCGCTCCGAGCCGGACCCCATGCCGCGCGGCTCCGAGGTGCGATACTCGGCGCCCCAAGCGGAGGAATCGGCCTGATGCGGCGATTCAAGTACGCCTACAGCGCGCTGGTCTACTACGGCGAGGACATCGGCGCGTCCATCGACCGCGTGGCGCGATTCGGCTACGACGGCATCGAGCTGTTGGGGCAGCCCGAGACCTACGACGCGCCGGCCGTGCGGCGCCGGGTGGCGGACGCGGGCATAGTCGTCAGCTCGATCAGCTCGGTCATCAGCGCCGACCGCGACTTCGCCCACCCCGACCCGGAGATCCGCGCCAACGCACTGGCCTACCTCAACTCGCTCACCGATCTCGCGGTTGACGTGGGCGCGCCGGTGATCGTGGGACGCCCCAGCGCCTCGATGAAGCTGCTGCCGCTGGCCGACGCCGAGGACGAGTGGCGCTGGGCGGTGGACGGCCTGCGCGCCGCGGGCGAGTATGCCGCCGAGCGCGGGGTGAGCGTCGCGCTGGAGTGCTGGACGCGCTTCGAAACCTACTTCCTCAACCGCCTGGAGCAAGCCGTCGAGCTTTGGGAGGCCATCGGCCTGACCAACGGTGGAGTCATGGGCGACACCTTCCACATGAACATCGAGGAAGCGTCCCTGGGCGACGCAATTCGCCGCGCCGGCCCGCACCTCGCCCACATGCACCTGGCCGACTCCAACCGCCTGCCGCCTGGCTATGGACACACCGACTTCCGCGACGTGCTGCGAGCGCTCGACGAGGTGGACTACACCGGCTGGCTGGCGTTCGAGCTGCTGCCCGACACCGCCGACCCCTTCACCGTCTTCCGCGCCGCCGGCCACACCGACTTCTTCGACCGCTACACCCACGACGCCATCACCCACATGCGTCGGCTCGAAGACGAGCTCGGCGCCGGCAACTGATTCCGGCGTGAGCGCGCCTGGCGGCCGCCTAGTTCGCACTGCCCCGGAGCTCACGGCCGACCTGGAGCGGCTCGGCCTGCCGCGCGGGGGCCTGGTGATGGTCCACAGCTCCTTGCGCAGCATCGGCACGGTGGAGGGCGGGGCGGACACGGTGGTCGATGCGTTGCTGGCGGCGCTTGGTCCCGACGGAACGCTGGTCGCGCCCACTTTCACCGGCCAGTTTCGCGATCCCGGTTTCGTCTACGACCCGGCGGAGACTCCGGGCACCACGGGGAGCATTCCCAACCACGTCTTCCGCCGCCCGGAGGCGCGACGCACGGTACATATCGTGCAGACCGTGGCCGCCATCGGGCCGCTGCGCGACACGATTATCGACGCCGGCGGCCACGACGGCTGGGACGCGCAGCCGTCCATGCGCGCGATATTCGATCTCGACGGGTGGTTCCTCTTGCTGGGCGTGCCCTATCAGAACCTCACCGCCGGTCACTTCATGGAGCAGGAGATCGGGTCCCACCGGAGTCCGCGGGTGGCGAAAGGACTCCAGCGCTTGTCCAACGGTCGTGTAGTGCCGCTGCGCAGTGAGACGTGGGGACCCGATCCCAGCTTCCCCGGAATGCCCGAGCGCAGCTACGACTTCAACCGCTTGGGCGAGGGCCTGGAGCAGCGCGGATTGGTGCGGCGCGGCGCCGTGGGCAACGCCATCGCGCGTCTCTTTCGCGCCCGCGACCTGGAACGCACCGCGCGCGAGATGTACGCCGCCGACCCGGAGCTGTTCTTCATCGTCGACGGCCAGGTGACGCCCCTGCAATTCGGCGTGACGTGGCCCATTCCCGAAGGCCGCCACGCCGGCGCCGAGCTGTGCGTGGTCGATCCGGCGGGGGTGTATGGGGAACGCGCCGAGTAGGGGTTCGCGTAGGCGCTGTCGGCGAGTCCCTTGCTTCCTCGCCTGCGTCTTGAAAATGTCGTTCCGAACGCAGTGAGGAATCTAAGGACGTTGCGCCTTCGCCCGGCCCCTTAGATTTCTCGCTCCGCTCGAAATGACAGAAGGGGGGGATCTTCAGTGGCCCGCTAAGTGCTGTCGGCGAGTCCCTTGATTCCTCGCCTGCGTCTTGAAAATGTCATTCCGAACGCAGTGAGGAATCTAAGGACGTTGCGCCTTCTCCCGGCCCCCTAGATTTCTCGCTCCGCTCGAAATGACAACGGTGGGGCTCGAAGTGATAGATCGGGGCTTCGCCGGTGGCCCAGGCTGCGCGCAGCCTGGGAGAGTCATCCCGGCGCGCGGCGAGGCTCACCCGCACAGTAGAGCGCCCGAAACCGGAATCGCTTAAGCTGGACCGTTATGCCCGAGAACGCCATCGTCGTCCGCGGCGCGCGCGAGCACAACCTCAAGAACATCGACGTCGAGATCCCGCGCGACAAGCTCGTCGTCATCTCGGGCATCTCCGGCTCCGGCAAGTCCAGCCTGGCGTTCGACACCCTCTACGCCGAGGGCCAGCGTCGCTACGTGGAGTCGCTCTCCGCCTATGCCCGGCAGTTTCTGGGGCAACTCGAAAAGCCAGACGTGGACCAGATCGAGGGCCTATCCCCGGCCATCTCCATCGACCAGAAGGCCCGTTCGCACAATCCCCGCTCCACCGTGGGCACGGTCACCGAAATCTACGACTACCTACGGCTGCTGTACGCCCGCGTGGGACAGCCCCACTGCCCCGAGTGCGGGAAGGTCCTTACGCGGCAGACGATCCAGGAGATGGTGGACTTCGTCCTGGATTGGGACGACGGCACCCGCTTCCTCGTCCTGGCGCCGGTGGTCAAGCACCGCAAGGGCGAGCACAAGGGCGTCTTTGAGGACGCGCGGCAGGCCGGCTTCGCCCGCGTGCGCGTCAATGGCGACGTTCACGCCCTGGACGACGTGCCGGCGCTGGACCGCAACTTCTGGCACGACATTGAAATCGTGGTCGACCGCCTCGCCGTGCGGCGCGACGTGCAAGCCCGGCTGGCCGACTCGCTGGAGACGGCCCTCAAGCTGGCCGAGGGCGTGGTCGTGCTGCAGGTCGTCGACGGTGAGGCCTTCACGCTCAGCGAGTCGCTGGCCTGCGTCGACGACGGGCTGAGCTTCCCCACGCTAGAGCCGCGGTCGTTCTCCTTCAACACGCCGCATGGGGCCTGTCCCGAATGCGACGGTCTTGGGGCAAAGCTCGAAATCGACCCGAGCCTGGTGATCCCCAATCGAAAGCTCTCCATCGACGGCGGCGCCATCGCCCCGTGGGCGCGCGCGGCCGGCACCGGACCGTCCATGACGCGCGCCGTGCTGGACGCTCTGGCCGCAAAATACGGCTTCACCGCCTCGACTCCAATCGAGCAGCTCAGGTCCGAGGCCGTCGACGTGCTGCTCTACGGCAGCGCCACACCGCTGACCGTGGAGCACGTGGGCAGCCGCGGCAAGCGTCGCGTCTACACCTTTGAGTTCGAGGGCGTGGTGCCGAATCTGCGCCGCCGCTACCAGCAGACCGAGTCCGACTACGTGCGCGGAGAGATCGAACGCTATATGACGCGCCGCACGTGTCCCGCGTGCCAGGGCGCGCGGCTCAAGCGCGAAAGCCTGGCCGTGACCGTCGGCGGGCTGTCGATCCACGACGCCACCGGAAAGACCGTCGAGGCCTCCGCCAGGTTCTTCGAGAACCTCGAGCTCAGCGCGCGTGAGGCGGCCATCGCCGTCCAAGTGCTCAAGGAGGTGCGGGCGCGCCTGGGATTCCTGGAGTCCGTGGGCCTGGAATATCTCACGCTGGACCGCGCGGCGGACACGCTCTCGGGCGGCGAGGCGCAGCGCATCCGCCTGGCCACCCAGATCGGCTCCAGCCTCGTCGGCGTGCTCTACATCCTCGACGAGCCGAGCATCGGCCTTCACCAGCGCGACAACCGCCGGCTGGTGCAAACGCTGCTGGGCCTGCGCGACCTGGGCAATACCGTGCTCGTGGTCGAGCACGACGAAGAGACCATCCGCTCGGCGGATTGGGTGATCGACTTCGGGCCGGGCGCCGGCGAGCACGGGGGCGAGGTGATTGCCGAAGGGACGGTGGACCGCATCGAGCGCGCGGAGCCGTCGCTTACCGGCGCCTATCTCGCCGGGCGCGAGTCGATCCCGGTCCCGCGCGGGCGGCGTTCCGGCAATGGCCAGACGATCTACGTCGAGGGCGCCGGCGCCAACAATCTCAAGGACCTCACGGTCGGTATCCCGCTGGGCACGTTCGTCTGCGTCACCGGCGTGTCCGGTTCGGGCAAGAGCACCCTGATCACCGACGTGCTCTACCGCGCCCTGGCGCAACGCATTTGGGGCAGCCGCGATCTTCCCGGCCCCCACCGCCGCATCCGCAACGCCGAGTCGCTGGACAAGGTGATCGAGATCGACCAATCACCCATCGGGCGCACGCCGCGCTCGAATCCCGCCACCTACACCGCCGCGTTCACGCCGATCCGCGAGCTGTTCGCCGCCGTGCCCGAGGCGCGGGCGCGCGGCTATAAGCCGGGCCGCTTCTCCTTCAACGTCAAGGGCGGACGCTGCGAAGCCTGCCAGGGCCAGGGCCTCAACAAGATTGAGATGCAGTTCCTGCCCGATGTCTACGTCACCTGCGAGGTCTGCCACGGCGCGCGCTACAACCGCGAGGCGCTGGAAATCCGCTACAAGGGCAAGAACATCGCCGAGGTGCTGGACATGACCGTGAAGGACGCTCACGAGTTCTTCGCCAACATCCCCACCATCGAGCGCAAGCTGGGCACCTTGGTGGACGTGGGGCTTGGCTACATCCGCCTGGGCCAGCCGGCGACGACCCTGTCAGGCGGCGAGGCCCAGCGCGTCAAGCTTTCCTCCGAGTTGGCCAAGCGCGCCACCGGACGCACCCTCTACATTCTCGACGAGCCGACGACCGGCCTGCATTTCGCCGATACGCGGCGTCTGATCGCGGTGCTGCAACGGCTGGTGGATGCCGGCAACACCATCGTCGTCATCGAGCACAATTTGGACGTCGTCAAGAGCGCCGATTGGATCATCGACCTGGGCCCGGAAGGCGGCGACGGCGGCGGTGAGCTGGTCGTGGCCGGCACCCCGGAAGAGGTGGCCGCCGATCCCGACAGCTACACGGGAATCTATCTCGCGCGGGTGCTCGGTATCGAATCCGGTGACGAGCGCGCCAATGGCGCCGACATTGCCAGCCGCAAGCAGCCGGCTGCCGTAGGCTAGGAGCATCACCATGGCTGAATCTCGTGTAGCAATCGTGACCGGCGGGGCCACCGGCATCGGCGGCGCCATCGCCCGGCGGCTGGCCGCGGACGGCGAGCGGGTGCTCATCGCGGACATCGCCGACGAGCTGTCGGCGTCGAACGTGGCCCAAATCGAGGCCGAGGGCGGCATGGCCGCCGCGATTCACTCCGACGTGTCCCGCCATGAGGACATTCGAGAGATGGTCCAGGAGGCCGTCGATCGCTGGGGCCGCCTGGACATCCTCGTCAACAACGCCTTTCCCGCCATGGAAGCGCTGCCCGGCGGCGTGGAGGAAGTCACCGAGGAGCAATGGGACTTCGGCATGTCGCTGCTGGTCAAGGCTCTGTTCCTGGGTGGCAAGTACGCCGTTCCGGAGATGCGAAGAGTCGGCGGCGGCAACATCGTCAACATCGCCTCCGTTCACGGCCTGCTGATGGCCAAGGACTATCTGGTCTACGAAGCCGGGAAGTCCGCCGCCATCGGCGTCACCAAGCAGATGGCCATCCAGCACGGCCCGGACAACATCCGAGTAAACGCCATCTGTCCGGGTCACATGGTCACCGAGAACATCCAGCGCGTGATGTGGGACGACAACCCCGAAGGGCTCAAGCTCTTCGCCGATCAATACCCGCTGCGCCGCACCGGCAAGCCGGAAGAAATCGCTTCGGCCGTGTCCTTCCTGTGCTCCGAGGACGCCTCGTTTGTCACCGGCCATGCCCTGGTCGTCGACGGCGGCCTCTCCATCCAGCTCCAGGAAAACATCGGCGTCCAGCAGGCCAACTTCATGCGCCGCAACCCGGAGACGCAACCGCCCTACTAAACGCGTTCCGCGGGCGGCATCTCGCATCCCTGACATGTCATTTCGAGCGGAGCGAGAAATCCAAGACGCTCAACCTCGTGTACTGGAATGAAGCACCGCTCGCCCTGGCCTGGGAGGCGCGTCCAGGCCGGCACGACGGGACGTCGGCAAGCCGCCGGCGAGGGAACCGCAGCGGTGGTGGGACAATCGGCGATCGGACCCGAGGGGCTGTGAGGGCGGAGATGCCTGAAGCGCTAACCCAATGGGTCGTCAAATGCGGTTCTCCGTCATGAAGCCCCGCAAGCCCTCGGCGGCGGTGCTCGTCGGGTTGCTCCTCGGGGCGCTCCTAGTTGCGGGCGCGGCCTGCGGGGACGTACCGCGCGAGCCGACGTCCGCTGCGGCCCTCCCGACCACTAGCGCGACCGCCTCGCCGACCCCGGAGCCGTTGCCGGCACCAGCGCCGACCGCCGCTCGGACCGCCATGCCCGGTGCCGACGGCAAGTCCTTGACGCTGACTGGCACCGGAGGGAGCACACGCGAGATCACGCTTGCCGCGGGAATCTGGACCGTCGCCGTCGAGGTCTCGAAGAACGACACCTGCCTCCGCGGAACCTGCGTCGGTGAACGCTTCGTGGTCCAGATTGAGTCCGTCGACGGAAAGGGCTCCGCGGTCCCGGTGAATGCGAACGCGGGTGAGTGGACCGGGCGCGCGGCGCTGCGCGTCGGGGCCGGCGACCGCGCCCTCACGCCGGGACGTCAGCGTGTCTCGGTCCGGTCGGCGCCGACGGCGGAGTGGACCCTCACTCTCGGGGCCTATACGTCTGCCGCGGCGGCGACGAGTGCGACTGCCTCGAGCTTCGTCGTCACTGGAACCGGCACGGACCTGCGCGAGATCACGCTCGCTGCGGGGACCTGGTCCGTCGCCATTGACCTCTCTGAGAACGTGATCTGCATCCAAACGAACGTCTGCGTCGTCGAATCTTTCGCGGTCGAGTTCGAGTCCCTCGACGGGACGGGCCTCGCGGCGCCGGCAAATGCCTACGCGGGTGAGTGGATCGGCCGCGCGGCCCTGCGCATCGGGGCCGGCGACCGCGCCCTCACGCCGGGGCGCCAGCTCGTCTCGATCACGGCCGCGCCGATGGCAAAGTGGATCCTGATCTTCGAGGCCCCCGCGGACGCCAAGCCGAGGCCGATTCCGACGCTCTCCGCCGAGACCGGCGCCGGGATCGTTCTGAGCGGATCCGGCATGGACGTGCGCGAGATCGCGCTCGCCGAGGGGGTATGGACCGGTGCCCTTGAGGTCTCGGGGAATGAGTCCTGCGTCCGCGAAACCTGCATCACCGGCTTCTTCGCGGTCGAGATCGAGTCTCTCGACGGGACGGGCCTCGTGGCGCCGGCGAATACCATCGAGACGGCGTGGACCGGTCGCGTGGTCCTGCGCGTCGGGACTGACGATCCCGCCCTTACTCCTGGGCGCCAGCGCGTCTCGATCACGGCGCCGACTACGGGAGAGTGGACCCTGATCTTTGAGGCCCCGTCGGAAGCCGCGCCGTCACCGGGTTCGACGCTCACGCCCGACGCCGGCGCCAGCATCGTCCTCACCGGGATCGGCGCCGACGCGCGCGAGATCATGCTCACCGCAGGGACCTGGACCGTCGCCATGGAGGTCACGGAGAACTTGCTCTGCAATCGAGGCATCTGCACATCCGCAATCTTCGCGGTCGGAATCGACTCGCTCGATGGGACACTCCTCTGGAATCTGGCGCATATCCAATCGGCGACGTGGACCGGGGTCGTAGTCCTGGATATCGGGATCGGCGACGCCGACCTCGAACCGGGGCGGCGGCTCGTCTCGATCACGGCGGAGCCGACGGCGGAGTGGACCCTTACCTTCGCCGCACCCGCGGGCGCCGCCACGGCGACACCCGGCTAGCGTCGCGCCGCAGCCGCGAGCACGCGTGGGCGCGCCGCCAGCGGCAGCGCCGCCAGACCCACCGCCATGGCCGCCGCGCCGGCGTAGAACGCCGCCGCATGGGCTGTGTCCGCGACCGCGAACACTACGGCGGCCCCTATGACCGCCCCTGTGGAATAGGCCGTGCCGTCCAGCACCATCACCCGGTTCAGCGATCCCGGCGGCGCCACGTCGCCGCAGAGGCTCACCGCCATGGTGTTGACGCCCCACATCGCCACCGCCCAGACGGTGGCGACGACCAGCAGCCCCGGCACGTTGTCCACGAACCCGAACGCGGCGGTCGCCGGCACCGCCAGCGCCAGGATCCCGGCCAGCACGGCGCGCCGGCCCAACCGGTCCGACAGCCGCCCGATTGCCAGCTGCGCCACCGCGCCTCCGATGGACGCCACCAGCGTCATGGCGCCGACCGCGCGCAGGTCGCCGCCGACCTCCACCAGTCGTGGCCCCGCCAGCAAAATCATGGCCGCATAGGCAACCGTCGACGCGATCCGCACGACCAGGACCGCGGCCACGCCCCGGATGCGCACCAGGCGGACAAAGCTGATGCCTGGCGCCAACTTCGGCGTGCGCACCGGAGTTGGCCGTGGCAGGGCCCCCAGCGTGAGCGCCAGCGCGGCTGCAAGCGCCGTCCCCGCTCCTATGGCGAACACGCGGAAGCCGAAAGCCTCCGCCACGAAGCCCTGCGCCACGCCGGCGATGCCAGGGACCAAGACGACCACGAACCCAATCAGGCCGACAGCGGCCCCGCGCCGGGACGGCGGCGCGATCTCGATGACGTAGGTTTGCAGTCCCGCCCAGAAGTAGGCCATGGCCAGTCCCGCCACGGGGGCGGCCACGATCACCCAGGCGACGTCGGGTGTGACGACCAGCACCACCATCAGGGCCGTCATGCCGGTGAGACCAAGCGCGTGCACCCCTCGGCTTTCGAGCCGCGTGACCCACCGGCCCGTGACCGTGGCGCCGATCGAGCGCGCCAGGTGCATCGTGCCGATCACCAGCGCCGCCCCCGCGATGCCGCCGCCAAGCTGCTCGCGTACCAGCAGCGACATGAAGTACGACGTCGGCAGCCACCCCGCCACGCCCAAGGCCGCCACGAGCGCGAAAGTCGCGAACCCGCGAGTGCGTAGACTGGCGGACACGGGATCGACGCGCTCGCTGGCTGGCATCGGGTGACGGTACCAAGGCCCCGGCAACCGAAGGATCAACAGATGGTCTGCGCTGTGTCCCGGACGGTTTCGGTCCGTGGGAAGCTTGTTCGCAGCCCGCTGACGTCGCCACATTCCCCTCCGTCATTCCCACGTCAGCAGACCTCTGCAAGACCCTCCGTCATTCCCGCGGAGGCGGGAGTCCATCGGCAATCCAAGCTGGATGCGACAAGGATTTTCCCACAAATCCACCAGCGCCATACCGAATCCCGTAAAGCTCTCCCTGGCGGCTGCGTCCCGTGAACGACCGCGCCTACCTGCCCGTTGTCCTCAACATGCAGGGCCGCACGGCGCTGATCGTGGGCGGCGGCCCCGCGGCGGCCGACAAGGCGGCGTACCTCGCCGATTTTGGTATCCGTCCCATGGTGCTGGCCGATCCCGACGCCGCCATTGGTGAGGGCCTTCAAGCCCTGGTAGACGAAGGACAGGCCGAGCTCCGGCGCGCGCCCTACGCCCCGATCCACCTCGATGGACACGCGTTGGTCATCATCGCCACCGGCGACCGCGCCCGTGATCGAGCCATCGCCGAGGACGCGCGCGGCTGCGGAGCCATCGTCAACGTCGTGGACGACCCGGACGCGTGCGACGTCTTCGCCGTGGGCTACGTGCGGCGAGGCCCGGTGGCCGTGGCCGTCAGCACCGGCGGCCGAAGCCCGGCATTCACGGCCGCCCTGCGCGAGCACCTTGACGACGTGCTGGGCTCGGATATCGAGGAGCACCTGGACCACTACGTGCGCTGGCGCGAGCGCGTGCGCGTGGCGGTCTCGGGATTCGGGTCTCGCGAACGGCTCTGGCGCGAGCTCCGCGCGACGGGGCTCTACAAAGTGCTGCTAGGCGACGGCCCCGAAGCCGCGGGCCGCCTCGTCGACGACGCCATCGCCCGCCACCAAGTCGACGGGTCGGATAGCTAAACGAGAACGACGGCACCGTCCGGTTCCCTCTCCCACTGGGAGAGGGTCTGGGTGAGGGGATCACACAGACACGAGACCGCCTCCCACGCTGCCCGGCGCAGCCAAGGCCATCTCGCCTTCAAAGAATGTCATTTCGAGCGCAGCGAGAAATCTAATGCGCGCGACCCCGGCCGCAGGGATGAGGCGCCGGCCGGCTGTCCAAACCTGGATTCCGGCTCAAGGCCGGAATGACGGTGTTGGCCAATTCGCGGCCCTACTCAGACCACGGCCTCCTCCGACACCACCGCCGGCGCCAGCACCGACTCCGGCGTGCCGTGGATCACCTTGTTCGCCGCCGGCACCACCGTTACCAGCACTCCCGCCAATGTCACGTCGTCATTCGCCACGATGTAGAAGGGCGAAATGCGCGTGCGCCCATTCATCTCGAGCACTTCATCCGCCTCGAGATCGAAATACGGCACCTGCACCCGGCGGCTCTCGAGATAGGGCTGTAGGACGTAAGGGCTGTTCGGGAAGCTGTCCAGCGCCTGCCGGACGGCCTCGCTCCAGTCATCGGCGGACACGTCGTGTCCCACCGTGACCCCGCGCGCGCCCCAGGCCAGCTCCGAGAACCCGGACGGCTTGATCACCAGCCGTCGCTGCCGCTGGGTCAGCCCCGCCAACTCGTCCCACGTCCGCACCTGCCGCCCCGCGGTCTCCAGCGCTGGATCGATTGCGGCGAACGGGGGCAGGGGCGCCGGATCGAGCACCCAGGTAGGCGCCAGGGCGGCGCGCAGGCGCTCCCTGGCGTCCTTGCCCAACTCACCCCGCCAGAAATCCTGCAAGGCCGCATGTCGGAAGAGCGCCAGCAGCAGCTTCTCTTCCAGGTAGGCCTTGAACGGCGGCGTGACCACGGCCAGCCGCTGCTTCATCGCATAGATGAGCAAATCGATCTTGGGGATGTTGGGCAGGTCGTGCAGCTCCAGGAATCGGTAGACCACGTCCACCCGCCGCGCGTCGTCGCCGAAGCACAGCGCGTCGCCGTTCAGGGACAAGTCGCGCGGATGCACCGCGTGCGCGTCGAGACCGAGCTCCCGCAGGTCGCCGGCAATCGAGATCATCTCGCTGCGGTAGTCCTCTGACTCATCCGCGACCACGATGGCCACCGTCGGGTCGTCGCCCTCGGCCACCTCGCGGAACATGGCCTCCAGCGCTTGAGGGACTCCCTCGGCGCCCCCGACCGGATCGAAGCCCAGGTCGGCGTAGCGCCGGGTTAGGGCCGCCAGCGTGCCGAACCCTCCGGGCACCGAGTCGAGCTCCGTCGCCCGCAGCGTGCCGTCGTCGCCCGCCATCAGGTCGGGCCGGATGATGCGGGGCAACTGCGACCGCATCCGCCGCAGCTGGCCGAGCTCTCGGACGCGCTCCGGCTTTCCCTGGTTGATCAAGCGCAGCACCCACGGTGGCTGCCGACCCCGCGCGGCGCTCAGATACAAGCGGTTGACCGCCTGATAGAACGCCAGCAGGTCGTGGCCCAGCACGCGCAGCCTGGCCACGGTTTCCGGCCGCAGCGGGAAAGGCTCCGGCGAGACGCGCCATGGGACGACCGGCGCGTCGGGTCGGACGCTCGGCACGTCGCTGCCGAGGTATAGCGCTCGTTCTCGGAGGGAGGGCGTGCGAGTGTTCAGGAGTTGCGTCTCACGCGTTGGCGCCGTTGCGCCGTGCGGCCAGCGTTCCGCGGCAGCCGCGGGGAGTCTAGCAAAGGGCCTCCAGCAGGCCGGTTATGGTATCCGGGCAGCAGCCCCTGGAGACACCCCATGACGATCGTCCGCTCGGAATCCAAGCCGCTCGCAGCGACGGATATGCCCGGACTCGAGGCCTGCGAGGCGCTCAACGCCGAAGCCGAGTCCGGCGCGCTCACCGCAGGCGCCTTCGTCCTGCGACCCAACAGCGTGCTGCCGGTCCACCGCCACCGCATCGAGGAAGGCTTCTACGTCGTCGCAGGGACCGGCACGCTGCTGATTCGGGACGAGACGCACCAGGTGGCGGCCGGCGACTTCCTCCTGGCGCCGGCATGGACCCCGCACGGCTTCCGCACCGGTGACGGCGAGACCCTGCACGTCGTCTACATGTACCCCGCGCTCGACCCCTGGACAGAGATGCTGTAGGCACGCCCTGGCCGCCCGGACAAGCGTCCCGAATCCAATCCCCCCAACCTGTCATACCGAATCCCGCTCCCTGTCATTCCGAACGCAGTGAGGAATCTAAGGACGTTGCGACTTCTCCCCGCCCCATAGATTTCTCGCTCCGCTCGAAATGACAGTCGTGGGGCCCCAGAATCGTCATTCCGGCGGATGCCGGAATCCAGAGCACTCGATCTCACGGCTGGGGCAGGGCATCCGAGACTTCTCGCTCCGCTCGAAATGACAGATTGGGAGTTTCAGGCATAGGCGGCAGCCCGGAGTGACCTCGACCTTCCGCGGCCTACTCCCCCGTGCCGTAGGTCTCGAAGCTCCAGCCGTCCAGGTCGCGGATGCGTATGGTCGCCGGCTTCAATTCCGGCTCGCCGGCCGCGCGCCAGGCGCGAATCTCGTCGACGTGCCCCAGGCGGCGCAGCCCCTCCCACGAGCCTGGCTTGTAGGGGGGCGTGTCCCAGAAATACAGATTCTCCACGCCGGCGTCGTACAGCGTGCCGGCGCGGCGCCGGTAGTCGGCTGAGGCCAGCCCGCGCGGCATCACGTTTGGCGCCAGCCGCGTGCCCGTGCCCTGCGTCAGGCGCACCCACGGTTCGATGTCGGCCGGCTCGGTCCACGACTGCTGCACGCTGCCCCACGCCGGGTGCGACGAGTAGGGAATCAGCGTGTCCACCAGACCCTCGCGCACCCAGGCGGGCGCGTCGATGCCGTAGAACAGGTTTTCGTGCTCGAAGCCCGTCACGATGGCTGACACAGCGATGCGGGTCGTGCGACCCAGCCGCGCCGCCTCCTCGTCCAGCGTCGCCCGCAACTCGCGCATGAACTGCGTCAGCGTCTCGGCGCGATAGGCCAGCCAGCGGGGATCGCGCGGGTCGAGCTGGCGTGGGTCCTGTCCGTAGCGTTCCAGGAACCCTTCCACCAGTGGCGTCTCGTACTCCAGCACGGGCATGCGCCGGTTGTAGAACACGCACACGCCGTCGACGCCGTAGTCCGCAATCTCGCGAAACAGGCTCAGGACGTACTCGCGAGCCGGGGGGTGGCTGTAGGAGATGCGCGGTGTCGGGCGGCCCTGACGATCCATGCCGCGCTGCTCGGGATGGGCGGCAATGTATGAGGCGTCGTGCAGGTCTGGCAGCGGCGGCGGCTCGTGGAACCCCGCGACGCGATAGCTGGCGTGCAACTCCAGGCCCACGTCGTGCGCGTGCTCCACGGCAACGCGCAGCGGGTCGATGCCCTTCTCGCGGAAGATGCGCCAGCTTTCCGCCACGAAGCGGTCGCCCTGGCGGCCAAAATCCTGCGCCGTGTCGCACGTCGCCGGCTTGCCAATGGCGCTCAGGTAATTGGTGCGGTCGCCCGCCGCGAATTCCCAGTAGATGCGGCCGAAATCCGAGTCGCGGTAGGGCTCCAGCTCGCGGCGAATCTCGTCGGCTTCCGTCAGCCGATAGGACCAGTGCGGCCCGTGGGCGTCGTTGTGGGCGAAGAGGCGCCGGCGGCTTGCGTCGTCACGGTCCCGTTGGAGCGCCCGCACTTCGTCGTCGGTGAGCGGCACCAACTTGACATAAGCAATCGTCGCGTCCGATCCCTGCACCGACCCCGGAGCATCCCCCGGCGTCACGCGCCAGTTGATCTGCCGAATCTCGAGCTGCTTGTCGGTCAGGTCCGCAGCCTTCCAGAACAGCTCGGTGAATACCTCGTTGTCGGCCGAGTGCGTGGTCCAGCCGGGCTCCAGCTCCGGCACCTGGAGAATCGAGAACGCCGAGTCGCCGCTCAGGCGCACCGCCAGCCGAATGGTGGCGTCCGGAAACGTGTAGGAACCGATCGAAATGGCGTGCCAGCCCCGCGCGTTGAGCGGATAGCTGATCGGCGGCGCGTCGGTTTCCGGGCCGGCGATCAGCAGCGTGCCGGCGAGGTCGCCCGCGGTGTAGGAAACCGTCCGCCAGCGGCCCCGGACGGCGCTGGCGCCGATCGCATCCGAGGGCTGGCAGCGGTCGAGGTCGCAGCGGTAGTCCGCCGGCGCCCGCAGCCACCGATCCGTGAATCCGTCCCTGGGCAATTCAGACATCTGGGATTCCCCTCGCGTGCGGCTTGCTGCCAATGGCGGCCTGTGCATGGCCCCAGGCTATTTCACCCTCACCCTAGCCGTCTCGCATCAAATGACCCTTGTATATGGATGTAGGGGCGGTTCGCGAACCGCCCGTCCCCGTTTCTGAAGAGTCTCTGATTGGAGAAAGACAGGACGGGGGGAAACCCCGGCGCCTACGTCGGTCCCAGACGCACCGGGCCGAGATTCGCGCGGTCGAGAATCTGAATGCTGTCCACAAAGCGGATGACCGACGACGGCAGGTCCATCACCAGCGAATGCGTGCGGGCGCCGCCACCGAAGAAGCGTACGCCGCGCAGGAGGTCCCCGTCAGTCACGCCGGTGATCGCCACGGCGATCTGGCTGCCGCTGGCCAGGTCCTCGGTGCGAAGGATTCGCTCATCGGCGTCTGACACTCCCATCGCCGCCAGCCGTTCCCGGTCCGCATCGTCCCGCGGCTTGAACCGGGCCTGAATCTCACCGCCGAGGCAGCGCAGGGCCGCGGCGGCCAGCACGCCTTCCGGCGCGCCGCCGATGCCCATCACGGCATGGTCGGCGGTCCCCGCCACGGCCACCGAGACAGCCGCCGTAAGGTCGCCGTCGCTGATGAGCTTGATGCGCGCGCCGGCCGCGCGGATTTCCTCGATGAGCGACTCATGACGCGGCCGGTCCAGCACCACCACGGTCAAGTCGGCGATGCTCCGGCGCAGCGTGCCGGCGATGATTCGCAGGTTTTCGCGAACCGAGTAATCCAGGCTCACGCGACCAGCCGCCGGCGGGCCGATGATCAGCTTGTCCATGTAGGTATCGGGGGCGTTGAGCAGCCCGCCGCGCTCCGCGATGGCCATGGTGGCGACGGCGTTCGGGAGGCCGCCGGCCACCAGGTTCGTGCCTTCGAGCGGATCGACCGCAATGTCGAACGGCGTGCCGGTCTCCGGTCCGACGGTCTCGCCGATGAAGAGCATCGGCGCCTCGTCGCGCTCGCCCTCGCCGATGACGATGCGTCCCGACAGCCCGACCTGGTCGAGCGCGGTGCGCATGGCGTCCACCGCCAGCGAGTCGGCGTGCTTGCCGTCGCCGTGTCCCATGGCGCGGGCCGCGGCCACGGCACCAGCCTCCGTCACCCGGGCTAGGGCGGAGGCGGCCGAACGATTAGCGGCGATCACGAATTAGCATCTCCCAGCCCACTTGCGCGGCCAATTGTGCCTGCGCGGGCGAACGATTCCCATGTCACGCCGGGCACGGCGGCAGCCCACTTGAGGTCCGTCATTCCCGCGAAGGCGGGAATCCATTCGCACAGGGCGACCTGAGAATTGAGGGTGCCGTGCGCTGCTGTGTCGCGATGCGGCGTGCATGTCAAAGTCGCCCACTAATCCATGCACGGCATCTCGGGTTACTCCCGATGGTGCGCCTCGACCGGCTTGCCGCCGGAGTCGGCGAAGTGCTTCAGCCCCAGCTGCAGCGTGTTCCACCCCAGCACGGCGCACTTGATTCGCACCGGAAACTGCCGCACGCCTTCGAGCGCGATGCCGTCGCCCAGCAGGGCTTCATCGGGCTCGTCGCCCTCCAGCATCATGCCGCGCAGGGCCTGGACGATTTCGTCGATCTCCCCAATCGGGCGACCCTCGATCGCCTCCGTCATGATCGATGCCGACGCCTGGCTGATGGAGCAGCCATGGCCGGCAAAGCGCACGTCGGTGACCGTCCCGTTCGCGATTTCCAGCCAAAGCGTGACCTCGTCGCCGCAGAGCGGGTTGGCCCCCTCGACCACCACGTCCGCGTCGTCCAGCGTGCCGCGGTTTCGCGGGCGCTTGTAGTGATCCATGATCACTTCGCGGTACAGGTCGTCCAGCGCCATCTCAGATCGTGCCGAAGAAGTGCTGCGCCTTGGACACGCCCTCGACCAGCCGGTCGATCTCGTCCGTCGTGTTGTAGAGGTAGACGCTGGCGCGTGCGGTGGCGTGAACGCCCAGCTTGCGCATCAGCGGCTGCGCGCAGTGGTGGCCGGCCCGGATGGCGATGCCCTCGCCGTCGAGCACGGTGCCCACGTCATGCGGGTGCAGGTCATTCACCGTGAACGACACCACCCCGCCGCGTTCCCCGTCCGCGTCCGGCCCATGCACGGACACGCCGGGCATGTCGCTGAGCACGTCGACCGCATACGCCCCGAGCTGGCGCGCATGCGCGTTGATCGCATCCATGCCCACCTGCTCGAGGTAGCCCACGGCCACGCCCAGGCCGATCGCGCCGGCAATGTTGGGGGTGCCGCCCTCGAACTTGTCCGGCAGGTCCGCCCAGGTGGATGATTCCAGCTCCACCATGCGAATCATGCTCCCGCCGAAGTGCGCGGGCTCCATCGCTTCCAGCAGGACCTCCTTGCCGTACAGGATGCCGATGCCCGTCGGGCCGGCCATCTTGTGTCCGGAGAACGTCAGAGCGTCCACGTCCAGCGCCTGCACGTCCACCGGCATGTGCGGCGCCGACTGCGCTCCGTCGACGGCGATCACCGCGCCGTGCGCGTGGGCCAGGCGGGCCATCTCGGCCACCGGAGCAATCACGCCGAGCACGTTGGACACGTGGTGCACGGCCACGAGCTTCGTTTGCGGACCCAGCATGTCGCCGTAGGCGTCCAGGTCGATAACCCCCGCGGCGTCCGTGGGGATGAATCGGAGGCGCGCGCCACGCCGCTTCGCCAGCGCCTGCCAGGGCACCAGGTTGCTGTGGTGCTCCACCTCCGTGAGCAGGATCTCATCGTTCGATGCGATGTGTTCGTCGCCCCAGGCACGCGCGAGCATGTTGATGCCGTCCGTCGTGCCGCGCGTGAAGATCACCTCGTGCGGCTCGGCGGCGTTGATGAAACGGGCCACCCGCACCCGCGCGTCTTCGTAGGCCGCCGTGCCCTTCTCGCTCAGGTAGTGGATGCCGCGGTGGATGTTGGCGTTGGTGGTTTCGTAGTACTCCTGGACGGCGTCGATCACGGCCTGTGGCTTCTGCGAGGTCGCCGCGTTGTCCAGGTAGACCAGCGGCTTGCCGCGCACCTCTTGGGTCAGGATGGGGAAATCGCGCCTCAGCGCAACGGCGTCGAGCGGGGCCCGGTCGGCTGGCGCGACGGCGCCGTGGGTCGATGTGCTCATGTCCTAAGTATCGAACAACACCAGGATTCGGCCCTGCTCGACTTTCGTCTCGTAGACCTGCACCGGCAGGATGGCCGGCAGGGTTCGCGGCCGGCCGGTGCGCACGTCAAAGTGGGAGCTGTGGCGCGGGCAACGGATCGTGCCCGCCGACGGATTGAAATCGCCCTCCGACAGGTAGGCCTCGTCATGCGTGCACAGGTCGTCCATGGCGAAAATCTGGCCGTCGACGTTGTACAAGCCCACGGGCTCGCCATCGACCTCCACCGCCGACTTGGCGCCTGCGGGAACCGAGTCAATCGGGCCGACGTCCACGTAGCCGCCCGCTGCCTGCCGTGGTTGGGTCACGCCTCAGATACCCGTCGCGCCGTCACTGCTCGGTGCAGGCGCGATCAGGACCTCGCGCAGCACGTCGCGCACGCCGGCGTGGGGCACGCGGTCCAGCACCGCCTCGAAATAGCCCTCGACAATCAGCGCTCGCGCTTGCGCCTGGCTGAGGCCGCGCGAGCACAGGTAGTACAGGTGGCTCGGCTCCAGCGTTGAGGTCGTCGCGCCGTGGGTGCAGCGCACGTCGTCCGCCATGATCTCGAGCCGTGGAATCGAGTCCGCGCGCGTGCCGCTGTTCAGCAGCAAGTTGCGGTTGTTCTGGTAGGCGTTGGTGCGTTGCGCCTTCGGGTCGACGACGATGGTGCCGGCGTAGACCGAGCGGGCGCTCCCGTCGAGCACGCCGGCAAACGAAAGATCGCTGGTGCCGTCCGTCGCCAGGTGACCCTGCGTGGTGTGGTGATCCACGAACTGCCGGCTGCCGAGTCTGAAGGCGCCGTTCATGACGACGCTGGCGCCGGGCTCGGTCAGGCTCGCCTCCACTCGGGCCTTGTGAAACCGTCCCCCGACGGTCACGTTCGTGCTGGTGAATGTGGCGTCCCGGCCCACGATGGCGTGCTGCGACAGGATCGACCGCGTGCTGGGCGACAGGCCCTGAACGTGCGTGTAGGCCAGGTGTGCGCCGGAGTCGGCGAACAGCTCGGTCGCGCCGTTGACGAGCGTCGGCGAGTCGGTCTCGGCGTCTGCCCACCACTCCACGATCGACGCCTGCGCTCCCTCGCCGAGCGACGCCAGCACGTGCGGCTGTCGCAGCGCGGCGTCGTCACAGGCAATCACCAGGATCGGTTGCGCCAGCACGGCGCCCCGCGGCACGTGCACCAGGGCGCCGCCCTGCCACAGCGCCGCGTTGAGGGCCTGAAACTTGCCCTGCTCCGGCGTGACGGCGGTCGTGCTTAGGCGTTCGCGTACCAGCTCCGGCTGCGTGCGCGCGGCCTCCGCCAAGTCCAGCGCCACCACGCCCGCGTCACGTGCCTCCGGGCTGATGTCGATCACGCGGGCGCCGCCGGCGCTCACCAGCATGGTCACGCTTGGCGACAGCCCCGCCGCGGGCACCGTCGAAGGCACGCTGCCGACAACATCCCGTGGCGGAGCCGGCGTCAGCGATTCCCACCGCAGCCACCGCAAATCGGTGCGTCGCCACTCCTCGTCGGTGCGTCCGGGATTTGGCGTGGCCTCATAGACGTCCCACGCGGCTCGGCGGTGCGCGCGGAGCCAATCCGGCTCCTGCCGTGAGTCGGCAATCTCGTCGACTGCTCGACGGGTCAAACCGGGCGCCCGCGCATCAATTGCCATGCGCGAGCGTCCTTCGTTGGCTTCCGGCCGGGGTGCTGAGCCTGCTCGGGTCCAGTCGGGCTATCCGATCGAGCCTTCCATTTGCAACTCGATCAGGCGGTTCATCTCGACGGCGTACTCCATCGGCAGCTCGCGCACGATGGGCTCGATGAATCCGCTCACGACCATCGCCATGGCCTGCTCTTCGGTCAGCCCGCGGCTCATCAGGTAGAAGAGCTGCTGCTCGCCGATCTTGCTCACCGTGGCCTCGTGCTGCACGGCGGTGTTGCTTTCCTCGATGTCCATGTAGGGATAGGTGTCCGAGCGCGACTCGTCGTCGAACAGCAGCGCGTCGCACACCACGTTCGACTTCGAGCGCTCCGCGCCCGGCAGCACGCTCACGTGCCCGCGGTAGCCGGCGCGGCCGCCGGCCCGGCTGATCGACTTGGACGTGATGATCGACGAAGTGTCCGGCGCGGCGTGCACCATCTTGGCCCCGGCGTCCTGGTGTTGCCCCTGGCTCGCGAAGGCGATGGACAGCACCTCGCCGTGCGCGCCCGGCTCCATCAGGTAGACCGCCGGATACTTCATGGTGACCTTGCTGCCCAGGTTGCCGTCGACCCACTCCATCGTGGCGTCGCGGTAGGCCACCGCGCGCTTCGTCACCAGGTTGAAGACGTCGGTCGACCAGTTCTGGATCGTCGTGTAGCGGCAGCGCGCGCCTTCCTTGACGATGATCTCGACCACCGCCGAGTGCAGCGAGTCCGTGGCGTAGATCGGCGCCGTGCAGCCCTCGACGTAGTGCACGTAGGCCCCGGGCTCCACGATAATCAGGGTGCGCTCGAACTGCCCCATGTTCTCCGCGTTGATGCGGAAATACGCCTGCAGCGGCACCTCGACCTTCACGCCCGCAGGGACGTAGACGAAGCTCCCGCCGCTCCACACGGCGCTGTTGAGCGCCGCGAACTTGTTGTCGCCGTTGGGGATGATGGTGCCGAAGTACTCGCGCACGATATCCGGGTGCTCGCGCAGCCCCGAGTCCATGTCGAGAAACACCACGCCCTGGCTCTCCAGGTCCTCGCGGATGCTGTGGTAGACGACTTCCGAGTCGTACTGCGCGCCCACGCCGGCCAGGAACTTGCGCTCGGCCTCGGGAATGCCCAGGCGGTCGAACGTGTTCTTGATGTCGTCCGGCACGTCGTCCCAGCTGCGGGCCTGACGGTCTTGGGGCCGGATGTAGTAGTAGATGTCGTCGAAGTCGATGCGCGACAGGTCGGCGCCCCAGGTCGGCACCGGCTTGCGCTCGAACTGCTGCAGCGACTCGAGCCGGAACTCGAGCATCCACTCCGGCTCATCCTTCTGGCGGGAGATCTCGCGCACGATGTCGGCGCTCAGCCCCTTGGGCGACTTGTAGACCGGCTTGATGTCGTCGTGGAAGCCGAACTTGTAAGTATCCAGTCCAAAGTCGGCAGACTTCACCGCCATACGCTATGCCTCCTGTGCCGCCGTTATGGCCTCGTAACCCATCTCGTCGAGTTCAAGCGCCAGTTGCCTGTCGCCGGTGCGCGCGATGCGCCCATCGATGAGCACGTGCACCACGTCGGGCACGATGTAGTTCAGCAGCCGCTGGTAGTGCGTGATGACCAGGGTAGCCATGTCGGCGCCGCGCAGCGTGTTCACACCGTCCGCCACGATGCGCAGGGCGTCGACGTCGAGGCCCGAGTCGGTTTCGTCCAGGATGGCAAGCTCCGGCTCCAGCACCGCCATCTGCAAGATCTCATTCCGCTTCTTTTCGCCGCCGGAGAAGCCCTCGTTGAGGTAGCGGTTGGCGAGTTTGGCGTCCATGCGCAGCAGCCGCATCTTCTCCATCATCAGCCGGCGAAACTCCATGGCCGAGATTTCGTCCTCGCGCTGCGCGTTGAGCGCCATGCGCAGGAAGTTGGCCACGCGCACGCCGGTGATCTCGGATGGGTACTGGAAGGCCATGAACATGCCCAGGCGCGCTCGCTCGTCGGTGGCCAGCTCCAGGATGTCCTGGCCCTTGAACATCACGCTGCCGCTGGTGACCTCGAATGCGGGGTGGCCCATCAGCGTGTTGGCCAGCGTGCTCTTGCCCGAGCCGTTGGGGCCCATGAGCGCATGCACCTCGCCCTTGGGCACGTGCAAGTCGATGCCCTTGAGAATCGGCATACCCTCGACGCTGACGTGCAAGCCTTGGATGACCAGCGCGTCGGCGCCGCTGCCGTTATGCATATTGCAGCCTCGTTCGTCGCAGGTTGATCAGGTCCTCTCCGGCTTCGGGGCGTCGGCGAATCTGGGCCGTACGGCTCCCCAAGCCACCTGATCGAAGCTATCACCGCATACCGTTCGCCCGCAAATATTGACAGGAGAATCTGTAAAAAAGACGAGGCAATCTGCGAAGAATCTCCTATCCCCTGAAACGAGAACCTTGCGTCACCTCTCCGTCATTCCGGCGTACAGCCTGCCCCTTACTCGATTCGGTGCCGGAATCCAGCGGCCGCCGAACCTGTTCGTCCGCGAGTAGGGGCGGTTCGCGACCCGCCCTTGAATGTTGCCAGCGCCTCGGAGCGCTGGCCCACTACGCACCGTCGCCCGCGGTTTCGTAGGCTTGGGCCGGTACG
>DAOUHO010000120.1:0-18756 GCA_034428595.1 Chloroflexota bacterium | reverse complement strand
GGACGGAAGCCGGAATCTAGGGAGGCTCTGAACAAGAACAGAGACTCTGGCCGTTAAGGAGTCTCAAACCGCCACCAGGCACCCCAATCCAGTCTATTGCCCGTGCGACAGGCGCAGAGCCTGCCCCGTACTTGATACGGGGGCGAACAGATCGGGGCAGGAGTTCTTATACATGCTCAGCGTTTAACTTTGTCCACGAAAAAACTCGTAGTCCAGCTACGAGGGCGACGCCTGCGCCACCCATACATTGCGGTGGGCCACCCTGGCATTGGCATGCAGGGCCCCGACGTCCCGGCACGCGTCGCCGCTACGTGGGATGGGGTGCCGATGGCGGTTGACGATCGGGGTTCTCCCGGTCCTCGGACCATTTGGCGGGATTGTCGATGATGTATTGGCGGACTCGGTTCAGGTCGGCCTCGTCGCGAATGACGTGGTCGTAGTAATTGCGCTGCCAAACCGGCGTGCCAGAGGTGCGGCGCAATTGGTTGATGCGTTTGGATACGGCGGCTCTGTACGCACCGACGATGGCGCCGAGCGAGCGTTGCGGCGGGCCGGACGAGGGACGTAGGGGCGACGCATGCGTCGCCCGTGCCTTGCGGTGGGCGATGAACAGAATGCCGTGCACATGATTTGGCATGACAACCCGGGCGTCCGTTTCCACATAGGGAAAATGGGCGGGGATCTCCTCCCACAGCAGGTGCGCCACTCGTCCGAACTCGTTAATCCGCATCTCGCCGTTCACGATTTCGCCGAACAGGCACCGTTGATTCCGGGTGCACATGGTCGCGAAATATGCGCCCGTCTGGGCGTAGTCGAACTCGCGCAGCCGAGTCGAACGGCGATGGCGCCTATCCGGCTGGTGGGGCGACGCATGCGCATGGGCCAATGCGACGTGCGGTATTGGGTGGAGCAACGCGTGGATGTGGAAGGGCGACGCATGCGTCGCCCCTACCTCGTCATTCAAAGGTTTCTTCAAGGGGGGAAGGAGCTAGAGCCGGGATGACGGAGGGGGATCGGGAATTCGTCTGAGGTTTCTTAGAACAGCCCGCGCGACGCGGCCGCGCGCGGCGCTCGCGGGACCGGCACCGATCGCCGCTCGCAGACGATGGCGTCGGTCGTGAGCACCATTTGGCCCACGCTGACCGCGGCCTGCAGCGAGGAGAGCTTGGTTGCCAGAGGATCGAGCAGCCCGCTCGTGTAGGCGTCGACGTAGTCGCGCTGCAATGCGTCCCAGGTTCCCCATGGCTCCATCCGCCGCACGCGATCCAGGACCACCGACGGCCGCTCGCCGGCGTTTCTGGCGATTCGCCGGAGCGGCGCTTCCAGCGCGTCGTGCAGGGTGCGCGCGCCGGTGGCGGCATCGCCGCTGAGCGCATCGGCCTCGCGGGCGACCGCGTCCTGCGCCCGCAGATAGGCCGCGCCGCCGCCGGGCACCACCCCGGACTCCCGGGCGTGGCGCACTGCGGCCACGGCGTCGTCGGCCTTGTCCTTGCGCGCGCGGCGCTCTTGCTCGGTGATGCCGCCCACCAGGATCATCCCCACCGCTTCGCCCAAGCGCGCCACGCGGCGCTCCAGCCGCCGGCGGTCCACGTCCTCGTGGGCTTGCGCGACCTGCGCCCGGATTTGCCGCTGCCGGTCCCGAATCTCGGCCTCGCGCCCCTCGCCTTCCAGGATCACCGTGGTCGTCCGATTCACGACGGCGCGGCGACAGCGGCCCAGCCATTCCAGCGGCACCTCGTCCCAGGTCGCGCCCAGGCCTTCCGAGACCACCGTGGCGCCGGTCAGCGCCGCCAGGTCTTCCAGCATTTCGCGCATCTCCACGCCAAACGAGGGGGCCTTGACGGCGATGACGTTGAGCCGCCCCTGGGCGCGGTTTTGCAGCAGCAGGTGCAAAGCGCGATCCCGCACGTTCCGGGCCACCACCAGGATCGTCGCCGGACCGCTGGCGCGCACGTTGTCGAGCACGGGCACCAGGTCGCGCTCATGGTCCAGGTCGCGATCCGTCAGGAGCACGTAGGGCTGTTCCAGCGTCACCTGGATGCGATCGGCCCCTTCGTTGAAGAGTGGCGAGAGCCAGCCGCGGTCGATCTGCATGCCGTCGATGTACCGCGCCTCGAGGCGCTTGGCGCCGCGGTGATAGTCAGCCAGGATCAGTCCGTCGGGACCCACCGCCGCCGCCACATCGGCAATCAGTCGTCCCATCGGCGGATCTTCCGAGGACACCGTCGCCACGTGCCGCAGGTGCTCGGTCGACTCAACCGGACGCGCCAGGTCGCGCAGCGCCGCCGACGCCGCCTCGAACCCGCGCTCCAGCCCGTCGCGCAGGCGCGCCCCGTTGGCGCCGGCCGCAATGTTGTAGAGACCCCGGTGCACGATGGCCTGGGCCAGCACCACCGCCGTCGTGGTGCCGTCGCCCCCCGTGTCGTCGGCGACCTGCGCCGCCCGCCGCATGAGTTGCAGGCCGAGATCCAGGACCGGATCGCGCACCTCTTCCAGCTCGTTCGCGATGGTGGCCCCGTCATTGGTCAGCCTCGGGGCGCCCATGCTTCGCGCGTAGGCCACGTTGCGCCCGCCCGGCCCGAGCGTGGCCCCGATCAGATTGGCGGCAAGATCCACGCCCGCTCGCAATGCCTCGCGAGCGGGCGTGCCAAAGCGAACGAGCTTCGGCCGCGCGGTGCTAAGGGAAGCGACCGCTGCGGCCTCCGCGGAACCGCGGGCTAGCTGAAGACCGCCAGCAGGTCGCGCTCCGCAATGATGAGAAGGTCTGCATCATCGATTCGAACTTCGGTTCCCGAGTACTTGGCGAACAGCACCAGGTCGCCTTCCTTCACGTCCACTTCAATCACGGTGCCGTCGTCGGTCGTCCGGCCGCGGCCGACCGCCAGCACCTCGCCCTCCATGGGCTTCTCTTTGGCGGTATCCGGCAGCACCAGCCCGCTCTTGGTCGTTTCCTCACGGCTCACGGGCCGGATCAGGATGCGGTCACCCATCGGGCGGACCTTTGTCGCCACTTCAGACATTCAGATCTCCTCCGTACAACACGCTGACTTTCCGGGACGGCGTCGCGCGAGTGCGCGTTCATGGTTGGATGTTCGCCGAACCGGGCGAGTGCCAATTCTATCCAAGACCCGTGGCTGGCTCAATGGGCAAGCGCGAATTTCGCGCTCCCGCCGCTCAACCTGGCGTTAGGTCTCGTCGAGATACCGGCTGGCGGCCGTGAACGCCCGCGCCAACTCGAGCGCTTCGTCGCGTTCCATGTGGATGACGACGCCGCGGTCGAACAGCTCCACGGTGATCGTCTGGTGGGTCGTCTCCTCGGAGATCGCGACCGTATCGCTCTGGTAGATCTCTTGGAAGATGTGCTCGTGGGGCTCGTCAGCCACGGGGACAACCTCTCGTGGGGTGCGCGCGCCGCGCCGCTCGCAGTCTACCCCTTGACACTCGCACCCATCGGACGCCGCGTTCAGCTAGCACCCGGGATCCGGACGGGTGCTAGCTTCGTAGTTGTTGACAGACGGCGGCGCCGGTCGTCGCTGGGGAATCGAGGTCCCGAGCATGCCCGTCACCAGTGACGACGACCTGCGCGAGATCATCGAGCACAGCCGCCGCGTAGCCGTCGTCGGGCTTTCAAGCAATCCCGGGCGACCGAGCAATGGCGTGGCCCTGTTCCTCAAGGCCAACGGCTTCGACATCGTGCCCGTCAATCCCAATGAAACCGGCGTGCTTGGGGTGGATGCGGTTGCGGACCTCGGCCACATCGACGGCCCGGTGGACATTGTGAACGTGTTCCGGCGGCCCGAATACTGCGCAGACATTGCGCGGGCGGCGGTCGAGGTTGGGGCCAGCGTGCTCTGGCTCCAGCAGGGCATTCGCAATGACGAGGCGATGGCAATTGCCGAAGCGGGCGGTCTGAAGGCCGTGCAGGACCGCTGCTTGCGCGTCGAGGTCCAGCGGCTGCGGCGCCGGCGCTGAGTCCGGCGGCTCAGGCCGCCCGCACGTAGGGGACCGTTTCCGGTCCTCGCGGCAGCACGCACACTCGGCCCTTGCTGCCGGCCAGCTCTTCCACCCGCTCGGCGATGTCGGGGCACGGCTCGCAGAACGCTTCGCGCACCGCCGCATCGTTCAGACCGTCGGCGTGCAGGTGCACCGTGGCCCGGTCCAGGACGCGCGCGAAGATCTGGTTCTGCCACTGGTCCACCTCGTGGTGCCCCGGCGTCACGATGCTTGTCAGCATCTCGGACGGAGACTGGTGGTCGCGCAGCATGTGCACGAACGCCCCGTGGCCGGCGCCCTCGCGGCACTCCGCGGCGCACACCACGTGGCCGCCGTCGCGCACCACCTGGGCCCCGGCGTCCATGCCCTTGACCGCCTGATACAGGTTGAGATCCAGCGGAAACCCGCCGTTCGTGGTCACCACCACGTCGTAGGGCTCATCCACGCCGCGCATCACCTCGCGGGACAACTCTAGGCAGCCGACGTCGTGTGCCGGCTCCAGCGCTCCCGCATAGATCCCGGTGATGTCGCGCGCTGGGTTCACCGTGACGTTCAGCGTGAACTCGCAGCCGGCCAGGCGCGCCGCCTCACGCTGCTCGCGATGGATGGGATTGCCGGCCAATTGGCCCCAGCGCGCCATGGGGTCGCCGATGAGCGTGGCGTCGTGGTTGCTCATGATGCTCTTGGCGGCGGCCACGCCTGGCAGCACCAGCTTGGCGCCCCCGCTGAATCCGGCGAAGAAGTGCGGCTCGATCAGCCCCGCCGTAATGCGCACGTCCGCGTCCAGGTAGGCGCGATTGATTGCCACCGGTCGTCCGGACGAGGTGCGCCCGATATCGCGGCACGCGTCCGCATCCTCCGCGTCGTGATTGACGACCCGGTAGACCGATGCAACGTCGGCGCCGAGCATGCTGTCGATCTCTTCTCGCGTGCACGGCCGATGCAGGCCCGTGGCGATCAGCAGCGTGATCCGGTCCGGCGGCACGTGCGCCAGCTCTTGCAGCAGCGCCCGGACCATGGCGCGGTTGGGCGCGGGGCGGGTGACGTCGCTGATCACGATGACGACCTGATCGCCTGGCACCGCGAGTTCACGCAGCGGGCGGGACTCGATCGGGTGCCGCAGCGCCGCCAGCAGCGCCTGCCGCGGGTGTTCCAGCACTTGACCGCCCGCGGGCTCGATCACGTCGACCGGGCGTCCAAAGTCCACCGGCAAGCCGGTGGTCCCATAGGCCAGTGTCACGCGCACTGCCGATCCTCCGCCGAATGTCGAGAGATTGTATGCACCGCTTGCACGGTGTTCGCCTTTGATTGTGTTAACATAATATTCCCGTGGGGGTAGCCTGCGGCGGGGCGATCGCGGGCCCTCGAGCCACCGCCTCGAGATGCCCCCACTGTGCGGAAAGCGGTGTGATGGAAGCCACGATCGAGGACTTTGTCGAACACCTGCGCATTGAGCGTGGGCTGTCGGCGAACACCCTCTCCGCCTATCGCAGCGATCTCAACCAGTTTCGCGAGTACATGGCTCGCGCCGGACGCGGCTCGTGGAGCGTACCTCCGGCGTTCGTGCGCCAATTCATGAACGAGCTGGTGCAGCGCGAATACGAGCCGTCGTCGCAGGCGCGCAAGCTGGCGGCGCTCAAATCCCTCTACCGCTATCTGTTGAGTTCGGGCGTGGTCAGCAGCGATCCCACGGCGGGACTCGACGGCGCGCGGGTCAAGAAGCGCCTGCCGCAGACGCTCAGCCGGGCCCAGGTTGAGCGTGTCCTGCAAGAGGCGGCCAGCGGCCGCGCGCCCCAGGATTTGCGCGACCGCGCCATGCTCGAGGCGCTTTACGCCACCGGCATGCGCGTCTCCGAGCTCGCGGCGCTCGAGCTTGCCGATTTGGATCAAGCCGAGGAAACGATCACCCTGGCGCGCAATGGCGCCGGCGAACGCCGCGTGCCGCTCCGTGGCCGCGCCCTGGCTGCCGTCGAGGACTACCTCGCGGCCGGCCGCGCCAGACTCAAGCCCAGCGCCGACGAACCGGCGCTTTTTCTCAACCACCGCGGCGCCCGGCTCACGCGCCAGGGCTTCTGGCTCATCGTCAAGACCTATGCCCGCCGTGCTGGAATCAAGGCCCACATCACGCCCCACACGCTGCGGCATTCGTTTGCCGAGCATCGACTGCGGGCGGACGGCAACGTGCGGCAGGTCCAGCAGATGCTCGGGCACGCCAGCCTGGCCACCACCCAGATCTATGCGGAGTTGGCGGCCGCTCGGCACGACGACCATGACGCTGCGGCGGACGCCGGATAGCGCCGGTCGGACACGCGGTACGTCCCAACGCGACGCTCGGCGCCTGGAGCCATCGAGCGGGCCTCCTCCGCACCGGTGGTCGCAACGGCTGCTCGTGCTGACGCTCTCAGCCGCTAGACTTGGATGAAGGTCCGCTCCACCGGGTCCCGCATGCTGGAACGCCAGTCCCACCGTGCAGCAGGTAGTCCCGCATGAAAGCGGTGGTCATGGCCGGCGGCGAAGGCTCCCGCCTTCGCCCCCTCACCCTCGAACGACCCAAGCCCATGATCACCCTGGGCCACGCCCCGGCCATCGAGCACATCCTGCGCCTGCTCAAGCATCACGGCATTACCGAGATCGTCATCTCGCTCCATTACCTCGGGTCGGTCATCGAGGACTATTTCGGGTCCGGGGAGGAGCTCGGCGTCAACATCACCTACACGCACGAGGACCGGCCGCTCGGGACCGCCGGCAGCGTCGCGCTCGCCCGCGACGTGCTCGACGAGCCGTTCTTGGTGATTTCCGGCGACGCGCTGACCGATGTCGATCTCTCCGACTTCGCCAGCTTCTTCACCGAGCGGTCCGCGCAAGCCGCCTTGTTGCTCTACCGCGTGGCGAATCCCCTCGAATACGGCGTGGTCATCACCGATGACGAAGGCCGGGTGCGGCAGTTTCAGGAGAAGCCCTCCTGGGGCGAGGTGCTCAGCGACACCGTCAACACGGGCATCTACGCGCTGCATCCCTCGGCGCTTGACGACATTCCGCCCGGGCGCGAGGTGGACTTTAGCCTCGATGTGTTCCCGGCCATGTTGCGGCGCGGCGAGGCCGTCTACGGCTATGTGGCCGACGGATATTGGACCGACGTCGGCATGCTGGACGCCTACCGACAGGCCAACGCCGACCTGGTCAGCGGCCGGGTGCGTGTTCCAAGCGCGCCCGGGTATAGCGCGACGCGCCCCACCATCGACCCCACCGCCCGCGTGGATCCCACGGCTCGGATCGAGGGCGCGGTCTACGTGGGCCGGGAGTCCGAGGTTCGCGCCGGCGCCCTCGTGCGCGGCCCCGCGATGGTCGGCGACCGCACGCTCGTGGACGAGCGGGCCGAGGTGCACGAATCCACCGTGCTCAGCAACGCCTACATCGGCGTCGGCGCCAATCTCGATCGCTGCGTCATCGGGCGCCACTGCCGTCTCGGGCGAGCGGCTGCCGTCGGGCAGGGCGCGGTGGTCGGCGACGGGACCACGCTCGGCGCCGAAGTCAACGTGCGCGCCGGCATCAGCGTCTGGCCACGGAAGTTCGTGGAAGACCGCGTGGTGATCGACCGCAATCTGGTCCACGGCAGTCGGGCGCGCCGCACCATCTTCGTGCACGGCGGCGTGGCCGGGTTGGCCAATGTCGAGCTCACCCCGGAGTTCGCCGCGCGGCTTGGGTCTGCCTGGGGCTCGGCGCTGGCCCCCGGATCGACCGTGGCCGCCAACCGCGATGAGACGCGTCCGGCGCGAATGTTCAAGCGGGCGCTCATGTCGGGGCTGGCGTCGGTCGGCGTCCGCACCGTCGACATCGGCGCCATGCCGTTTCCCGTGGCGCGATTCGCCACCCAGCAGTTCGACGCCGCCGGCTGCATCCACATTCGGCGCTCGCCCTATGACCCGGACGCCATTGACGTGCGCTTTCTGGACGAGCGCGGCATCGACATCCGCCCGAGCGATGAGCGCAAGATCGAAACCACCTTCAGCCGCGAGGACTTTCGCCGCGTCGGCGCCGCGGAGATCGCCGAGATCACCTTGGCCGATCCCGTGAGCGACTACGGCGATGCGCTGCTGAGCGAGATTCCGCAACCGCTCGAACGGACGCTGGGACTCGTCGTGGACTATATGGGCGGCGCCTGTGGCGAAGTTCTGCCGCCGCTGCTCGCGCGGCTCGGGGTTCGCGAGACAGCCATCGACGCCTCATCGAGCAGCGCGTCTCTGCCCACGCCCGCCGATGTGGAGGCGCGGCGCGCCCGCCTCGGGCGCATCGTGCCGGCCGTCGGGGCGGCGTTCGGGGCCCTCATCGATGCGGACGGCAACCGCGTCTGGATCACGGACGAGCGCGGCCGGGCGCTGGACGCGCTTGAGGCGGCCGGTCTGGTGGTGGCGGTGCTGCGCGAGGCCGGCCTCTCGGGCACGGTCGCGCTCCCGGTCACGGTGCCGGATAGCGTGTTCAACCACGCCGCGGATCTGGGGTTTGCGCCCCACCGCACGCCCACAAACGCTGCCGCCATGATGCGCGCGGCGATGCAACGCGACGCCGTGCTCACGATCAACGGCCGCGATGCATTCGGCTTTCCGTCGCTGCACGCCGGCCCCGACCCCATGGCCACGGTCATCCGCCTCGTGGCCGGGCTGGCCGGCGCGGAGCGGCCGGTGAGCGCCTATGTGGCGGCGCTGCCGGCATTCGCCGTCGCTCGTCGCGAGATTCGAGTGGACTGGGAACGCCGCGGGGCCGTCATGCGGCGTCTCAACAGCCACAGCCGACGTCGTGATGAGGGCCCGCTGGACGGCGTGGTCATCGGCGCCCCAGGCGAGCGTGCGGTCGTGGTTCCGGATGTCGACGAACCGGCGTTTCGCATTCTGGCCGAAGCCGGCACGCAAGCCCTGGCGGAGACGCTGGCCGATGAGATCGGCTCGTTCGTCGAGCGCGCGGCACGCAACGGCGCGGACGGCCGCCCCGCATGACCAGCGCCGCAACGACGGCGACCGGCTTGCGACGGGTGGGTGAGCAGGCGCTGGGCATCGCCTGGGCCGACGGCGCCGAGTCAACCTTGCCCTTGCGTGAAATCCGTCTGGCCTGCGGCTGCGCGGTGTGCGTCAACGAGATCACGGGAGCCCCGCAGCTCGACCCGGACACGGTCCCGGCCGATATTGGCGCGGTGCGCATCGCGCCGGTCGGCAACTACGCCCTCACCTTCACGTGGACGGATGGCCACGCCACGGGCATCTATCCCTGGGAGGCCCTGCGCGCCCTGGCCGACGGCTTTGGCGCCACGCAGGAGGGTGACGCCTAGTCGGCTGCCCGCGCGTGCCGAGCCGCCGTCGCGATCGCGTCCGGCAACATCCGCGCCAACTCCAGATTCCTTGTGGCGAGGGCGTGGCGAGTCGCCCGCAACGCCAACCGCCGCCGCGCGGAATCCCCGGACTGCTCCAAGCTGGCCACCGCCGCGCACGGGTCGCGCGTCATGGCCGCTGCCAGCGGGATCGCCAGAGCGGCCGCAGCCGCCGGATCGGCGCAGAGATCGGCCAGTTGAATGATGCGCCCGGCGCAGGTGGGTCTCTCCCGTACCAGCGGCGTGAGCGCGTGCGGGCCGACCATTCGAAGGGACGGATTGGGTGACGCGAGCAACGCCGCCGCCAGTGCCAGCGTGGTTTCGCTGAAAGCTGCCTCCTCGCCCAGGGCCTCGGCGATGGCGTGACCCAGGTGAGTCGCCGCCTGGGGGCTGATCGCTTCGGTTCCGCGGCTCTGAATCTCGGGCGCACACGCCATCCGGCCAATCCCGTCCAGCGCTTCACGTGCGCGGCCGTTCGCCCAGGCGCGGGCCGCAACCCGTCCGCCCACGCGGAGCGCCTGCAGCGCGTCCCGATCGATCCGCACCGGGACCAAGCGACCGACTAGACCGGCGCCGCGTACTCGTCGGCCATCGCGTCCAGTCCAACGTACGGCACGCGTGCCCCGTGGCCAGCCATCCCAAACGCCTCCATGCGCGCCAGGCACACTTGCTTCATCGCGTCGCGCGCGGGCCCCAGATACTTGCGCGGATCGAACTCGCTTGGATCTTCGTGAAACACCTGGCGAATGGCGCCGGTGATCGCCATGCGGTTGTCCGTGTCGACGTTGATCTTGCGCACCCCGTGACGAATGCCCTCTTGAATCTCGGCAATCGGCACGCCATACGTCTGTCGCATCTGGCCGCCGTTCGCGTTAATCACGTCTTGTAGGTGCTGCGGTACCGACGAGCTGCCGTGCATCACCAGATGCGTGTTAGGCAGACGGCGGTGAATTTCGCGGATCCGGTCCATCACCAGCACGCCGGCGTCGGGCTTGCGACTGAATTTGTAGGCTCCGTGACTCGTGCCGATAGCCACGGCCAGCGCGTCCACGCCTGTCGCGGCCACGAAATCCTCGGCCTGTTCGGGATCGGTCAGCAGTTGCTCGCGATCGACTGGCCCCTCCGCGCCGTGACCGTCTTCCTGGTCGCCCATGCCGGTTTCCAGGCTTCCCAGCACGCCCAGCTCGCCCTCGACGGTCACGCCCTTCGCGTGGGCCATCGTCACGACCTCGCGCGTCACGGCCACGTTGTACTCGTATGAAGCTGGCGTCTTGCCGTCCGCCTCCAGCGACCCGTCCATCATCACGCTGGTGAACCCGTGCTCGATCGCGCTCGCACAGGTCGCCGGGCTGTTCCCGTGGTCCTGGTGCATGGCGATCGGCACGTGTGGATACAGCTCCGCGGCGGCCAGCATCAGGTGCCGCAGGTAGAGGTCGTTGGTGTACTCGCGGGCGCCGCGGCTGGCCTGGATGATCACCGGCGCGTCGGCCTCGTCGGCCGCCTCCATGATGGCCTGAATCTGCTCCATGAAGTTCACGTTGAAGGCCGCGATCCCATAATCGTTCGCGGCCGCGTGATCGAGCAGCACGCGCATGGGCAGCAGCGCCATCGGTCCGTCTCCTCTCTCGCCCGTCGCAACGACCCACCGGCCGGCTGCCGGCGGCGACGTTCGACCAAGAATACGCCGCGCTCGTGATGGCTTGGGGTAGTCCGCGGCTGCGAGTGCGGTAGCATGCCCCGCACTGCTGCCGGAAGGTGACGCCGTGGCTCAGTCGAGGAACAAGCGGCCCGTACTCCTTGGTCCCAGTGGCCAGCCGCTGCCGGCCGCGCCCTCGCCTCCGCCGGCGCCACCGCCCGCCGCGGAGCCCGAGTCGCCTCCGGCTGCCGAGGCCCAGGCGGCTGAAGCTCAAGCGGCGACCACCGAATCGCAGAAAGACGCCGAAGCTCGCACCCAGCCGTCGCCGCCGTATCAGGTGCGGGTGGCGCTCGACGTCGATCCGCGGCACATTCCGGCCACGCTGGTCGTGTTGCTGCCCTTCGATCCCACCGAGGCCTACCGCACGCGCGTCGAGGCGGCTCGCGATCAGTTCTTCAAGTCGCGCGACACGCTCATCGCCTCCGCCGAGGCCAGCATTCGGGCGCAGGGCGTGAACGTGAGCGATCCGCGCCGCGCCGCAGCCGGCATGATCGAGCGCCAGTTTATGGCCCAGGTTTGGGACTCCGTGTTTGCCGCGGTGACCGGCGCGCAGGTGGGGTTGGTCTTCGCCGCCGCGCTGTCCGGCGGCGAGCAGGCCATCGGCACCATGCTGGTGTCGCCGTTCGATGGCGGGCGCATGTGGGTCACCACCCGCGCCACAGTCTTGGGCGACCGGTTTGGCGCGTGGGCCATGCCGATCCAGAAGCGCGACCCAATGCCCGCAACCGCGATCCTCAACCGAGACGCCCTCGCGCCGTTGCGGATGAACTTCGCCCGCATTCGGGTCTAGGCCCAACCCGTCAGTTGACGCCGGAATCCAACCTGGGACAAACTGACTCCGCAGTCAGTTTTGGTGATCGGTCGTTGCAACTTCGCCTACCGGGGGCTCGTCGCGGGACCAAGCGAGACGCCACGCGGCGCGCGCTGCTCGAATCCGCCCTCAACGTCTTTGGCGAGAAGGGCTATCACCGCGCCGCGGTTGACGAGATCGTTACCCGCGCCGGACGTTCCAAGGGCACGGCCTACTTCCATTTCCCGAGCAAAGAGGCCATCTTCCGCGCATTGGTGCGGGAGTTGGCGTCCTATCTCGTGGAGCGCGTCGACCGAGAGCTCGTCGACGAGCCCACCGCCATCCACCGGCTCGATGCCGCGCTGCTCTCGGTCATCGACATTTTCACCAAGCACCGCACGTTGGCGCGCGTCACGCTGGTCGAGGTCGCGGGCGCCGGGCGCGCCTTCAGCGACGATTTGCTCTTCGTCCGGCAGCAGTTCGCCGCCTTGATTCGCCGCCACCTGGACGCCGCCGTTGCCGAGGGCACCCTCGAACCCTGCGACACCGATCTCATCGCCACCGCCTGGTTCGGCGCCATCAGCGAAATCGTCGTCCGCTGGCTGCACGATCCCGACCGTGGGCCGCTGCACATGACCTATCCGGCGCTGCGGCACTTGCTGCTCCAGAGTGTGGGCATCGATATCAACCAGCTCCGGGCGGACAGGGCTCCGGCTCATGCCTGAGGCGGTGACCGCTCCCGACATGCGCTTCCGCGACGCCTCCCTGGAGCCTATCTGGGACAGCGTCCGGGAGGGACGTCGCCTCAGCGCGGCCGACGGGCTCCGCTGCCTCCAGACACCGGACATCGTCGGCCTGGGACGAATGGCCGATTGGGCGGCCCGCCGCCGCTCCGACGACCGCGTGTACTTCACGCTCAACGTCCACATCAATCCGACCAATATCTGCGTGCTGTCGTGCAAGTTCTGCGATTTCGCCGCCAAGCGCGGCGACAACCATGCCTACGAGTACTCGATCTCTGAAATCCTGGGCCAGATTCCGCCCGACGTGCACGAGGTGCATATCGTCGGCGGCCACCATCCAGACATTCCGTTCGAGTGGTACGAGGACCTGTTCCGCGCGATCAAGGACGAGCGACCCGCCGTCCAGATCAAGGCCTTCACGGCAGCCGAGGTCGACTATTTCCACAAGCGATTCAAGCTCTCGGACGCGGAAGTCCTGCAACGCATGATGGCTGCCGGCGTCAGCTCCATGCCCGGCGGCGGGGCCGAGGTCTTCTCCGAGCGGGTGCGCCGGGAGCTGTTTCGCGGCAAGGCCGGCGCCGACCGCTGGATCGAGATCCACCATCTGGCCCACCGCATGGGTCTGCAATCCAACGCCACGATGCTCTACGGGCACATCGAGACGCTCGAAGAGCGCATCCACCACTTCGTGCGTCTGCGCGAGGCCCAGGACGTCACCGGTGGGTTTCTGTGTTTCATTCCCCTTGAATACCAGCTCGGCACCACGAATCTCGTGCCCCGCCACGCCAGCGCCATCGACGATCTGCGCATGATCGCCACCGCCCGCCTGATGCTCGACAACTTCCCGCACATCAAGGCCTATTGGGTGATGACGGGCGAAGAAACCGCCTCGATCGGTCTGAACTTCGGCGCCGACGACCTGGACGGCACCATAGGCACCGAGCGCATCGCGCATGCGGCGCTGGCCGATAGCCCGGTCGGCGTTGCCCGCACGCGGCTGGTGGGGCTCATTCGCTCGGCCGGCAAGGTGCCGGTGGAGCGCAACGCCACCTACACCGTCATGCGCACCCATGCTGCCTAGCCTCGGGCGCATCCCCTATCTGAATACCGAGCCGTTCTTCGGCGATGATCCGGTCCGAGCCGAGGCGCGCACGGCGACGCCCCGGGCCATGATCGACCTCGTGCGCGGCGGTCAGGTCGACGTGGCCCCGCTGCCGATCGTCGCCGCGTTCGACCATCCGGATCTGTTCGTGCCGGTGGGCGACATGGGCATCGCCACCCAGGCGGACGCCAAGTCCGTGCTCCTCTTCTCCCAAGTGCCGCCAGCCGACTTGGGCGGCCGGTGCATTGGCGTCATCGACGACACGGCCACGTCAGCCCGGCTGCTGAGCGTGCTCTTGCAACGCTACTACGCCGTTGGCGGCTTCCGGCTGGTGCCGTTGGACGCCCCGGCCGACGCCATCTTGCTCATCGGCGACCGCGCGCTGCTGCAATCGACGCACGATCCCCGCTATCGCCACGTCACCGACTTGGCGGCGGCATGGCACGAATGGACCGGTCTGCCCTTCGTGTTTGCCGCATGGATGCAGCGTGCGGGTGTGGCGCCCGCGAACGCCGCGGCGGCGGTGGACTACCTGGATCGCCAGCTCACAATCAACCTTGCGGATCTGGGGGCGCTGGCCGCGCGGCGCCCGGACTGCGGGCTCGACGCGGCGGCGGTTCGCCGCTATCTCCAGACGTTCGAGTACCGCTTTGGACCGCGTGCTTGGGCCGCCGTCGACCGCTTTCGGGAGCTCGATGCCCAGGTCAGCGTCCAGCACGATGCCGCATGATGAGGGCGATTGAAGCCAAGGTGCGCGAGGGCCGGCGGCTCTCGACCGCCGACGCGTCCTACCTGCTCGGCGACGCGCCACTGATGGACTTGGGGGCGCTGGCCAACGAGGTCAGGTTTCAGCGTCATCCCGAATCCGTCGTCACCTACGTGGTCGACACCAACCTCAACTACACCAACCTCTGCGACGCCTACTGCTCGTTCTGCGCGTTCTATCGGCCGCATACCAGCACCGCGCCCGATGCGTACACGCACACCGTCGACGAGATGCTGGAACGCATGGCGGCGGCGGTCGAGATGGGCTGCACCACCGTGCTCATGCAGGGCGGCCTGAACCCCGAGCTGCCCTTCGACTACTACACCGACATGGTGCGCGCCGCGCGCGCCCGGTTTCCCGGGCTCACGCCGCACTTCTGGTCGGCGCCCGAGGTCTACGAAATGGCCAAAGTCTCGGGACTGAGCTACGACGAGGTCATGGCCGCGCTCTTCGCGGCTGGGCAGCGCACCTTTCCCGGCGGCGGCGCGGAGGTGCTCACCAACCGCGTCCGCGATGCCATCAGCCCGCTCAAGATGGACGCCGACGAGTGGATCGCGGTCCATCGCGCCGCGCACCTCGCCGGTGTGCGCAGCACCGCCACGATGATGTACGGGCATGTGGAAACCGACGACGACCTCGTGGAGCACCTCTCGCGCGTGCGGGACTTGCAGGACGAGACGGACGGGTTCACGGCCTTCATTCCCTGGAGCTTCGCCCCCGGCGGGACGCCGCTTGGGCGCAAGCTCGAGGGCAAACGGGCGTCGGCCAATCGCTATCTGCGCATCCTGGCCGCGTCACGGCTATTTCTCGACAACGTGGACCACGTGGACGCGTCGTGGTTCAGCGAGGGTAAGAAGGTCGGGCAGGTGGCGCTGCATTTCGGCGCCGATGACTTTGGCGGCACGCTGTTCGAGGAAAACGTGATGCAAGAAGCCGGGCACTACGCCCGCACCAGCATCGCCGAAACTCAGACCATGATCCGCGAGGCCGGATTCGTACCCGCCCAGCGCAACAGCTTCTACGAGATTCTGCGTACGTTCGACGGGGCGCCGGCCGGCGTCTGACCGCCAGCCTGTCATGACGCGGGTGACCGTGGGCCACAGCCCCGACGCCGACGACGCGTTCATGTTCTACGCGCTGGCCCACGGCAAGGTGGCGGTCGAAGGTCTTGATCCAGACGGCTATTCCGAAGTCCACGCCGACATCCAGGCGTTGAATCGGCGCGCTTTTGCCGGCGACCTCGACATGTCGCAGGTGTCGGCGGGCGCTTATCCGTATGTGGCGGACAAGTACCGCATCACGGCCTGCGGCTCGTCCATGGGCCTCAACTATGGCCCCATCGTCGTCGCCCGAAGCGCGGAGGCCGAGATTCGCGGTGCGCCGGTTGCGATCCCCGGCGAGCACACCACCGCCTATCTCCTGGGCCGGATCTTCCTGCCTCAGTTTGAGCCGCTTGAGATGGCCTTCGCCGATGTCCTGCCCGCCGTCCGGGACGGCTCCGTGACGGCGGGAATCGTCATTCACGAAGGCCAGCTCAGCTACGCCGACTATGGACTGTTCAAGCAGGTCGATCTGGGCGAGCGCTGGTTTGCCTCGACCGGACTCCCCTTGCCGCTGGGCCTCAACGTGGTGCGGCGCGAACTCGGCGAGGCGCGGCAGCGCGCGCTTGCGTCCGCCCTGAGCGCCTCCATCGCCTGGGCCGATGCGCATCCCGAGCCGGCGCTGGCCTACGCCCGCAGCTTTGCCCCGGAAGTCGGCGCGGACCTGACCGCCGAATTCACCCGGATGTACGTCAACGATCTGACCCGTGACATGGGAGCGCAGGGGGCCGCTGGCCTCGAAGCGCTGTACCGGCGTGCGACTGACGCCGGATTGCTGGACGAAATGCCGCCGCTGGACATTCTCCGGGCCTAGCGCGCTCGCTACACTTGTGGTCCACGGCACGGCTCCTGAGAGTCCGACCATGAGCGACGTTCGGCCCTTTTTCGACGCCACCGCAATCGCTGGCGACGCCGACGCAGCGCGCAGCCGCTTCGACCGCGACGGCTACCTCTTTGTGCGCGGCCTGCTGCCGCCGCCCGTGGTCGAAGACCTGCGACGCCAATTCCTCACCGTGCTGCGGGATGCCGACTGGATCGCCGCCGACAGCCCGCCAGCTGACCAGATCGCCGACTTGAGCGCCTTTGCCGTCGAGCCTGAGCCGAAATACCAGAGGGTCTACAACCAGCTCTACCGCGTGCCCGACTTTCACGCCATGCAGCACCGCTCGGAACTGCTGGACCTCGCCGGAGCACTGCTCGACGCTCCGGTGATTCCGCAGCCGCGCGTCATCACCCGCGTGTTGTTTCCCGAGCGCACGGCCCACACCACGCCGGCGCACCAGGACTTCGTGCCCGTGCAAGGCGCCGCCGACACGATCACGGCCTGGATTCCGCTGAGCGACCTGTCGGCGGAGATGGGTGGGCTTGAAATCGCCGCTGGAAGCCACCGACACGGCGTGTTTGACTTCGTCCCGGCGCTGGGCGCCGGCGGCACGGAGATCACCGATCCGCTGCACGGCGCCTGGGTGGGCGGAACCTTCCAGCAGGGCGACGTGCTGCTCTTTCACAGCATGACCGTCCATCGTGGCGCGCCGGCCACGGGCTCGCGGCTGCGCCTGTCGGTGGACCTGCGGTTTCAGCGGCTCGCCGATCCCATCGCGCCGGCGAGCCTCAGGCCGCATGATCCCGACGTCACATGGGAAGACATCTACGCCGGCTGGGCGCCGGGCCAGCACCAGTATTACTGGCGCGACTGGGACCTCGACGTTGGGGAGTTCGATACGCAGTACAACGAAAAGCGCGATGCCATGGCGTTCGAGCTGGCCGCCAAGGGCGACGTTGAGGCCCGAGCCACCCTGCTCCGCATCGTCGCCCGTGATCCCGATCCGGATAAGAAGCGCAAGGCCGAGGAGGCGCTCGCCGCGCTGAAAGCCGAGACCTCTTAGCGCGTGCGGCGCCGCTCGTGATCTGCCGGAATCTCGGATCTGCAACCGTGCCTGTCCGACCTCGAGGCTGTTCCGCTGCTTGACTCGCGTCTTCGGCTAGCCTCCGCGATCCTCGGTCTGGTCAGCCTGGGGCTGTTGCTGAGCCTGCTGCCGCGCACGAGCTTCATTTCCCGCCCCGCCGGCGACATCGTCGATGCCGTGGGCCCGGTGTGGCCCGAACAATCGGTCGAGCAGGTCCTGCATGACGGGCTTGGCGCCGTGTCGGAGATCCGGATTTGGGGCGCGGCCGGCGTGGGTCGCGGGGAGGCGCCGGTGGTGGCCGCGCTGGTGCAAGGACCGAACCGGGAGCTTGTCCGGCAGGTTCGAGTCGGGATCAAGGGCAATCATCTCCTCCAGCCGTACGTGCTGGAATTCCCGCCCTACGATCCAGTTCCGGGTGAGGCGCTGATCCTACAGCTGTGGGTGACGGATGAGCGGCGGAACCACGCCATCTTCGGCACCACGGAGGCTGGTGGGGAGGGTGGGGGACCGACCCTTAATCTCCATCCGACCGAGCAGGGTCCGCTGGCATACGACGTGATTTGGCGGGGTGATGGCTGGCGGGCGGCGCTGGACGGTTCCTGGCTGGATCGGTTGCGGCTCGCGGGCGGCATGGCCGCCGCGGTGGTGGCCGTGCTGCTCAGCCCTCCGAGCGCTCGGAGGATTCGCCGAGCGCTCGGGAGATTCCACGCTTCCGTGTTCGCAATTGGCCGGCTGATCGCAGCGAAGCTCAGCCTGGCGCGACGGTGGCTAGAGCCGCAAGGTCGTCCGGGTGCCCCGGCGTCGAGGCGCCGAGCCATCTATCTCTTTCCATGGCTCATACCGGCATTCGCCATCTTCCACTTTCTCGCCAACAACCTCCTCCTAGTCCGAGCCTACGAGGCGGTCACCATTGGCACGGTCGTCATGGCCAGCGTAACCGTCATCTTCGTCGCAGTGCGCATCATGCTCAAGAGCGCAGCCGCGGCGGCGGTATTCACCGCTCTCGTGGGCATTGCCTTTTTTTCCTATGGTCATATCTTCGTCGATAAGGACCCTCCCGACGACAGGTTCTTCTTCGGGCTAGGCCTACCTCTGGTCCTCGGCGTCGCACTGCTTCTCCGAGGACGCTCGACCATCGCGGCTCCGATCCTACGCTTCCTCAACTTGGGCAGTCTCCTCCTTCTCGCACTTCCGATCGCCCAGATCCTAATCTTCGTCGCCGGTGCAAGTCTCCTGTCAAACCGCCACGATGACCCGATCACAGCTTTTCCTGGTCTCGATGAACGAATCATTGACACTA
>DAOUHO010000119.1:0-13766 GCA_034428595.1 Chloroflexota bacterium | reverse complement strand
CACAGGACCCTCCCCGCTGGGGGGAGCGCATGCGCGAGACGGGTTACCACGGGGGCCCCGGCAACGAGCGCCGGTGGCTGTTCCTGCACTACGGCGTCGACTGCCTCAACTGGTTCCCCGCCGGCTGCGTGGCGCGCTGGCCCGACAGCGTGCACCGCAGCTTCATGTATCCCAGCGCGGCCATTGATGGCGACGACCTCGTGATCCTGTCCCGCACCAGCCGAGACGCCGAGGACCAGCACGACGCCGATCTCTGCACGATTCACCGCGTGCGCGACTTCCGCTCGCTCGCGATGGATCTGCACCGCGGCGGGCTGTCCGACTAGCGGCTCCCTCTCGCCTCCCCAAGCGTCCGCTGGCATGATGGGATCGCTGCGCCGGCGTAGAGCCGCGCCGCATGGAGTCGCCGCATGAGGCGCTTGGCGAAACCGGCTGGTCGCTACAACCTGGTGCTCGAAGAGGTCCCAATCCCCGAGCCCGGCCCGACCGAGGTCCGCGTCAAGGCCGTCCGCAGCCTCATCAGCCGCGGATCGGAGATCGGCCGGCGCTACACCCGCGACGAAGCCATCGACCCCCAGATGATGGGGTACTCCATGTCCGGCGTCGTGGACGCGGTGGGCGAATCGGTCAGCCACCTCGATGTCGGCGACCGCGTCGTCATTTCGGCGCCGCATGCGGACTATGTGGTGCGCGACGCGACCATCGGCTCCCCCGACGACCGCCCGCTGGTCTACCCCATCGATCCGGCAGTTGACTTCGATGCCGCGCCCTACTGGCCCCTCGTCAGCGGCTGCGTCACCTGGGCCGTCGGCGAGGAACCCGAGCCAACCGACACCATAGTCATCGTCGGGCAGGGACTCGTCGGCAGCCTGCTGCTGCAGGTGCACAAGGCCAACGGCATCCGCCGTGTAGTGGCAATCGACGCGCTGGACCTGCGCTGCGACCTGGCGCACGAGCTCGGCGCCGACGTCGTGATCAACGCGGCCGACGAGGATCCCGTGCAGGCGGTCCACAAGCTCACCGGCGGCCTGGGCGCCGAAATCGTGGTCTATGCCGTGGGCGGGCCGGCCGGACCCAAGGCCTTCGACCAAAGCCTGGACATGCTCGCGCGCGGCGGATTGCTGCACCTGGTCGGTCGCTACGAGGATGCGCCGCTCCCGTTCTGGAGCCACAAGTTCGCCGGCAAGCGTATGTTCGAGGGCTATTTCGTGCGCTCCAAGGGCATGGCGGAAGCCAAGCGAGGCATGGACTTGATGGCCACCGGCGCCATTAAGACCGATCTGATGACCACCCACCGGTTCGCGTTCAGCGACGCGCCTGCCGCCTTCGACCTGCTGTACCGGAACGCCGGCGAGACGCTCGGCGTGTTGCTCGATTGGACGCTCGACGACGCATAGCCAAGGCTCCACGCAGGGCCACCAGCAGAGGAGACGACATGAAGCGAATGGCAAAGCCCGAAGGACGGGGCAACGTGATGCTCGAGGACGCCCCCATCCCGGAACCGGGCTACGGACAAGTCCGCGTCAAGTCCGTGCGCAGTCTCATCAGCCGCGGCTCGGAAATCGGGCGGCGCTACGTCATGAACGAGGCCATCGACCCGCAGATGATGGGCTATTCCATGGCGGGCACGGTGGATGCGCTCGGCGACGGCGTGGAGCACCTCGCCATTGGTGACCGGGTCGGGGCCGTCGCGCCTCACGCGCAATACGTGGTGGTTGCCGGCATTCCCGAGGTGCAGGGAAAGATCCCCGAGATCTTCCCGCTCACGCCCGGCGTCACCTGGGATCAGGCGCCCTACTGGATGCTCGGCGCGTCGGCCGTTCGCTGGGTGGACATTGCCCCGTTCGAGCGCGACAACGTCATCGTCGTTCTGGGTCAGGGACTGGTCGGCAGCCTCATGCTCCAGGTCATGCGCGCCATCGATGCCGGGCCGCTCGTGGCGGTCGACGCGGCGCCGTTGCGCTGCGAGCTTGCCGCCGAGCTAGGCGCGGACCACGTCATCAACGCGGCCGACGAAGATCCGGTGGCCGCGGTCAGGCGGCTCACCAGCGGCGTCGGCGCTGAATTAGTGGTCTACGCCGTGGGCGGACCGGCCGGACCGCGGGCCTTCGAGCAGGGCATGGACATGCTCAGCAGCGGCGGCACGCTGCATCTCATCGGCAAGTACGAGCATCAGACCCTGCCGCTCACCTCCGACGTCATCCAGGGGCGGCGCATTCTGGGTGGCTACTTCGGCGGCCAGTGGCACGCCGGATCGGCGCGGCGGGCGCTGGCGCTGCTCGAGTCGGGCGCCATCGACGCCGACCGCATGACGACCCATCACTTCCCCTACACGCGGGCGCCCGAAGCCTTCCACCTGCTCCACGACCACACGGATCAAACCCTGGGCGTCTTGATCGATTGGGACATCGACGAGAGCTAGCCGCTCGGCGTTCCCACCAGGGATTCGGTCGTCGCCGGCGCGTCGACCACGCCTTCCAGAGCGCCTTTCGCCTCCATCTGGTCCCAGTGGCGGCGGAACGTGGCGTTCCACTCCGCCGTGCCTGGATGGAGCAGCATCTCCTCGAACGTCGCCGGCGAGATCACGATGCCGTCGCAGCCGGCGCGAATCGCCGTGTCGGCGGCGATGGTCGTCCGCACGATGCCGGCCGCCAGATAGGGAGAATCTTCGCCGCTGCGACCGATCACCCGGACAATGTCGCCGATGATCTTGCCCGCATCCGCCCCGGCGTCGATCTGCGGTCCCGTGAACGGCGCGATATAGGCCGCGCCGGCCGACGCCGCGGCCACGGCCTGGCTGGCGGAAAACGTCGTCGTCACCATGCTCAGGTGGCCCTCGGCCTTCAGGTGAACCACCGCCCGCAACCCCCTCATGGTGCAGGGGATCTTCAGCACCACGCGCGGCGACATCGCGGTGAAGACCCGCGAGACCCGCTCGATCTCCTCGGTGGTATTGCCGTCGACTTCCACCACGAGCGGCCCGTCGTGCGGCAGATTCAGATACCGCTCGATCACCCGGATCATGGGACCGTAGGAGTCCGTGAGCTGATCCAGCACAATGGTGTTTGTGACCAGCCCGACCACCCCGAGCTCGAGATAATCGCGAATCTCGGCCGGGTCGCCCCACAGCCAGATTCCCACCGGGTCCTTGTGACCCTGAGGGAACCGCGGCGCCGTGGGAGACTTGTCCATGTCCCTATCCTACGCGCGCATTCCGTAGATGAAAACCGCGCCCCGCTCTGATATGACACTCACCCGCCGCCTGGGCCTATCGCTCGATCGAAGCGCCCTGTCGCTGCCCGAAGCTCCGTGGCCGCGAACGGTGGTCGTGGCCGGAACGGCCGCCGTGCTGGCGTTCGGCGCCGCGCGGGTCTTCGCGATCCAGCCGGCGGCCGGCGCCGTGGTGCTGGCAATGCTCGCCATGGCCGCCGCGCAGATCGGCACACGCCCCGGACCTGCGCTGGCCGTGGGAGTGATCGCCGTCATCTGGAATGACGTCGTCGCCCTGCCGCACGCCCTGGCGGGCTTCCTGGGCCCGGCCTTCGTGATTGAGTTGTGGACGGCCGTCCTGCGAGCTCGTCCGCGCATGCCGCTGCGGCGGAAAGTCGCAGCCGACCTGTGCCTCATGTCCGTCTCGCTCGGCAGCCCCGTCGCCATCGGCTTCGCCGCGGGGCCCGGCTACATCGATCTGGACACGGTCCCGGAGTTCCGTCGCTACATCGTTGACCTGACGGCGATCGGGCTGGCATACCTCGGCTTGCTTGCGGCGCTCACCGTCATGCTCGGACGGGGCCTGCATTGGCTGCGTGCCCGAAGGCGGCGTCGGCGAACCTACACCGAAGACTTGGCCAAGCAAAGCGCCGAGCGTTCGCAGCACTTCGTGCGGGCATCGGCGAAACTGCTGCCGCGCGCGCCGGCGGGCGTCGCGATACCCTTCATTCGCCAGCAACCGAGATACATGCTCGTGGACCGTCCACCGCGCACCATCGACGAAATCGACACGCCCGCCGCCATCATCGACCTGGACCTCGTCAATCAGAACATCAAGACCCTCGAGGACTTCGTGCGCTTCCGCCCCGTGCACTCGCGTCCCCACGCCAAGACCCACAAGACTCCGGCCATTGGCCGTCTGCAAGTGCAGGCGGGGGCCGTGGGCCTCACCTGCGCCAAGGTCGGCGAGGCCGAGGCCATGGTCGATGGCGGCATCGAGGACGTCCTCATCGCCAACCAGGTCGTCGGCCCGATCAAGATCGAGCGCATGTGCCGGCTGGCGCACCGCGCGCGCGTCGCCGTGGAAGTGGACGACCCCGCCAACGTCGACGAGATCTCGGAGGCGGCGCAGCGCCACGGTGTGACGATCGACGTCGTCGTGGAGATTGACGTCGGCGGACCCCGCGGCGGCGTCCAGCCCTACGAGCCCGCCCTCGCCCTCGCGCGCCGCATCATGGATCGACCCGGCCTCGAATTCACCGGCCTCATGGCCTACGAAGGCCACACCGTCGGCATCGTAGACCGGGACGAGCGAGATGCCGCCGCCCGCGCCGCGTTGGCGCCGGTCATCGAGACTCGCACCCTGTGCGAGGCCGAGGGCATCCCCGTCCGCGAGGTCACCGGCGGCGCCACCAACACCTTTGACATCACCGGCACCATCGACGGCTGGACCGAGCTGCAGGCCGCGACCTACGTGACCATGGACGCCTGGTTCCGTCCGCACGCCGCCCACGCGTTCACCCAAGCCTTCTGGATCCTCACCAGCGTCACCAGCCGGGCGAAACCCGGCTACGTGCACCTGGACGGCGGGCGCAAGTCGATTGCATTCGAGCCCTCGGGCTTCCCCGTGATCGACGACCCGGAAGGCCTTGAAATCGAGGTCGTGGCCGAGGAGCACCTGCACGTCAAGATGCTCGACGGCGCTCCCGATCTACGGCCCGGCGACCAGGTGCGGGTGACGCCCTGGCACGGCTGCGGCACGTTCAACCTGCACGACACCCTGTACGTCCTGCAGGACGACGAGGTCGTGGATATCTGGCCCATCAGCGGACGCGGACGGTTCACCTAGGACTACGCACCCGGCGTTCGAATGTCCGCGGCGCGCCACATGTACCAGGCGCCCACGCTGCGATACGGCGACCAGGGCTCGCCGATGGCCATCGCTTCGGCTGGCGACGGTGTGTCGTCCAGTCCGTACGCCACCTGCATTCCGCGCCGCACCCCCAAGTCCCCCACCGGCAGCACGTCCAGCCGGCCCAGCTGAAACATCAGAAACATCTGCGCGGTCCACTCCCCGACGCCGCGGACCACCGTGAGCCGCTCGATGACCTCGGCGTCCTCGCTCGCCGCCAGCGTCCGCAGATCCAGCCGCCCGTCCTGAAGCTGCTGCGCCAGGTCGCGCAGGTATCCGGCCTTCTGTCGGGACACGCCCGCGGCGCGAAACTGCTCGTCGGTCGTCGCCAGCAGCTCTTCCGGGGTCGGATATCGCTCGTCCGACCCGAAGAGTGACAGCAAGCGGGCCAAGATGGCGCTGGCCGCGGCTCCCGCCAGTTGCTGGAACATGATGCTGCGGATCAGCGCCTCGTAGGGATCGCCGGGCGAGCGCGGCGGGTACGGCCCGCACTCGTCGATAAGGCGACGGAGCACGGCGTCCACCCGGCGCAAATGCCGCATGGCCGCGCGGGCGACGCCTTCAGAGGACTCGGAGATGGTCAAAGTCCTCTAGCGGCCAGGCCAAGGACCGCATGCGGAAGCGGATGAGGCCCGACCGCACGGCCCGCCTACACCGCCGCTCACTCGCCGCCGCCAGCCGCTCGGGCTATGCCAGCGACGCCTACGGCTCGATTTGCAGATACCGGGCCTGGACCCAGTTCCCGTCATCCAGCTCGCGCCATACGGCACCGTCGACGACCTCAATCGCGCCGGTCAGCGTCACCTCGGTGTCGCCGAACGCCACGTACTGCACCGTGCTCGTCTCGGCGTCCGGCACGTCGCGCACATTGAGGCCGTCCGCCGGAATCACCAGGGCCACGCCGGCGTGCTCAACGTCGGCGAACGCGCCGCGACCCAACCATTGCTCGGAAACCCAGTTCCCATCGGCCGTCTCGCGCCACGCGCCATCGGCCAAGGTGGTGACGACGCCCGTGAATTCGATTTCGTCGTTCTCGCGAACCACGTACTCAACCTCACTGCCCTCCACACCGGGCTGGTTGCGCACATTGAGCACGTCGGCGATCACCAGGGCCAGGACCGGCACGACCACGGGCGTGGGCTCGGGCTCCGGAGTCGCCGCGGGCGTCGGAGTCGGAGTGGGATCAGGCGTTGGCGTGGGACTCGGCGCTAGCGTCGGCGTCGGCGTAGCAGTTGGCGCGGGGGTATCGGTCGGGATCGGCGCCGGCGTCGGCGGCGGCGTGGCCGCGGCGGTTGTCGCCTCCGGCGTGGGAGATGTCGCGCCCCCAATCACCACAACGGTCGCGGTTGGGTCCGGCTCGCTGCCGGAATCCGTTCCAGGCGCATCGCACGCGGCGAGAACCAGAACGCCGACAACGGCGACGGCCAGGATGATCGTCCATCGCAGACGAGGAATTGTCATCACGACGCGTGCCTCCTGGGGAGTCCTTGAAGTCTAGCGCGCTGAACAATGGTAACTGTAGCGCGTTTAACAAGGGTAACCACGTCTTCACACCGGCAATTGCGCTCCCTGGAGCGCCCAGGGCGTCCCGGGGTTGACTTAGCTCAGCCTATGTCGAGTCAAGCGCTCCTGCGACAGCCGGAAACCAATTCGTGGAATCGCATCGCCGCGTCCTAAAGCGCCGCGGAAGCCCGTGAAGCCCGGCACCCGGCTTCAAGCCGGTGCCCGGTTACTTGCCAACGGTCGACCTTGCGACAACTTTCACTCCGCTGATCGTTCCCTCAACCGCGCGCTGGACACGCTTGGCGGCGGTCTCGCTCACCTGGCCGGCGGCCTCGATGGCGCCCGTAGCCGCGGCGGCCGCAGCCTCTTCCGTACTCACGCCGAGGTCTCTCGCGACTACGATCGCGCCCTCGACCGCACCCACGGCAGCCGCCGTGATGTCCGCGCCGACCTCAGCCGTCTCGGCAACGGCCGCGCTTGCCGTTTCTTGAACCGCCATGACGCCTTCCGTGCCCGCCTCGGCCACGCCGCGGACGCTGCCAATCACCGCGCCCTTGGCCGTGTTGCCAACCTTGATCCCGACGCTTCCAGCAGCATCCACCGCGGCATTGATGCTGGTGGCGGCCGTCTCGGCGGCTTCCTCGCCTACGTCGCCGACGGCGCGAATGGCGCCTCGCACCGCGCCCACCCCGACTTCGCCCACGGCGCCGGCCGTGCTCGCCGTTTCACCAAGCGCCGTCTTGGCGACGCCGGTTACGGACTTGATGGTCTCCTCCAGCACATCGCCAGTGCCGCGCACCACGCCGATGATCCCGTCGCGCACGCGTCGCCCGACTTCCTGCTCGTTCATCCAGTCACTCCCTCGGCATTCGGCTCTTGGCGGCCAACTATAGCGCCAAGCTCCCTCGATCGAGATCTCCCGCCTGGCCAAGGCTTTGGGATCAAAGCCACTCGCCGGCGCGCCGGGCTCGCGTCACCAAGGCCCGCACGCGATCGGCGTCGGTCATCAGCGGCTCGTAGAACTCGACGAATTGCGCCACGCATTCGTCCACGCTCGTCTCCGACGTATCGATCTCCATCTTGTTGCGAATCAGCGACGCTGCGTGCTGCTTCTCGAACTGCTCGAGGACAAGCTCGACGTCGGCTTCCTGGATCGTCTGAATGCGATGGGGCGCCTCACGCATGCGCCGCCGAATGACCTCGGGAGTGGCCCTGACGAGAATCTCAATCACGTCTGGCGCCAGGTCCAGGATTCGCTGCTCCGTGTGGCGCGCGAACTCGGTGCGCTCCGCGTACTGCCCCTCGCCGCCGTAGCCGTAGTACAGCGGCGCGTACACCGCATCCTCCAGATGCATGCCCACCATCACATGGTCGGGGTACGCATAGAACCCAGGTTGCAGGTGGTACTCGATCTGATACCGCTGGAACATCTCGAGGAGCCGCGGCTTCAACGCCGCAAACTGCGCTTCCTCCTCGGCAGTGAGACCCTTCTCCGGCGGGCCTTTGAAGTGATCGTGACTCCCGGAATTTCTGCCGAGCGTCTTTTCCGCCCATTTGCCAATGCCCTCGGCCAGCGTGGTCGTTCCGCTGTATTCACAACCGGCAATGATGAGCCGCATGGATTCTCTCCCGCTGCCTGCCTGGATCCCAGGCCATTGGACCACATTTGGGCGGCGCAACCGGGCCTCCGTGGCCCGCTCCGTCGCGACTGGGCATTGATCCGGCAGCCAACCACCCCTAAAATTGAGCGAAATCGAATCTTCCGCCGCGGCAAACGTCCCGTGGCGGCCCTCAACCAACCCGAGACACCCGGCGCCATGCGCCCGAGAGGAAACCATGCCTAAGCAGATTGTGCTCGCCGAAGAAGCCCGCCAGGAACTCTCCGACGGCGTGGAGGTCATTGCCCGCGCGGTGCGCTCGACGTTGGGACCCAAGGGACGCAACGTGGCGCTGGGCAAGAAATACAGCGCCCCCACCATCACCCATGACGGCGTGAGCGTGGCCGAGGCGATTGACCTCGACGACGAGTTCAAGGACGTGGGCGCGCAGCTCATCAAGGAGGCCGCGAGCCGCACGGGCGAATCCGCCGGCGACGGCACCACCACCGCAACCGTCTTGGCGCAGGCCGTGCTCACCGAGGCGCTGCGCAGCATGGCCGCCGGCGCCAACGCCATGATGCTGCGACGCGGCATCGACAAGGCCACGCATGCCGTGCTGGCCGAGCTGCGAGGCCAGGCGACGCCCATTCAGCACCGCGACGAGATCGCGAACATCGCCGCCATCGCGTCCGGGGACGACGAGATCGGCGAGCTCATTGCGCAGGCCATGGACACCGTCGGGCGGGACGGCGCCATCACGGTCGACGAGTCCAGGGGCCTCGAAACCGAGATCGACCACACGGAGGGCATGACCTTCGACAAGGGGTATGCCTCGCCCGAATTCGTCACCGACCGCGACAACATGCAGACCGTGATCGAAGACCCGTACATCCTCGTCACCAACACCAAGCCCACCCACATCCACGACCTGGTGCCCCTGCTGGACCAGCTGAATCAAGCGGGCAAGAAAGAGTTCGTGCTCATCAGCGACGAGCTGGCGGGTGACCCCCTGGCCGTGCTGCTGGTGAACAACCAGCGGGGAAATCTCAACTCGCTGGGCGTCAAGGCGCCGGGCTACGGCGATCGCCGCAAGCACATGATGGAAGACATCGCCATCCTGGTCGGAGCCACGGCCTTCGGTCCCGAAGCGGGACGCAAGCTCGAAGACGCCACGATCGACGACCTGGGGCAGGCGCGCCGCGTGATTTGCCGCAAGGAAGAGACGACCATCGAGGGTGGCAAGGGTCGTCCGGCCGCCATCCAGGCGCGCTTGCGGCAGCTCAAGGTGGAGATGGAGGAAGCGAAGTCCGAGTACGACCGCGACCAGGTCGAGGAACGGCGGGCAAGGCTCTCCGGCGGCGTGGCCGTCATCAACGTCGGCGCCGCCACCGAAGTCGAGCTTAAGGAAAAGAAAGCCCGCGTCGAGGATGCCCTCGCGGCCACGCGTGCGGCGATCGAGCGGGGCGTGGTCCCCGGAGGCGGCGTGGCCTTGCTCAACTGTGCAGGCGCGCTGGACGCCGTCGAAGAAGCGACCTCGGGCGATGAGCAGGCCGGCGTGCGCGCGCTCCGGCTCGCGCTGGCCCAGCCCGTGCGGCAACTTGCCCACAATTCCGGCCTCCACGGCGGCGTGGTCATCAACAACATTCGCCGCGGGCAGGAAGAGCAGCAGAACCCGAACTACGGGCTCAACGTGCTCACCGGCGAATACGGCGATCTCGTCGCCGACGGCGTGATCGACCCGGCCCGGGTTACCGAGTCAGCCCTCAAGAACGGGGTTTCCATCGCGAATCTCATCCTCACCACCGAAGTCGTGGTCGCCGAGACCGGCTTCGTTCCCCAAGAGCCGCCACCCGGCGCCGACGCCGGCATGGGTGGAATGGGCGGCATGGGCGGCATGGGCGGTATGGGCGGTATGGGCGGTATGGGCGGTATGGGCTTCTAGAAGCCCCCGACCAGACGACACCCCCAAGCAGAGGAACGGTTGGGATGGTGGTTTCCCTGCCGTCATTCCGGCGCATGCCGGAATCCAGTCCGGTCCAACCTGGATGCGCTAAGCATCTGGCGTTTGGGCGGGTTTCAATCCCGTCCATTCAGGGTCATGCAAGCGTCCAAATCAACAGGGACCTTCGGGATGGGTGTCAGAGGCTTTCGTTCCGGATAAGGCCCCTGGACAACCCGCTCACACCCCGGCGACCGCCTTCGCCGACTAGCCGACCGCCGCGACCTCCACGGGCACGCCGGCGTCTGCGCCCTCGAGCCCGGCGACGAACTTCTCCGCCTCCATGGCGGCCATGCAGCCCTCGCCGGCCCCGGTGATGGCTTGGCGAAAATAGTGGTCCTGCGCCTCGCCGGCCACGAAAATGCCCTCCACGCTCGTGTGCATGCGCCGGTCGGACACCACGTAGCCGTCGTCGGTCATGTCGAGCTTGCCCTCGAACATCGCCGTGTTGGGAAAGTGCCCGATGAACACGAACATGCCTTCGACCGGCAGGTCGCTCTCATCTCCAGAGTGCACGTCGCGCAGCCGCAGGTGCGTGACGCCGCGCTCGTCGCCTTCGACCGACTCGACCACGTGATTCCAAAGAAACTCGATCTTCGGATCCTCTTCGGCACGCATGCGCAGATAGGTCCCGGCGCGCAACTGGTCGCGCCGGTGGACGACGGTGACCTTGGAAGCGAATCGCGTGAGAAACAGCGCCTCTTGCAGCGCGCTGTCGCCGCCGCCGATCACCGCCAGCGGCACGTCCTTGAAGAACGCGCCGTCGCACGTGGCGCAAAACGACACGCCGCGGCCCCAATACTCCTGCTCGCCCGGCACTTCGAGCTGCCGCGCCGTCGCGCCGGTGGCCACCACGACCGCACGCGCCGTCAGCTCGCCGGCGAGTGTCGTCAGGGTAAAGGGCGGGCCGTTTACGTCGATGTCGGTGACGGTGTCCACCAGCATCTCGGCTCCGAACTTCTCAGCCTGCTCCCGCATCCGCATCGTGAGCTCGGGTCCCTCGATCTCGGAGAACCCGGGGTAGTTTTCGACGTCGTTGGTCGTGGCGATCTGCCCGCCGAACATCTCGCCGGTGATGACCACCGTGGAGAGATTCGCGCGCGCGCTGTAGATGGCGGCGGTGAGTCCCGCCGGTCCTGAGCCTAAGATCGCGATGTCGTACATCTGCCACCCATCACGCACACGCCGTGCGATTCTTGCTGCAAGTCCACGTACCCAATAATCGCATGCCTCCCACCCCGGTTCGAAGGATCGAGCGCCAAACCGTCGTCTTTCTTGCACAAGCCCAACGCGGCGCCCGCCGCCAATCGTCGGCGCCAGGGCTACGCCGGGCCATGGGACGGCAACGCTGAGATCCAGCATCGGCCGCGCGTCAAAGCGGCTCTCGCGCCGGGCCTTGCTGCGGGGCGCGAGCTCGACGGTTGCCATCCGAGCGCTGGCCGCCTCCGGTGCGGTATTCGTCAGCCAGGACCTTCATCAGCCGTCGATCGCGGCGGCCGAATCCGTAGCGGTGCGCCTGCTCGTGCTCGGCCTCAACGAGTCGCCATGGCCGGAGCGCGTGGCGGCGGTGGCCGCACAGCGGCCCGACATCGATCTCCAGATTACGCACGCCATCCCGTCACCGTCGGGGCTTGCCGAACTGATCGCCGGCGCCCGTCGTGGCGGTGAGTTCGATCTGGTCGCCGGCGTCCCCGGCGCGCAACTGGCGCGCCTCGCCCGCGAGGGCCTGGTGCTCGCGCTCAACGCCTGGCTCGGCGGCCTCGACCTGCTGCCGGCGATGGAGCGGCTGGGGCGGCACCACCAGGCGCGCATCGGTCTGCCGCTCAGCGCGTACCCCGTGTACGGCTTTGTCAATCCGCAGGCCCTGGATCGCGCCGGCGTCACCGAACCCGGCGCCACCTACCAGGAGTGGTTGGACGCGGCGCGCCGTCTCACCGATCGCGAGCGCTTCGCCTACGGCTGGGGCGTTGTCGCCGACGTGCCGGAGATTGAAACCGTGGCGACGTCATCCGGTGGCCGGTTCTGGACCGGCGCCCACGTCGCCCCCAGCGCCGGGTGGCAGTGGTACGCCGACCTGATCCATCGCGAAGCCGTCTCCCCACCGCCATACGCCTGGGACGGGCTGCTGAACGCGCACACCGCCCTGGCCGCGGGCCGGATCGCCATGACGCTTCGCTCCGCCTGGGTGCTCGACGACCTGCCTGCAAACGGCGCGTGGCAGCTGGCGCCGCTGCCGGCGTGGGACGACAGGCGTCGCGCCGTGCCGGTGGCTGCCGACTACGTGGCGGTCGCAACGGACGCCCGAGACGTCGAGGCCGCCGTCGATGTCGCGTCGCTGTTGGTGACCGAAGCCTGGCCGGCCCCCGGCGCGCGCGGCCTGCCCGCCTGGAGGCCCGCACTCCAAACGTTTGCGGAAACAAAGGGTCTTCCGCTGGAAACCCTCACTGAAGCCGCCGCCCATTGGCGCCGCCCCTCGCTCGAAGCGCCGGGCGCGGAGATCGCCCAGGCGCGGCTGCTTCCGGCCATCGACGACGTCATGTCGTCGGGACAGCCCGTGGACGCCCGCATGGCCGCCCTGGCCGAAGAGCTGCAAGCCCAGCGCGAGTCCGCCGCCGGATGACGACGCCCGGTCACGGCCCGCGCGACGGCAGGTACCATCGGGCGGCGGGTCCACCGGTGGACCCCGTCACGGACTGAGGCTGCGGCGTGTTCGCCATCGAGATCCCGTGGGACCCGGACCTGTTCGCCCTCGGCGACTTCCGGTTCACGTGGCACTCCCTATGGGCGGTCATCGGCATCATCGTGGGCGTGTTCGTCGCGCGGCGGTTGGCGCGCCGATCCTCGATCACCGCCGATGAAATCACGACGCTTGCGCTCTGGGGCGTGGCCGCCAGCATCGTGGCGGCGCGGGCGCTCTATGTCATCGACAACTGGGAGCGGGAGTTCGCCCACGACTTCGCCAGCATTTTCAAGCTGAACCAGGGCGGCATCACCGTGTGGGGCGCGATTATCGGCGGAACCATCGGCGTGGGCGGGGCCGCGTGGTGGATGCGCCTCCCCGTGCGCACCGCGCTGGACATCGGCGCGCCGGGCACCATCTTCGGCATGGGCGTCGGACGTATCGGCGACCTCATCAACGGCGAGCACCATGCCCTGGCGTCCGATCTGCCCTGGGCGGTGTTCTACACCCACCCCAACACGCTTGGGCAGGGTCCCGCGCGACCTGAGATCGAGGGCTTTCCGGTCCACCCGGCCACGACCTACGAGATGCTCGGCGACTTCGTGATCTTCGCCGCCGCCCTGTGGCTCGTGTACCGCTACATGGGCAACCTCTACACCTACTGGCTCGTCGTCGCGGGCTACAGCGCGCTGCGCCTGGGCCTGCAATTCCTGCGTCTCGACCAGAACATGCTGTTCGCCGGGCTGCAGCAGTCGCAGGTCATCGGAATCATCGGTCTGGTCGTCACCGCGGGCTGGGCCGCCCGCCACCTGTGGCAGCGCCGCGCCGCCGTGAGGGCGCCGGCCAAGGCCGCCCCACGCCCGC
>DAOUHO010000118.1:0-21217 GCA_034428595.1 Chloroflexota bacterium | reverse complement strand
ATCGGAGAGACCTCCGCCGCAGAGCGTGATGTTCTTGTCGCAGGCGACTCTACATTGCGCCGCTGAACCGTGCAGTCCGCTGCGGCCGTGCCGGTCTGGCGTCAACGTGGCGGCGGCAGGCGGCGCAAGGGCCTTTAGGAATTAGACTCGGGCATGCAGCTGGACCTATTTCCGCTCCACACGGTGCTGTTTCCGCACATGCGGCTGCCGTTGCATATCTTCGAGCCGCGGTATCGCGTGATGATTCGCGCCTGCATCGACGAGGAGCGTCCGTTTGGGGTGGCGCTGATCCGCTCCGGCGAGGAGGCTGGCGGTCCGGCGGAGCCTCATCCGGTGGGCACCACGGCGCGCATCACGCAGCACGAGACGCTGCCCGACGGCCGAATGAATATCGAGGCGGTGGGCGAGGAGCGCTTTCGCATCGATGCGCTGGAGCAGCAGGAGCCGCACCTGACGGCGGCGGTGACGTTGAACGCGATGCCGGTGACCGACCCGCGCGAGATGGCGGCCTTGGCGGCGAGCGTGCGCGAGGACTACCGCAAGGCGCTGCGGCTCACGCTGGAGCTGCAGGGCGCGTTCGGCACCCACGAGGAGCTGCCGCGCGATCCGGAGCGCTTCGCCTACTTCACCGCGTCCGCCCTGCCGGCCACGGTCAGCACCCGCCAGAATTTGCTTGAATCACCGAGCGTCGAGGAGCTGCTGGCCCGCGAGGCCAAGCTGATGCAGCGGCTGCTGCGCGACCTCAACGAGCTCCGGGAGTCGCGAGAGAATTCGCGCCTGAATTAGGCCGCAGGCTTCGAGGGCGCTGGCAAAGACGCTCTATACTTGGCTGAAACACCTCTCCGTCAAGCCTTTTCACCGTTATGCCGCGGAATTCGCCGGTTGTCACAACGTCCGTGACTTCAAATCAATCGACGAAACGGCCTCTGTGGTCGTCGGCGTGGTCGAGAAGCGGTTGATGCAGAGTGGATTAATCTGGTCGTAGCGTGCGCGGCAAAGTCCTACCAGCACCAGCTCATCAAGACACCCTTTTTGCGCCCTTCAGGCACCCAACATTCGATGTCAGTTCGTGGCAGCGATATCTCCGCTTTGATGATCTGAACCGAGCGCGCTTTGAATCTATTAGCCGTCCCTTGTTGCTGTGCGGGGATGCCTGTGCGGGATTGAGTCTTCTACCTGGTGAGTCGGTACAGACAGTCCTTACGTCGCCGCCCTATTGGTCGCTGAGAGACTACGAGGTTGACAATCAGATCGGCTGCGACGACAGCCTTAGCGCGTATATCGCCGCCATCGTGGCGGTATTCGAGCAGATCAGGCGGGTTCTGCGAGACGACGGGACGGTCTGGCTAAATGTCGGCGATTCATATACTTCCGGCAATCGCAAGTATCGCGCCCCAGATAGGAAGAACAATGCCCGCGCGATGCGGGTCCGCCCACCGACCCCGGAGGGATTGAAGCCGAAGGACCTGATAGGCGTTCCATGGCGATTGGCGTTCGCGCTTCAGGAAGCGGGATGGTGGCTACGAAGCGAAGTGATATGGCACAAGCCAAACGCACATCCGGAATCAGTCAGTGATCGGCCGACCAAGGCTCATGAGACGCTGTTTCTTCTGTCGAAGCGGAAAGACTATTACTACGACACGGAAGCCGTCAAAGGCCCGCGTGACCGCCGCCTTAGAACCGTATGGGAGATTCCTACGGAGCCGATGAAACGAGTGAACGGAAGTGCCGACGACCACCCAGCCATGATGCCGCTGTCTCTGGCGATACGCTGCGTGTCGATCACGAGCAAACGTAACAGCGTCGTGCTGGACCCATATGCGGGGGCGGGCACGACGCTCCTTGCCGCCCGCGAGTTGGAACGGAATTGGGTAGGGGTTGAGATCAAGCCGGCGTTTGTGGATCTAATCGAACGACGGATGCGCGGGTAGTGACCCTCGACGAACTCAAGGCCACACTCGACACATTTTCGCCAGTCAAAATCGAGTTCGTTGCGAGGGTCATGGAGTCCTTGGCCAATCCGCCAAATGCCGATATCAAAGAGCGCGGAACCTGGCTCACAGGGGCCAAGGACTGGCTCGAATACTTCGGCCTTGCTCTGTCCGTCCACCACAGCGCCACAACCGAGCCACTCGGCCTAACCACGTTCGAGTCCGTCTTCAGGAACGCCTGCGGTCATCTCGGATGGCCAACCGATCCCCCTGGATCGAGGACTCGTAGGTTCGTTGACTTGACCGTTCGACCAGGTACTGGGCCAGAAAGACGACTTTCGCTGAAATCGAGCGCCGCACGGAATATGTCGAAGAAGACACTACACATCTCCAAGCTGACCGAGGCTGCCTGGATACAGGACGCGCGTACGGCCAGAGACCGCCGAGACCGGACTCGGGAGTTGTTTCGGCAATACCAGTCGGCGGTTACTCACATAGTCATGCTGAGGGCGTTTCGTGAGGGACCGGACGAAGTACCGAGCGTCTACCAGCTCGTCGAAATCCCGGCCAATTTCTTCGATTCTATCCAGAGCGCGCCGCTGGATGTTTTCGCGCGGGACGCACCCCTTATTGAGTGCCAGGTCGGAGGTAGCACTGTTGCAGTGGTTGCCATCGATAGGTCTGATGCGAAGATAACTGTCAGGCGAGTTAGGCTTTCCGCTTGCACTGTTCACGCCGAATGGGGTCGGGCCTGACCGAGAACTCTAAGAAGGACAATCATTCTGATCAGAATCCCCGCTCTGATGGTGCGAATTCCGAGATGATCGGGCAGGCATTACTGCGGCTACGGAAAGACGTCAAGCCAAGGAACGCGGAGGCAATGCCGAACCTGCCTCCGCCTCTGATTTAGCCACGTACATAGTTTCCGTCCAAAGAGGCGGTCGGGCCCTCTCAATAAGCAAGACGCGGATGCTTGCACCGTCATTCACCCAGCACGGCGGTAGCGATGAGTAGGCGGCCGGAAGTGGTGATCGGTCCTTCGCGAGCCGACGTGCTGATTCTTGGCGGCCAGGTCATCGACGGCAGCGGCGCGGAGCCGTTTGCCGCCGACGTAGCGGTCACGGAGGGCAGGATCGCCGCGGTCGGCGACGTGGGCGGCTGGAGCGCCGCCCGCACCATCCGGGCCGACGGCCTCTACGTGACGCCTGGCTTCGTCGACATGCACACGCATTCCGAGCGTGGGCTCTACCTCCCCGAGCTGTCCCCGAGCCTGCCGTATCTGACCCAGGGCGTGACGACCGTGGTGGGCGGCGCCGATGGCTATGGGTCGTGGCCGCTGCACGAGACGATGGACATCCACGCCGCAAGGCTCGAGCGCCAGGGCATCGGCACCAACGCCGTGCTGATGGTGGGCGCCGGGCAGGCGCGGCGGCTCGTGATGAGTATGGCGACGCATTCGCCGACCGCGGATGAGCTGTCGGCCATGCAAGCCTACGTGCGGGAGGCCATGGCCAGCGGCGCATGGGGACTGTCGACGGGTCTGGAATATCCCCCAGGACTCCACGCGGACACGGCGGAGATTATCGCGCTGGCCACGGAGGCCGCCGCCTACGGGGGGATGTATCACACCCACATGCGCAGCGAGGGCGACGGGCTGATCGAGGCCGTAGCCGAGGCCATTGAGATCGCGGAGCGCTCCGGGGCGGTCGGCGTGCTGACCCATCTCAAGATGCTGCACCGCCGCAACTGGGGCAAGGCGGGCCGCGCGCTGGAGCTGATCGAGGCGGCACGAGACCGCGGTGTCAGGGTGTACGCCGACCAGTTCCCCTTCGCGGACGCCGAAGTGCCGCTCATCCCAGACACGGCGCGGCCGTTGATCGAAACCGCCGCCGAAGAACGCGGTGCGAAGCTGGCAGCGGCCCTCAACGCGATCCCCGACGCAGCGTTGCTGGATCTCTATGCGGAGATGGCGGCGCTGCCGTCCCTGGAGCCCGACCGTCGGCGACTCCTGGAATCCAGGCCCGGCCTTCTGCGCGAAATGATCGCCGGAGCGCTCGGCCGCGCGATGCCAGTCGAGGGTCGCGGCCTGATGGAGTTGGCCGCGTGGTACGGCGTGCACCGGGGTCCCGGCAACCCGGAGGAGCGGGCGCGCTTCATCGAGCGCCTGGAAGACCCGGACGAAGGTGCGCGAATCAGGTCGCTGGTGGCCGAAAACCTGGCGCAATTCGGCGGCGCTGCGCACATCACCATTGTGGAGGCGGCACGCTCCGAGTTGGAGAGCCCGTCCCTGGCTGAGGCGGCGGACGCGATGGGAATCACCGTGGTGGAGGCCGCCATCAGGCTCGGCCTGGAGGGCGCGCGTGCCATGGCGGACATCCTGTCGAGCGAGGACCTGGAGCAGATCATGCGCCGGGACTACGTCGCAACCGGAAGCGACGGCGACTATCCCTACTTCGGCGCCGGCATCGACCCCATGGGCATCGCCCAGCACATTCGGACCTACGCGAGCTTCACCACGAAGCTGCGCCGCTACGCGATTGACCGCGGACTGATCTCTCTGCCGCACGCGATTCGGTCGTTCACCGGGCTGCCCGCCGAGATCCTGGGCTGGAGCGACCGCGGATTGATCGAGGCGGGGTATTGGGCGGACATCACGGTGTTCGACCCTGCCAGCCTCGCGCCCCGGTCAACCGCACGCCACCCTCACCGCTACAGCGAGGGCGTGCGGTACGTGCTGGTGAACGGGAAGGTTACCGTCGACGAGGGGCGGCCCGTCGGCGTCAATGCGGGTCGGGTGCTGCGAATCCAGGACCGGTAATGCAGGGGCCGATGCTTCGGGCAGCGAGTAGCGCTCGGTGCCTCCGTGGGCAACCTTGGGCTAGATTCCCGCCTCCGCGGGAATGACGGACTTGGCGTGAGCCGGTACGACGGACCTGGCGTGAGCGGGCATGACGGATCTGGCGTGAGCCGGCACGACGGACCCGGCCTGCGCGGGCATGACGGTTTGGCGGCGCCCAGGGCCGATACGCGAATGCCGTTCTTGGCACCTTCTACACTGGCCGGATGGTGCCTTGTGAGCGGGCACCGCAACGCAGCGAGGGCTGACGCATGGAGAATCCATCCGCCTATCCGGTGAACGTCACCGCCGAATACCCGGAGCGCAGTTCTCGGTTGCTCGCATTCTGCGGGCTCACCTTTCTGATCAAGGGGATTCTGCTACTCCCGCACGTCATCGTGCTGTACTTCTTGGGAATCGTGGCGTTCCTCGCCTCGGTGGTGGGCTACGTCGCCATCATCGTCACGGGCTGGTACCCAAGAGGGCTCTTCGACTTCCAGGTCGGCGTCTTGCGCTGGACCACGCGCGCCAATGCCTGGTTCCTCTCCATCGTGGACGAGTACCCGCCGTTCCGGCTGCAGGACTAGCGCAGGCGCTACCCTGACGTAGGCCCGTCCGCCTCACCGGCCGCCGCGTGTTCGCGCGGCTTGCCGCCTGCGCCCATGCTTGCGTCCGATCTGTCCGTCGACCGTCTTGAGCTGCCGGAGATCCTGGCGCAGGCCAGCGCCTACGCCGGCTTTGAACCGGGCCGCGCGCATGTCCGCGCGCTGCGGCCGACGACCGATCATGCCGAGGCGCGCGCCCGGCTGACGGCCACCGCCCAGGCGCGCTGGCTGCTGGGCGAGGCGCCGGGATTCAGCGTCGGCGGCGCGCAGGACGTCCGCGCGGCAGCCGACGCCGCGGCCCGAGGATCGCGCCTGAGCCCCACGGACTTGCAGGCCGTGGCCGCGCAGCTTCGCGCCGTGCGTCTGACCCGCCGCGCCGTGGAAACCCACCGCGCGGACACGCCGGCGCTCTGGCGCATCGTCGCCCCGCTGGCGGACCACCCGGAGCTGGGCTCGCGGATTGACGCCACATTCGACGAGCAGGGCCGCGTCGCCGACACGGCATCCCCCGAACTGCAATCGCTGCGCCGCCAGTTGCGTCAGGCCACGGCGGCGGTGCACGCGATCATGCAGCAGCAGCTGCGGTCGCCCGCCGCGCGCGGCGTGCTGCAAGAGGCGCTCATCACGGAGCGTTCCGGGCGGCAGGTGGTGCCGGTCAAGCAGGAGCACCAGGGCAGCTTCCCCGGCATCGTGCACGACACCTCCGCCAGCGGGGCCACCGTGTACATGGAGCCGCTGGCGGCCGTGCCGGCCAACAATCGCGTGCGAGAGCTCGAGGCGGCCGAGCGTCACGAGATCGACCGGATTTTGCGGGAGCTGAGCGCGGAGGTCGGCACGCTGCGGGACGACATCGTGGCGGGGGTCGACGGCCTGGGCGTGCTCGACGGCCGACTGGCGCTGGCGCGCTACGCGGACGCGCACGAGGCCGTGGATCCAAGCATCGCGCCGGACGCGGGGTTTCAGCTGAAGGAGGCGCGGCATCCCCTGCTGGAGGGCGACGTCGTGCCCATCGACATCGAAATCCCAGCCGGCGGGTCGCAGGCGATCGTCATCACCGGCCCGAACACCGGCGGGAAGACCGTGGCGCTGAAGACGGTGGGACTGCTGCACTTGATGGCGGCCTGCGGCCTGCACGTGCCGGCCGCCAGCGCGCGGCTTGCGGTGTACGACCCCGTGCTGGCGGACATCGGCGACGAGCAGAGCATCGAGCAGAGCTTGAGCACCTTCGCCTCGCACATGCGCAACCTGGTGGCGATGGTGCGGGCGGCGGGACCGCGCGCGCTGGTGCTGACCGACGAGCTAGGCGCGGGCACGGACCCCACCGAGGGCGCGGCGCTGGGCCAGGCCATCCTCGAACGGCTGCTCGACGCCGGCGCCGTGGCGGTGGTGACGACGCACCACCCCGAGCTCAAGCTCTTTGCGCACCGCCACCCACGGGCACGCAACGCCAGCGTGGACTTCGATTCCGCCACCCTGCGCCCGACCTATCGCCTGTTGATGGACGTTCCCGGTCGCAGCAACGCCTTCGACATCGCCACTGGCTTGGGGCTCGATGCCGAAATCGTCGAAGCCGCGCGGGCCAAGCTCGCGGCGGAGTTTCGCGACGTCGAAGGGCTGATTGAGGCCCTGCAGCGCGATCGACGCGAGCTGGCCGAGGCCCGAGCCGGCGTGGCCGACGAGGCCGACCGGCTCACCGAGGCGCAGCACGACCTCGACGAGCGGTTGGTGAGCGTCGATGCCGAGCGAGAGCGTGTGGTGGGCGACGCCCGACGCGAGGCTCGCGCGCTGCTGCGGCAAACCCGGGCCGCGCTGCGGCAGGCGGAGCAGGCGGCGCGTCAAGCGCCCGGCGCCTCGACCGACGCCGCGCGCCGGCGCATGCGGAATCTTGAACAGAAGCTCGATGCCGCGAGTCCGGCGGCCGAGTTGCCGCGTGCGGCGCCAGTGCTTGAGATTCAAAAAGGCGACCGGGTGCGCGTGGAGGGCTACAGCCGCGAGGCGGTTGTGGTGGCCGTGGAAGGGTCCGAGGCGGTGATCGGCGCCGGCAACGTGCGCGCGCGCGTGCCGCGAGCGCACATTCAAGAGGTGCTCGCGCCACTGCCAAGCCCCAGGCCGCGAGCACGCCGGCGCGGTGCGTCGGTTCCGGCCGAGGTCCACGTACGCGGCGAGCGCGTGGCCGAAGCCCTGGAGCAAGTGGACCTGGCGTTGGACGCCGCCGTGCTGCAAGGTGCGTCCGCCCTGCGGGTGGTCCATGGGATCGGCACAGGGGCGCTGCGCCGAGCGATCCGCGGCCACGTGGGCGACCACCCAAGCGTGGTGAATCTATCCGACGCGGAGCCAACCGCGGGCGGCGCCGGCGTCACCGTCGTCGCGCTGGCGGGCGGCTAACGACCGGCGCTCCCGTTCGCCCCCGTATCAAGTACAGGGCAGGCTCTGAGCAAAGTCGAAGGGCGTCATGCGTGGTTCGACAAAGCCTGTCCTGAGCCTGCCGAAGGGCTCACCACGAACGGAGCCTTTCGCAAACCCTTCCGTCATACCGGCGAAGGCCGGTATCCAGCGACCGTGCGCGCCACCATACCGAGGCGTGATCCATTGCCCCGGCCGCCGCGGCCGCAACCCCCTGCGGCCGAGACACCCGACCTGGACCCCGGCCTCCGCCGGGGTGACGAATCGGCGCTCCGTCCGTCATTCCCACACTCCAAGGCATAGTGACCCGCTATCCCGCCAACAATCGACTTGTGATTAAATGGTCCGAGTAGAAGAACGAACATCGGGTTGCGCAGCCAAACGCACGCGAAGCACTGGGGTTCGTCCTGTTGAGGAAACTTGTATCGCTGTGATCGCGCTGGACCAAACCCTCGCCACCATCCGTGAGCGGATCGGCCAGCATCAGGGCAAGGGCATTAGCGAGGAGGCCACCAAGACAGCTCTGGTCAACCCTCTGCTCCGCGCCCTGGGCTGGGACACTGAGGATTTGCACCAGGTCTATCCCGAATACCCCTCAGTCGGTGGTCGCGTGGACTACGCCTTGCTCATCAAGGAGGAGCCGCGGCTTCTGATCGAAGCCAAGGCGCTCGACGCGAATCTCGACGACCTCAAGTGGGTCACCCAACTCACCACCTACGCCGTCACGACCGGCGTCAGATGGACCGTGCTGACCAACGGCGACGAGTACCGGATCTACAACGCCTACGCACAAGTTTCCCTGGAGGAAAAGCTCTTTCACACGGTCCAGCTAGACGACCGGGAGCCGCGAGCCGTCGAAATCCTCAATCTGCTGTCGCGTAGCGCGGTTCTGGAAAACCGCCTTGACTCGCATTGGCAGGTCGAGCTCGAAACCCGGCGGCAGCAGCGCGTGAACCAGCAACTGCAATCGACCTTGCAAGCCCTAGTCGATCAAGACCCGCCGAACGAACCGCTCGTGCGGTTGGTGCGGAATCAGCCCGACTGCCAGTTGGCGCCCGGGGACATCCGCGAGGGCCTGCGCCGGGCGCGCGTGCGGTTCGAGCTTCCGGCAGCGTCCAAGACCGCGCCTGACCCAACGCCCAGTCCGGTGACAAAACCCAGTGACAGCGCGAAGAGGGGTCCGCCGCATGCATACGCCAAGTCGCGCGGCCTCAAGCAACAGCGCGTGGCTTATCTTTCGCGCCAGCATCCGGAAGTCAGAGTGGATGGGCCAGCCGGGGAAACCTGGGTGGACTTCGAGAAGCTGGACAAGGCGCAGTCTTTGCCACGACCCAACGTGCCATTGAAGCGTCTCGTTGAGGCGGGCACTTTCGATCAGCCACTCGAAATACACAAACCCTACAAGGGACAGCGCCTCATCGGGCACATTGAGGCTGACGGCGCGATCGCGTTTCAGGGCCACCGCTACACATCCCTGAATGCGGTCACAAAGGCGGCCAGAACTCTGCATGGCGACTCACCAACGGGCACCGTCAGCGGCTGGATTTTCTGGGAATTCACCGACGCTGACGGCCGGGATCAACCGCTCAGCCTCTTGCGGAATCGATATCTGGAGCAGCGCGCGCCCGAGTAACGCTAAGCACGCTCCTCCATCGGCTGCCTGCTGTATCTCCCATGAGCGTTATCCACGGGTGAGCGCCTTCGGTCCACGTACGCAGGAGTGGCTGTTGGTCCGTTCGCCCCCGTATCGGGTACGGGGCAGGATCTGAGCGAACTCGAAGGGCACCGTCCATGGTTCGACAGAGCCCTTCCTGAGCCTGCCGAAGGGCTCGCCACGAACCGTAGCGGCGCTACTGCTGCAGAATCTCGAACTCGACCTTGGGTTCGCGGCGCAGGAGCCAGCGCGCCAACGCACGGCGCACCGATTGATGGCGCGCGGCGAACGCCACGACCGACGCGGTTACGCCCAGGGCGCCGCCCACGACCAGCCCCATGCCGAGTCCGGTGCCAAATCCTCGCGACATGCGCCCTCCCGCGCCTACTGCAAGCGAGCCACGACGGGGGCGTCGCTCCAGAGCTCATCCAGCCGATAGTAAGCCCGCGCCTCGGCGGCGAACACGTGAACCACCACGCCCCCAAAGTCGGCCAACAGCCACCCGTCCGTCACTTCGCCCTCGAATTTCGGATGCGATGCGGACGGGGGAACGGGTTCGCGGTCGAGCGCGTCGCGGATGGCGCGCATCTGGACGGTGCTGCCGGCGGTGCACACGACAAAGTAGTCGGCAATGATCGTGAGCCCGCGCAGATCCAGGAGGGCAACATCCGTGGCGCCCCTTTCCGCCAACAACTCGACCACACGGCGCGCGCGCTCGAGTGGGATCAGCGTGCGCTGTGCTGAGGCATCATGAGGTGCGGCGATTATATCCGACCCTCCGCGGCGTCCCGGCGCCCAGGTAGTGGGCGACTTCGACATCTGAGTGCCGCATGGTTCTGCAGGACCGGGGGGGCACCCTCCATTCGTCGGTTGACTTTCGAGGATGGATTCCCGCTCCCCGCCTGCGCGGGGACATGCCTCGTGGGAATGACGGACTCAATGTGACCCACTAGCGATGCCCATACAGGCCGTGGCGTCGGATGTAGTTGGCCACCGGGCGGGGCACCAGCCCTTCGAGCGATTCGTCGGCTGCAATGCGCCGCCGCACATCCGATGCGGCGACCTCGCTGGCCGCGTCTTGGAGGATGCGAACCCGCGATGCGGCGGCGGGATGGTCGCGGAGCAGGTCCTCGGGCAGCTCCGCGGCGTAGCCGGTCCGAGCCACCGCGACTACCTGGCTGATGGCAAGAATCGAATCCGTATCGCGCCATGCCGCCATGGCCTCCAGGGCGTCCGTCCCGACGATGAGCACGAAGACCGCGTCGGGATGGGCCTGCGTGAGCGCGCGCAGCGTGTCGACGGTGTACGAAGGGGCGGGGCGCGACAGCTCCAGGTCCCGAACCTCCAGCCACGAGCCATCCCCCACCGCCAGGCGGCACATGGCCAGGCGGTGGGCGGGGGAGGCGTGCGGCGCGCCACGCAACGGGGAACGGGCGGCGGGTATGAGCCAGACGCGGTCGAGCGCACAGGCGTCCTTGACCTGCCGCGCCACGGCCAGATGCCCGCAATGCACGGGGTCGAAGGTGCCGCCGAGAAGTCCGATGCGCACAGGCCCGCTATCGGACACGATTGCCCAACCACGAAAGGCTCAGGAGGTCCGCGGAGCAGCCGGTTCGCCCGGTTGGCTTGGGCTGGATTCCCGCCCCGTATCGAGTACGGGGCAGGCTCTTCGCGGGAATGACGGAGTGGCTAAGCAAGGGGCTCCCTTGGCGTGACAAGTTGGCGCGGTCGGCCGCTGCCCGCCGCGGCGAGCGCGGCGCGGACGAGCGCCGCGGTGCGCAGCGCGCTGGATAGATTGGGCGCCTCCGTGGGCGCTTGGCCGGTGCGAACCGTCTGCACCAGGTCGCGCACGGCCTCGGAAAGGCCGTCGGCCGGACGCCAATTCACCGTCACCGCACGCGAACACCCCACCGCCTGGAACGAGTGAGCGGCGTCCCCCGCGTCGATTTCGCCGTCGTTGAATCCGGCGAGCGTGGCCGTCGTGAAGCCTTCGGTCAGCGTCACCGTTCGCCGGCCATCGGTCAGCTGCACGACGGCCGCAAGCCCGTCGGCAGAACCGTCCAGGCGGCTGACCGCAAACGCCGCGGTGTCGTGAGGGCCAAACTCCAGTGCGCCGGTCACGGTCGACGGCGCGGCAGGATCGGTTGACGTCCCAGGCGCGGATTCGGCGTACACGCGATTCGGCGGCCGGTCCATCAGGTAGGTCAGGATATCGAGCGTGTGCAGGGCTGCGACCGGCAAGGGATCGACGCCCTGCGTCGTAACGTGCGCATGCATGAACTTGGGCGACCTGAGCAGCCGGCGCGCCAGCCGCACGACGGGAGAGCTTCGCCAGGGCAACGCGGCAAGCGCCGGCGTGGGCAGAGCCCGCAGCGCCGATCTCGACTCCTGGGTGACGCCGAGCGACACGAGCGCGCTGGGATCGACGAGCGTGGGGAGGCCGGTTGCGGCGATGGCGGCCGCGGCCGGCTCCGGCGGAGCCGCGGATTCAGCAATGACGAGCGCTTGGGCGTTTGGGAGCTCAACGAGATCCACGTCCGCCACGGTCGCCGCGGCGGCGGCGCAGCGGCGCGCCACGGGGCCTTCGCCCACCACAGCGACGCGCACGGGGCGATCCATAGCCATTGAATCTGCGCGCAGACCCGCGCGGCGTCAACCGCGCTACGATGCGGCGGACGGCACAGCGAGACTCGCGGAGCGCACATGGCCACCGAAGCCCTCAAGCTGGAGGGTTGGGCTCTGATCCTGGGAGCGTCCAGCGGATTCGGCGCCGCCACATCGCGTCACCTGGCGCGATGCGGCATGAACGTGGTGGGCGTGCACCTGGATCGCCGCAACACGCAGCACCTCGCCGACGCCGTGCGCGACGACATCGAGGCCGCCGGCGGCCAGGCCAGGTTCTTCAACGTGAACGCGGCGGACGCGGATGCGCGCGCGCGGGTGCTGGACGCGGTCGCGCCGGAGCTGACGGCGCATCAGCCGCCGGTGCGCGTGGTGCTGCACTCGCTGGCCTTCGGCACGCTGCGGCCGTTCATCGGCGAGGGCGGCGAGCCGGGCATGTCGGCGCGGCAGCTGGAAATGACGCTGGACGTGATGGCGAACTCGCTGGTGTATTGGACCCAGGACCTGGTGGCGCGGGACCTGCTGGGCGAGGGCTCACGGATTCTGGCGATGACCAGCGCCGGCTCCGACCGCATTTGGCCGGGCTACGGAGCGGTTGGCGCGGCCAAGGCCGTCCTGGAGGCCCACGTGCGCCGGCTGGCCGTGGAGCTCGCCCCGCGACAGGTGACGGTTAACGCCCTGCGCGCCGGTGTGACCGACACGCCGGCGCTGCGCAAGATCCCGGGCCACGAAGAGCTGGTGGCCAACGCCCAGCGGCAGAATCCCGGCGGGCGGCTCACCCGCACCGAGGACATCGCGCAGGTCGTCGCGGCCATGGCGCTGCGCGAGACGAGCTGGATCTCGGGCAACGTCATCGGCGTCGACGGCGGCGAAAACCTCACCGGCTAGCCACGTCCGGACCCGCGCCACACGCTGACCGCCAAGTGGTTATGCTATGGCCCGAAATCGACGCCGGCCGGTGCACGGTCGGTCAGCGGAGCGTGACTATGTGACCATCCCGCGGGGCCGACGACGACTCCCCCGCGATCCTGTGGGAGCCCCCATGAGCCGCCGCGGCTGGTGCTCCCCCATCGTCGGCGCGGCAATGGCCTGTGACCCGAGCAGCGGCGCGGGGTCGGAAGCGTCGTTTACTTTCACAGGAGCGTTTGCCCTATGACATTGCTCTGGTCGCGCGGTCAGCCCCGCTGGATCGCGACCTTCCGAATTCTCGCCGCCGTTGCCTTGGCGCTGGCGGCGTTTCTCATTGTTCGCGGCGTGGTGTTGGCCGCCGGCGATCCCGCCGGGGACGCCACCATCGCGGCCGACCCAGACGCGGGCGTCAACTTCGTCTGGACGCTGACCTCCGGCGCGTTGGTGTTCTTCATGCAGGCCGGGTTTGCCCTTCTCGGCGCCGGCCTGATCCGCGCGAAGAACACCGTCAACTACCTGACGAAAAACATCCTGGACTTCGCCGCCGCCGGGCTGTCGTTCTGGGCCTTCGGGTACGCCTTCATGTTCGGCGGCTCGGGTCTGCCGGGAATGGCCGAAGGCAACGCCTTCATCGGATTTTCCGGGTTCTTCCTGGTTCGCGACGCGTATGACGTGTCGACAACCAGCTTCTGGTTCTTCCAGATGGTCTTCGCGGCCACCACGGCCACGATCGTTGCCGGCGCGGTGGCCGAGCGCACCAAGGTGACGGCCTACCTGGCCTACGGCTTCCTCGTCACGGCGCTGATCTACCCCATCTACGGTCACTGGATGTGGGGCGGCGGCTGGCTGGGCGGCGAACAGCTCGAGTCGTGGGTCGGCGCCGCCGCGGTGGACTTCGCCGGATCGGGCGTGGTGCACACGATTGGTGGAGTTCTGGCCCTGGCCGGCGCGGCCACCGTGGGCGCGCGGCTTGGCAAGTACGGGCCCAACGGCGAAGTGCGGAGCATTCCGGGCCACAACATGGTCTATGTGGTGATCGGGATGTTCGTGCTGTTCTTCGGCTGGTTTGGCTTCAACGGCGGGAGCACGGTGGCGGGCAACGACCTGCGCATCGCGGTGATCATCACCAACACCTTCCTGGCAGGAGCCACGGGCGCCGTCACGGCCGCGTACCTCGGTCTGGTGCGCACGGGCCGCATCAGCGCGGCCAGCACCAGCAACGGCGCCCTCGCGGGGCTGGTGGGCATCACGGCGCCCTGCGCGTTCGTGGCGCCCTGGGCAGCGGTGATCATTGGCGCCGTCGCGGCGGTGCTGATGCTGGTGAGCGTCCACGTCGTCGAGCACCGGCTGAAGATCGACGACCCGGTGGGCGCGTCGTCGGTGCACGGCACCGCCGGCGTGTGGGGTCTTCTGGCCGTCGGCATCTTTGCCGACGGGACCTACGGCGGTGTGTCCGGGTTTGTCGCCGGCAACGGCTCGCAGTTCGTGGCGCAGCTCATCGCGGCCATCGTGGCCGTCGCGTGGGCGTTGACGACCGGGCTGCTTCTGTTCAACGTCCTCAAGCGGACGGTTGGCCTGCGCGCCTCACGCGAGGAGGAGCTGAGCGGACTGGACCTGCCGGAGCACGGCGAGTCGACGTATACGCACGACGACGTCGAGCCCGAGCCGGAACCGGCGCCGAGCCCGACGACCTAGTCGCGGATCGTCAGTCGACGGGAAAGGGGCGGGCCCTGCGGGGTCCGCCCCCTTCGCGTCAGGAGAGGTGTGGAGCCCCCGGAAGGTTGGGTGGTAGCTAGATTTCCGCCTCCACGGGAATGACGGGGCGACGGCCGTGAGGAGTTGAGAGGCGTTGTGCCAAGTCGCCTGCCCCTCAGATTCCTCGCCTGCGGCTCGGAACGACAGCAGGGGGGCGGGAATGACGGAGCGGTAACGCAAGGGTCTCCCTTCGCGGGAACGGCGAACGGTTGCGGGACCGCGCCGGGAGCATGCGCGCTGACAACTGCGGTGACCCTCGGCTACGCGGGTGGCCACATGGCACCGGGATTGAGGCGCTGATCCGGATCGAAGGCCCGCTTGAGGGCGCGCATCGCCTCCAGCGTCGCCGGGGTCATGGCCCGCGTCGTGAACCCCCGCTTGACCCGGCCGAGCCCATGCTCGCCGGACAACACGCCGCCGGCGGCCAGCCCGACGTCGGCGATGACCTCTAACATGGCGGCCGCCGCCTCGCGTTCCGGCGGGTCATTCGGGTCGTACATCATGTTGGGGTGGAGCGTGCCGTCGGCGGCGTGGCCAAAGATGGCAATTGGGACGCCGCGGCGCCCGGCTTCGCCGCGGATGCGCGCGTAGGTGTCGGCCAACGCGCGGCGGGGCACGCAGATGTCCTCGCCGATCTTGGCGGGTCGGATGCGGCTTAGCGAGGCCGTGAGTCCGCGCCGCGCCGCCCACCAGCGCTCGGCGGTGGCGGCGCCGACGACCTCCGCCCCCGCGCCCTGCCGGGCCAAGACCTCGAGGAGCAGTTGCTCGTCCGTCCGCACCGCCTCTGGCTCGCCGTCCAACTCAACCAGCAGCACGGCGCCGGCGTCCGACGGCAGGCCGCGGGGTCGCGCCCGCTCGATGGCCTGAATCGTCTGCGCGTCGAGAAACTCGAGCTTGGCCGGCACGAGGCCGGTCTCCAGCAATCGCGGCACGACGGCCAGCGCGTCCGTGGGCAACTTGAAGGCCGCCGCGCGCACCGTCCGCGCCGGCGGCGGCACGATGAGGCGCACCTCGATCTGGGTGACGATGCCGAGCGTGCCTTCCGAGCCGACCAGCGCGTCGACCACCGGGCCATCGGCCGGGCGGGCAGCCTCGACCACCTCACCGCGGGCGCTGACAGCGCGCAGCCGCGTGACGAAGTCGCGCGTCACGCCATATTTGAACGCGCTGGCGCCCCCGGCGTTGGTGGCCACGTTGCCGCCGAGCGTCGAGCCTGCCTCGGAGGATGGGTCGGGCGGGTAGCACAGGCCGTGCGCCGCCGCGAAGTCGCGAAAGGCGTGGGTGACCACGCCGGGCTGGACCACCGCCAAGCGACGGTTCGCATCGAATCGTTCGATTTCCTGCATGCGGTTGGTGTCGATGACCAGGGATTCGGGCGGAGGCACGGCGGAGGCGGCGAGACTCGTAGCACCGCCCCGCGCCAGGCAGGGAACATCGGCGGCAGCCGCCGCAGCGACGAGCTGCTGGATCTCCGGCTCACTCTTGGGGAACGCCACGACGGCCGGTTGCCCGCGATAGCCCATCGTGGCGTCGTAGGCATAGGTCCACAGGGCGTCGGGCTCGTCGACGACATTGGCGGCGCCGACGATGGCGCGTGCGCGGTCGGCCAGGGTCATCGGCGCGTGCCGCCGGGACTCAAGTCTCCACAGTGGCCACGCCGCGATTGGGGCCTGCGTGGCCAGTGGACGCTGATGTTCGTATTTTGTACGGTATTTCGGTGCACACTCACGGCATCACCCGCCAGCGGATCAGCCACGCGGCCGCACGGCTGCGATTCATGCCCGGCGGATCGGGCTGGGCCCCAATCGTGGATGTGGCGGGGTACGCCGCCCAGCGGCAACTGGTGCGGCCAATCACGCTGCCGCTGCCCGCCGGACTCGAGGCCGCGCTGGTGCCGCGGCGCGGCCGGTTGCCGCTGCTGCTTCTGGGCGCGCACGTCCCGCCCGCCTGGAAGAACGTCAGCGCGGCGCACGAGCTCGGCCATCTGACCCTGCACCAGGGATCGGCCGGCGTTCCTCATCCTCGGTCCGCCAGCCGGCGAACGGAGTGGGAAGCCGACCGATTCGCCATCGAACTGCTGTTGCCAGACGCCCTCGTCGAGCGCTACGCGCTGAACACGCGCGGACGCATTGACGACGTGGCGGCTCGGCTCGTCGTGCCTCCGACCGTCCTGCGCCGGCGTCTCCGGGAACTCGGTGAGGCTGCGGCTAGGACGCCTTCTTGAGCAAAGGCAGTCCGGTGCGCGGATTCTCCGAGACTTCGTAGCCCGCTGGCAGCTCGTCCATCACGCCCTCCTTCTCCGTCTGCGCGAAGAAGTAGATCGTCTGCTCGCGTCCACCCCTCAGGGTCACGTCCCGCGAGTGTAGGTAGTAGGTCTTGCCCGACTTCTGGCTGACTACGCTAAACGCCACCAGCACTCCCCCTCGTAGCCGATTGAACGGATTCTACAGACTGCGACGGAGCATACTCGGAAACGACCACCACAGAAAGGTCCAACCGTGCCGCCAGCGCATGCGTCCCGCCCTTCACGCGAGCCAGGAGACCGATCCGGCTTGAACGCGGAGTGCATTTCCGCCGAGCTCCGGCGGCGCGGCCACGATGTCGATGTGCGGTGCCACGACGAGGTTGGCTCGACGCAGGACGTGGCGCGAGAGGCGGTGCGTGAAGGGGGCGTTGGGCCGGTGCTGGTCGCCACCGAACGGCAGTCCGGCGGCCGCGGTCGCCGCGGCCGCCGCTGGGTGCACGCGCCGGGCGGGTTGGCGTTCACGGTTGCCATCGAAGTGCCGCCCGACGCGCCGGCGGCGTGGCCGACCATGGCCGCGGCCCTTGGGGCGGCGCGCGCAATCGAGGCCCACACGGGCGTCGCGCTCGGCATCAAGTGGCCCAATGACCTCGTGCATGGCGGACGCAAAGTGGGCGGCGTGCTGGCCGAGGCCCATGGACCGTGGTCGCTCGTGGGCGTGGGGCTCAACGTCAACAGCTCTCCGGGAGTGGCGAACGACACTCCGACGGTGTGCCTGGCGGAGATCCGCGGCAGCGCGCTGGATCTGTCGGCGCTGCTGATCGAGCTGGCTGCGGCCATCGTGGGCGCATTGGCGGCCGACGCGACCACGCGCCAGGCGCTGCAACAGACCTGGAGCGATCGTTCGGTGGTCCTGGGCGAGCGGGTGTTGGTGAGCGGTCCGGACGGCCACGTCTACGGCCGAGTCGAGGCGCTGCCGGCGGATGGCAGCCTGCATCTCGCGCTGGGCGACGGCACCCGCCGTGTGATCACGACCGGAGACGTGTCCTTGCGCCTGGATCGGACCGGATGACCCACGCGCGCGCGCTGCATTGGCTCGCGCTGACGGCGGTGACCGGCCTGGCGCTCGCCCTGCGGCTGTTTGGACTGGACTGGGATCAGGGTCACCACCTTCACCCCGACGAGCGCTTCCTGAGCATTGTGCTCACCCAGATCCGCCCGCCGACCGACCTGGCGATGTATTTCGATCCCGCCGCGTCGCCGTACAGCCCGTTCAATCAAGGGGTCGGCTTCTTCGTCTACGGCACCCTGCCGGTCTTTCTGGTCGATTGGCTGAGCCGGCTGCTGGGCATGCAGGGCTACGACCAGGCCTACCTGGTGGGCCGTGCGGCGTCGGCCATTGTCGATACCGGAACGGTGGTGCTGGTCTATCTGCTGGGACGGCGCCTGCTGGGCGCGTGGCCGGGGCTGCTTGCGGCCCTGCTGGTGGCGCTGGCGGTGCATGCCATCCAGCTTTCGCACTTCTTCACGGTCGACACGTTTGCAACCTTCTTCAGCACCGCCGCGCTGTGGCTGCTGGTGCGCGCGGCCGACAGGCCTCGCTGGCTGGACCTGGCCTTGCTTGGGCTGGCCATCGGGCTGGCGCTGGCGAGCAAGCTGAGCGCCGGGCTGCTGGTGGTTTTGGTGGCGGCATGGTGGGTGGTGCAAGGCTGGCGCGGCCGGCACCTGCGGTCGGGTCCGGCGGCCGCGGCGGCCTGGCTCGGCAGGGGCGTCCTGGTTGCCGTCGCGGCGGCGATGGCGTTTCGGCTCGCTCAGCCTTACGCCTTTACGTCCGCATCCCCGCTGGACTGGCGGCTGGGCGAGCCGTTCCTGAGCGCCGTGGACCAGCAGCACGCGATTCAAACCGGGACTTACGACTGGCCGCCGGGCGTGCAGTGGGCCGGCACCGCCCCCTACCTATTTCCGTTGGAGCAAATCGTGCTCTGGGGCGTGGGGCCGGCGTTCGGACTCGCCGCCCTCGTCGGCATCGGCGCGTCCGTCGTGGCGCTCTGGCGCGGCTACCGTCACCCACTCGCCTTGCCGCTGGCTTGGGCCGCGCTGACGTTCGGCTACGGCGGCGCCCTGGTGCTCAAGACCATGCGCTACTTCCACCCGCTCTACCCCGTGCTCGCGCTGGTGGCCGCGTGGTTGCTGGCCGAGCTGTGGCGCCGGCGCGATCGCATCCCTCGAATTCCCGGAAGGCTCGCGTCCCCCGCCATCGTGGTCGGCGGAAGTCTCATGGTCGCCGCCACCGCCGCTTGGGCGGCCGCGTTCATGCAGGTCTACGCGCGTGAGCATCCCCGCGTGGAGGCCTCCGCCTGGATCCACGCCAACGTGCCCGCCGGCGCCCACGTGCTGACCGAGCACTGGGACGATCAATTGCCGCTGGGGCTCCCCGGGCTGCCGCACGACCGCTACGCGTTTAGCCAACTGCGCGTCTTCGACCGAGAGAACGCCGACAAGCGGGGGCACCTTATTGAAGCGCTCAGCGCCGCCGACGTCGTGGTGCTCTCCAGCGACCGCGGGGCGGCCACGATTCCACGCATGCCGCAGCGATATCCGCTGGCGGGGCGCTACTACGACGCCCTCTGGGACGGGGCGCTGGGATTCCGGCTGGCCGCGCAGTTCGAGTCGCGGCCATCGCTCGGTCCGTGGACGATCGACGATGCGAGCGCCGAAGAGGCGTTCACGGTCTACGACCACCCGCGCGTCTCGGTGTTCGTGCGCGACGTGCCCAACGTCGCTTCGCTGGTGGCGTCGAGTCTGGCGGACGTCGACGAGCGCGGGGCCGTTCCGGTACTGCCCAAGGACTCGCAGTCAGCCCCGATTCTCCTGACCCCGGAGGCCGCCGCCGCCGTTCAGCGCGACGCCGGATGGCCCGAGGTCTATCGCGAACGTCCGCTCGAGGGCTGGGCCGCGGTGCTGGCGTGGTACGGCGCGGGCCTGGCGCTCACGCTGGCGCTCTGGCCGCTGCTGGCGCGGGCGCTCGGCATGCTGCCCGATGCGGGCTATGCGGCCGCGCGCGTGCTGGCGCCGGCGCTGGCGGTGCTGCCCGCCTGGTGGCTGGCGAGCGTCGGGCTGGCGCGCTTCGACACGCCGAGCATCGTCGGCGGCGCCGCCGCGCTGGCGCTGGTCGCCGCCGCGACGTGGTCTGCCGGTCGAATGTCGTGGTCGGCGCTGCGTCCGCGTCTGGGTACCGCATTCGTCGTCGAAGGCGTCTTCCTCGTCGCATGGGCTGGATTCCTGGCGCTGCGCGCGGCGAATCCCGATCTGTGGCATCCCGTGTTCGGCGGTGAGAAACCGATGGACTATGCCCATCTCAACGCCATCATCAGGTCACCGACGTTCCCACCGCACGACCCGTGGTACGCCGGAGGGCATCTGAACTACTACTACTTCGGCCACGTGCCGACGGCGGCGCTGAGCAAGGTGCTGGGCGTGCCGCCGGGCACGGCCTACAACCTGGCGCTGGCCGGCTACGCGGCAGCCATGGTTGCCGGAGCATTTGCCGTGGGTCACGGCGTGTGGGCCTTGCTGCGGCGACCGGGCTGGCGGGCCGTGGCCGTCGGCGTCGCGGCGGTGCTGTTGGTGGTCGTGGCCGGCAACCTGCAGTCGGCGGTGCAGCTCGTGGAAATCGCGGGCGCCCACGCCTCCGACCCGACCTCAGGATGGAGCGTCTTGGCCCAGATTCCGGCCACTATCGGCGGCAATCTGGCGGCCGACTACGACCTCTGGGCACCTACGCGGGTTATTCCGGACACCGTCAACGAGTTTCCGTGGTTCACGTTCACCTACGGCGATCTTCACCCGCATCTGATGAACCTGGCCGCGACGGCCGCGGCGCTCTTGAGCGCGCTGGCCCTCGCGGCGCTGGGCGAACGCCGGCGGAAGGGCGGGACCGTTCGCTGGTCCTCATGGGTGGCCGTGCTGGCGATTCAGGCGCTGGTGCTGGGACTGCACCGGGTCACCAACCCGTGGGACTTTCCCACCTATCTGGTCGTGACGCTGGCAACGCTGGCCTACGCCCTGTGGCGCGCGGGCGGATTGGGCGGGCGAACCGTCGTCGCGGTGACGGCGGGGGCCGCTGCGGCACTGGTGGCGGCAAGTCACCTGCTGTTCCTGCCGTTCCACCAGCACTACGTGGAGTTCTATGGGGGCGTGATTCCCACCCCGCAGACCACGTCGGCGGTTCAGTGGCTGCTCATCTTTGGGCTGCCGACC
>DAOUHO010000117.1:0-2572 GCA_034428595.1 Chloroflexota bacterium | reverse complement strand
AGCAGCGCGATCACCACCGGCATGTCGGCGCCGCCGATCGGCAGGGTGAGCCGCACCCCCAAGATCGCCGCGGCGGCCACGAGCGCCCAAAACGGCCATTGCAGCGAGACATCGAATATGACCAGGGCAAAGAGGGCGAGCGTTCCTGCAGCCAGCGCCCCGTTGATGCTGTGATGGAGGGACGTATTGCCCGGCTGCCAGCGCAAGACCTCCTGCAGCTTGCCCCAGGCCACCGCGCTGCCGGCGAAGGTCAGCGCGCCGACAAGTCCGCTGATCGCTCCTGCCGCCACGGCTTGCAACTCCGTCGCCGCCGTCATCACCGTGCCGGAAGCGATGGCGCTGCCTGCGACGAGCGCCGAGGCTCCGCCGCCGAACCCGTTGAATGCCGCGACCAGTTGGGGCATGGCGGTCATGTGCACCCGCAGGGCAAGGATGGCGCCGAGCGCCGCGCCGACGCCCAATCCAACCGCGACGAGCTCGAATCCGATGATCTTGCGGTCGAGCAAGGTCACGACGATGGCCACGAGCATCCCGAGGGAGCTGAGCACGTTCCCGCGACGGGCGCCGCGAATGGTCGACAGTCCCCGAAGGCCGAGGATAAAGAGCGTCGCGGCAACCAGATACGCGCCGTTGACGACGCCCTCGGGCACGCCCTACTTCTTCCGCGAGCGGAACATCGAGAGCATGCGGTGCGTGACCAGGAACCCGCCGACCACGTTCACGGTGGCCAGGATCAGCGCCGCCAGGCCCAAGGCCGCGGCCAGCGGCGTCTGCTGCGCGCCGGCGGCGATGATCGCTCCGACGATGGAGATTCCCGAGATCGCGTTGGCGCCGGACATGAGCGGTGTGTGCAGTGTCGGCGGGACTTTGGTGATGACTTCGAACCCGATGAACGCGGCGAGCAGAAACACCGTGAGCGCGAGGATGAAGACTTCCATCTACGCTCCGGTTACTGCGACGGCGTCCGCCGGTGACTCCTGGGCGTCGATGGCCGCCGGGGTAACCAAGGTCTCGCGGAATATCTCGTCCTGCGTATCGAGCGTCAGCCCATCGGGCGAGGCAATGTGGCGGAGGAAGGTCGACACGTTGCGGGCATACATCTGGCTCGCGTGCACCGGCGTTGCCGACGCCAGATCGAGCGGTGCGGCAATCGATACGCCGTGGCGAACGACGGTCGTGCCGGGCTCGCTCAGCTCGCAATTCCCCCCGCGCTCCGCGGCCAGGTCCACGATGACCGATCCTGGGCGCATGCCGGCCACGGCAGCGGCCGTGATGAGCGTCGGGGCGCGTCGTCCGAGCACCAGCGCCGTGGTGATGGTGACGTCCACGTCACGCAGCGCGTCGGCCAGCATCTCCCGCTGACGGGCATAGAACGCCTCGGTTTGCTCGATGGCGTAGCCGCCGGCGGTCGCGCCGGTTTCCTCGCCGTCGAACGAGACGAACGTGGCGCCCAGGCTCTCGACTTGCTCGCGGACGGCGGGGCGCACGTCGTAGGCCTGAACGACGGCGCCGAGACGTTTGGCGGTCGCAATGGCCTGCAAGCCGGCCACCCCCGCTCCCAGGACCAGCACGCGGGCCGCGGCCAGCGTCCCGGCGGCGGTCATCAGCAGCGGAAACATGCGGGGCGAGGTCCGCGCCGCCAGCAAGACCGCCTGGTAGCCCGTGATGGTGGACATCGAGCTGAGGACGTCCATGCTCTGCGCGCGGGTGATGCGCGGCATGCGCTCGAGCGCGAACGCCAGGACGCCGTGATCGGCCATGGACTGGATCCGGTCCTCGTCGTCGTGGGGATCGAGCAGGCCCACGACCGCCGCGCCGCGCCGGACACAGGCAAGATCGCGCGTGAAAGACTCGTCGTCGCTCGCACCTAGCCCGCGCACGGTGAGCACCACGTCCGCTTCGCGAAGTAGCGCGGCTCGATCGGCAACTGCGGCAGCCCCGCCGGCTGCGTAGGCGTCGTCGTCGGCGAACGACCGGACTCCGGCGCCGCGCTCGACCGCGACGGCAAAGCCCTCGTTTACAAGCTGGGCGACCGCATCGGGCACAAGCGCCACGCGCGCCTCGCCGGGGCGCAACTCACGCGGAACGGCAAGCCGAAGGCTCATGGATGCAGATGCTCTGGCGTCCGCGGTCGGGCGAATGCGGTGGTGGCCGGATGCTTAAACGCCAAACCCGATACACCGATACTGGCTGCCGAGCCATTGCGTGTGTAGCCGGCGTCAGGCGTCGTCGGGGCCTCGCTTCGAGTGAGCTGTCTTGGGCTCCCTAATGCTACCGAACGGTTGGCGCCCGGGCTGTACCGTTTTCTACGCGAGGCGTCGGTATTACTCGATGCTCATGCGCGCCGTGAGGCCGCCGTCGACAAAGAGCACCGCGCCGTTGACGTAGCGCGCATCCTCGGATGCCAGGAATGCCGCCGCGCCGGCGATGTCGGCGGGCGTTCCGACGGAAGCCGACGGGATGCCGCGAATCATGTTTGATTCGTCCACGTTTTCCCGGTCGTACCGCTCGACGTGGATGGCCCCTGGCGCAATGACGTTCGCCGTGACGTTGTCGCGCCCGATGTCGATGG
>DAOUHO010000116.1:0-12918 GCA_034428595.1 Chloroflexota bacterium | reverse complement strand
GCCTCGGAGATGGGCGTGTCGATGATGCGCGCCTCGCCCCATTTTTCCAGCAGGCCGGCGGTCACGTTGTAGGCCCCGCCCCAGATGCCCACTTCCTCGCCCATGACGAAGACGTTCGGGTCGCGCGTCATTTCCTCGTCCAGAGCTTCGTGCAGCGCCTGGCTCATGAAAATCTGGCGGGTGGCCGCAGTGGCGGGGGCGTCGGGTGCGCTGGTGACAGCCATGGCTAGACGTACACGTCCTGCTCGATAGCGTCCAGGGTGGGCCAGGGGCTCGCCTCGGCGAACTCCTCGGCCTGCTTGATGGCTTCCTCGACCTCGTCGTCAATCGCCTGCATCTCGTCTTCGGTCAGCGCCTTGGCCTCGAGGACGGCCCGCTTGAAGCGCTCGATGGGGTCGCGCGCGATCCACTTGGCGATTTCTTCCTCGTCGCGATAGCCCTTCGAGTCGTGGATCGTGTGGCCCTTCTGGCGGTAGGTGATCGTCTCGATCAGTGTTGGGCCCTCGCCGTTGCGGGCACTTTCGATGGCGACTTTGGCCCGTGCGTAGACCTCGAAGACATCGTTGCCGTCAATGCGCTCGCTGGGCATGCCGTAGGCCGGACCCCGGTCGCCCACCGGCGCGGCGTTGGCGTACTCGGTGTGGGTGGCCATGCCGTACTGGTTGTTCTCGCAGACAAAGACGACCGGCACGTTGAGCACCGAGCCCATGTTCACGCCTTCGTGAAAGGCGCCGGTGGGTCCGGCGGCGTCCCCGAAGAAGCACACGGTGACCTTGCCGTCGTTGCGCAGCTTGGATCCCAGCGCGGCGCCCACGGCGATGGGCACGCCGGCACCGACGATGCCGTTCGCGCCCAGATTGCCGCTGGCGACATCGGCGATGTGCATCGAGCCGCCCTTGCCGCCGCAGTAGCCGGTGGTGCGGCCGTAAAGCTCGGCCATCATCTTGTCGAGGCGCGCGCCCTTGGCGATGCAGTGGCCGTGACCGCGATGTGTGCTGGTGATGAAGTCACCCTCGTTGAGCGCGGCGCAAACGCCGGTCGCCGAGGCCTCCTCGCCGATATAGAAGTGCAGCGCGCCGCGCATCTTGGCCGCCCGGTAGGCCACCTCGGCCGTTTCCTCGAAGCGGCGGATGCGGCGCATCGTGCGGTAGATCCACAGCAGGCGCTCTTGACTGAGTCCGGCCAGCGAGCCGTTGGACGAAGCGATGAGGGTGTCCTCGGATGATTGAGCGGGTGGATGGGCCCGCTGCCGAAGGCGCCGAAGTATATCACCGGCTACTGCCGCGGCGGCCCGCCGTCGCACGCCGGGTCGATCGATTCGCCGGGCCTTGCTCGGTCGGCGGCTACAGCCGAAACCGCCGCGAGATGCGGCCGTGGTGCGAAAGCCGAACCGGCTAAACGAGGCCCGCCACGAAGTCGCCGGCTTCCGAGGTGGACATGCCCATCCGACCGGCGCTCATGGATTCGAAGCGTCCGCTCTCCAGCGCCTGGACGACGGCGGCCTCCACGCGCTGCGCCGCCGCATGCTCGCCAATGTCGTCCAGCAGCATCTGCATGGCGTTGATTGCCGCCAGCGGGTTGATGACGCCCTGCCCGGTGTACTTGGGCGCGGAGCCGCCGATCGGCTCGAACATCGAGACGCCGTCGGGGTTGACGTTGCCTCCGGCGGCGATGCCCATGCCGCCCTGAATCATCGCGCCCAGGTCCGTGATGATGTCGCCAAACAGGTTTTCGGTGACGACGACGTCGAACCATTCGGGATTCTTGACCATCCACATGGTGGCGGCGTCCACGTGCGCGTAATCGCGCGCGATTTCAGGGAATTCCGCGTCCCCGATCTCGTTGAATGCCCGCCACCACGTGCCGTGAACGTAGGTGAGCACGTTGGTCTTCGCCACCAGGTGCAGCTGGTTGGTTCGCGCGCGGGCGCGGGTGAGCTCGAAGGCGTAGCGCACGCAGCGCGACGCGCCGTGATAGGTGGTGCAGTGAATTTGCGTGGAAACCTCGTTGGGCGTGCCCGCGTACTGCACGCCGCCCATGCCGGAGTAGAGCCCCTCGGTGTTCTCGCGCACGATGATGAAGTCGATGTCTTCGGGGCCTTTGTCGCGCAGCGGGGTCTCCACGTTGGGGTAGAGCTTGACCGGGCGCAGGTTGATGTATTGGTCGAGCTCGAATCGGATCCGCAGCAGGATGCCCTTCTCCAGAATGCCGGGAAGCACCTCGGGGTGACCGATGGCGCCGAGGAAGATGGCGTCGAATTGGCGAAGGTCGTCGATGGCGCCGTCCGGCAGGGTTTCGCCGGTGCGCAGATAGCGCTCGCCGCCAAAGTCGAGGGTGGTGGTGTCGTAGGTGAAGCCGCCAACGTGAGCGGCGGCCTCGAGCACCTTGAGTGCTTCGGCGGTGACCTCCGGCCCAGTGCCGTCACCCGGAATCAGTGCGATGTTGTGCATGCAAGCCGGTCCCCGTTCGCCCGCACGGACGGGCGCGCGCCTAGGATACTTGGCGGCGGTCGAGCGCCTAGACCGCTGCCCAGTAGTCGGGCGCCACGGTCAACCGCAGCTCTTGCACGTCGGCGTGGGCCACGCGGCGGCGCATATCGTCCATGATCTGGGGCAGGTGCATGGCCACGATCTGGGCGGACGCGTTCGATCGGCAGGCCAGAATCGCGGTCGTCCCCACGTACCCGGCCGGCTGGCAGCGGGCGGCCGCATCGTCGCCCAAGACGGCCTGCAGGGCGGCTTCGATCGCAAGGGTGGTGTCAAGTCGACGGCGGCCGTAGCGCATGTCGGAGCGCTCGCCGAGCTCGGCCAGCAGATCGGCGAGTGGCCGGGCCTGGCCTGATCTACGCCGGGGCATGCGCGGTCCGAATGCAACCGCGTTCGACCACCAGATGCGCCGCGCGGTCGAGCAGCGGCGAATCCAGCCCAGCCGGATCGGCGGTGGTGACGATGGTCTGCGCCGACGGTGTCAGGCGTTCCAGCAGCAGGCGCCGGTGGTGCGGGTCCAGCTCAGCCGCCACGTCGTCGAGCAGCAGCACCGGCCGTTCACCGCTTCGGCGCTGGGCAAGCTCGAACTGGGCCAACTTGAGTGCCACCCCGGCCAAGCGTAGCTGGCCGCGCGAGCCGAAGCTGGCCAGCGGGTGCGGACCCAGGTGGAGCGCGAGGTCGTCTCGATGCGGGCCCAAGCTCGTCGCCCCGCGCTCAACGTCGCCGGGCCGCGCCTGGCGCAGGGCTTCCACATGCTCCGAGGGATCCCCGGCGGTCGCCGTGGCGGCGTAGCTGACGGCAAGGGATGGATCGTCGGTGATCTGCGCATACTCCGCCGCGAGCAGCGGTTGCATCGCTTCCACGAAGTCTTCCCGCCGCTGAATGACCCGAACCGCGAGCGGGGCGAGACGCGCGTCCCAGAAGTCCAGCTCCGGCAGCCGGCCGTGCCCGGCGCGGATGCGGCGGAGGAGCGCGTTCCTCCGCGTGAGCACGACGTCGTAGTCCGCAAGCGCCGCCACGTAGTCTCGATCGAGCTGCGCCAGCGCCATATCCAGCCATCGCCGCCGCTCGCGCGGCGGACCGGTGAGCAGCGTCAAGTCCGCAGGGGCAAAGCTGACGGCTTGCAAGCGGCCGGGGAGATCGGCCAATCGACGGGCGGCGCCGCCGATGCGCACCCGGCGTCGCACGCCGCCGCCGGCGCTCGTTCGAGCGACCACGAGCTCCAGGTCCTGGTTCCCGGCCTCCGCCTGGACCTGCGCCCGGATGCGCGCGAAATGGGCCTCGTCGGGCGCATCGACGTTGATCCAGGCAGCCTCGGGCCCACCGCGCATGCTGCGGCCGGTCGCCAGGATGTGCACCGCGTCCAGCAGATTGCTCTTGCCCTGGGCATTGCCCCCCTGCACCACGAGCGGGCCGACCGGCAGCTCGAGATCGAGCCGGGCGTAGTTGCGAAAGTTGAGCAGATTCAGCTTGACGACATGCATGAGACGGAGAGCGGCAACCTACGCCGTGGAGAATCGGATGCGCGATTGTCCACCCTTCACGCAAATCAAATCGGCGACTCGACACCCTCGATGTCTGCCGCGCGGCGGATGGCGCGGCGCGTGGCCGCCAACGATCCCCACGCATTCGCGGCCACGCGGCGCAGCTCGAAGCGGCGGTCCGGCGAATGCACCATGCCGGGCACGGTCGTGACCGCCGCGCGGTAGCCGGAATCGCGCACCAGCTGGATCACGTCGTCGTCGTAGAGGCCGTTCGGGTAGGCGAAGTAGTCGACGCCGTCGACATCGCGCTCGAGATCGGCTCGCGAGAGGACCACCTCCGCCTGCGCCGCGCCCAAGTTCTGCCTGATCAGAGACGGCAACCCGGCGTGGTTCAGCGTGTGCGAGCCGACGGTCATGCCGGCGGCGCGCACCTCGCGTATCTGGTCGAGGGTCATGTGGCCCTGCCCGTGGCGGTCGAATCCCGGCAGGACAAAGAACGTGGCGGGGACGCGCAGCTCGAGGAGGACCGGCAGCGCGTCGTGGTATTGCCCCAACCACCCGTCGTCGAAGGTGAGGACGAAGGCGCGCGGCGGCAGCGAGGCCCATCCCTCGATCGCCGCTATCAACTGGTCGAAGGAGATCGGCTCCAGACCCTCGTCGAGCAGGGCGGCGAGGTGCTCGCGGAAGGCGTCCGCGCCGCGCGTGAGGTGATAGGTGAGCACAGGCGCGACCACCGGGTCGGGCGTTGAAACTACCGGTCGGGCGATGGGCGAAAGTTCGCCCTCGCCGCGGGCGCGCTCGTCACCGGTGAGTCCGGCGTAGAGCTCGCCAAGGTTGCCGCGCACCGGTCGCCGGGTTCCGGGCGACACCGGCATGAGTCGCACGACCTCGCGTTGAAACAGCTGGGTCGGCATGCCGCGCCAGGTGATCGGCGAGCCCACCCTCGCGCCCGCGCGGGCTCGCCGCTCGGGCGTGTCCAGCGCAGCCTCGAAGACGCCCGAAGGCTCGGGCGCGGCGTCCGCCCCGGCCAGCGCGCGGGCCATGGGTTCGCCAAGGTTCGTACGCCGCGGCACACCCACGGGCCATGGCGTCGAGCGTCCGGGCGATTCCAGACGACCGTGAGTGAAGTATTGGATCAGGGTGTCGTCAAGGAACAGGCCCGGCGTCAGCGGATAGCCGAGCTGTCGGGCGGCGCCGGCGCTGCGATAGGCGTGCAGGAATGCCGCTTCGACCGGGATGCCATTCAGTCCACGCCAGCGCTCGGTGAGGTCTTGGGGGTCGTCGCGGTCTTCGGCCACGGAACAGGTTGAGAAGCCGCGAGCGGGCACGGCGGCAGCGCCGCTGGGCGTGCGCCTAGCTCGGCAGCGCGCCACTCTGCGCGGCGACCTGGGCTCGGTACTCGTCGGCCATGTTCGCGGCGTCGGTCACGGCCGGATCGGGCTTAAATGTGCCGCGCGACGCCTGGACGACCGCGCGCAAGTTGGCATCGGGTACCTGGGGCGGCACAGCGCACTCGGGCGCGATGATGTCAATCCCGGCGGCCAGCAGGTCTTCAATCTCCACCGCCACATCTTCGGGACGGCCCGACAGCAAGGTGATGAAATTGCTCGCATTGCCCACCAGCTTGTAGTCACCGACGGCTTTCTTGGCTTCGTGGGGGTTGTTTTCGGTGGCGAAGTGGAACGCCTCGAACCCGGCCTCGGTGATGTAGGGCATGCGATCGATCGTCTTGCCGCAGCAGTGGAGAATCACCGGACCCTCGATCAAGGGCGTGATCTTCTGGTGCACCGGCAGCAGGTAGTCGCGGTAGGTCTCGGCGCGCACCAGGTCGCCGGTGGAGTGGTCGGCGAGCGTGATGACGTCGGCGCCGGCCTCGAGCTGGGCGTTGGCGAACATGACCGACGCGTGCCGCAGCCGGTCAAGCACCTGGTGCACGTAGTCCGGGTCGAGGATCACGTTGATGAGGAATTCCTGCGGCCCGAACATGTGATAGGCCAGCGTCCACGGACCCATGACCTTGCCGACGATGCCGGCATCCGGGTGGTCGGCGCGGAGGATCTTGATCGCGTCGATGATGGCGCGCGACTCGCGGCGTTCGAGGAAGTCGTCGGGAATCTCAATGTCGTCCGGGGTGACCCACGGGTTGGGCGGCTTGACCGCCGGCATGCGGGGGCCGGTGATGATCTTGCCGGTCGACTTATCGAATTCCCAGGGATCCGAGCCCCAGTCGATCGGCGCGCCGAGGGCCGCCGCGCCCATGATGATGCTGAAGTAGGGGGCGATGGTGTCGAATCCGAGATCGGTGTAGCTGCGTTCGGCGAGAAGGGCGACGGTCTCGGCCGAGTAGTGGGCCTCGGGCCACTCGACCCCGAGCACCCGCATCTGCTCGTAGGTGGCCAGTGACGTCGGGCTTCCCACGGCGATCATGTCGGTCGGCTTGCCCAGCAGCGCGTTCACGTAGCGTTCGCGGCCCGTCATCGTCGCCGCGCCGTTGGTCGCAGTCATTTGGCACTCCCGGTCTGCCGCCCGCCCACGCCTTGCCGTAGCCAGTATAGGTGGGAAGGCACGGCGCTCCGTGGCACGGTGGCGCATAAATCAAATGCCCGTTAGCATCGTGTAGCTCCGCGCGAGGCCGCGGGGCCATTGCTGACATGAACACTTTGACGCCATACCCCACCATCAACCTATCGGAGGCTAGCCATGGCTGCCCCGCTGATAGCGATCATCGCCGGCGTGGCGATGCTCGCCCTGGGGCTCGTGGCGGGCTACTTCTATCAAGTTTGGCTATCCGGATCGCGCATGCGCGCCCTGGCGCAGCGGGTCGAGGAGGAGCTGAAGGCCGCCGAAGCCCAACAACGAGCCCTGATCGAGACGACAACGCGAAATGCGCGCCAAGCCTGGGAAGCGGGCGAGCGCGAACTGGCCGACCGTCGCCGCGAGATGCAGCGCCACGAGCAGCGCGCGCAGCAGCGGGACGAGCGGTTGGAGGCGCGCGCCGAGGCGCTTGAGGAGCGCGAGCGCGCGTCGCTGGCCCGCGAGGCCGACCTAGACGCCGCCGGCCGCCAGCTCGAAGCCGACGCGCAAGCGCAGGAAGCGGCGCGCCAGGAGCACGTGGCGGCGCTGGAGCGCGCGGCCAGCCTGACGCGTGATGAGGCGCGCACGGAGCTGGTACGCAGCATCGAGCAAGAGGTTTCCGCCGACGCCGAGCAAATGGTGCGCCAGGTCGAGGCCGACGCCAAGGAGCGGGCGGAAGCCCGCGCGCGCTGGCTGGTGGGCATGGCCCTGCAGCGTGTCGCGGCGTCCCACACCACCGAGGTGACGACCTCGGTCGTCGACCTCAAGAACGACGATATGAAGGGCCGGATCATCGGACGTGAGGGCCGCAACATTCGCGCCCTGGAAGCGGCCACCGGGGTCGACATCATCATCGACGACACGCCCGAAACCGTGGTGCTCTCCGCCTTCGATCCGGTGCGGCGCGAGGTGGCGCGAGTGGCGTTGCGACGCCTGACCGAGGACGGCCGCATCCATCCGGCGCGCATCGAGGAGGCTGTGGCCAAGTCCCAATCCGAGGTCACGGAAATCATCGCCCAGGAAGGCGAGCGGGCCGCGTTCGACGCCAAGATCACCGGGCTGCCGCCCGAGATTCTGCGCTACATGGGGCGCCTGCGCTTCCGCCACAGCTACGGGCAAAACGTGCTCAGCCACTCGGTCGAGGTGGCGCTGCTGGCGGCGACCATGACGGGCGAGGTTGGCGGCGACGTGGAGCTGGCGCGCACCGCCGGGTTCGTGCACGACATCGGCAAGGGCATCGACCACGAGGTGGACGGCCCACACGCGCTGATCGGCGGCGAGCTGCTGCGCCGGCACGGGGTGAGCGAAGACGTGGCGCACGCGGCGGAGGCGCACCATTTCGAGGTCGAGCTGCGCAGCTTCGAGGCCTTCGCCGTGGCGGCGGCGGACGCGATCTCGGGCTCACGCCCGGGAGCGCGCCGCGAGACGGTGACGCGCTATCTGCAACGCCTGGAGAAGCTGGAGGAGATCGCCAGCTCGTTTGACGGCGTGAAATCCTGCTACGCCATCCAGGCCGGGCGCGAGTTGCGGGTGATGGTGCAACCCAGCTCGGTCGACGAGTTGGGCATCCACCGCCTGACGCGAGAGATCGCCGACCGTATCCAGGAGACGCTGGAGTACCCCGGACAGATCAAGATCACCGCCATTCGGGAAACGCGCGCGGTCGAATACGCCAAGTAGCGTCGGAGCAGCGCGGTTGGTTCGGGTGCCAACGCGGTGGGTCCGGATTCCCTCGCCCGGAGACCTGCCTGTGCCCCCAAGCGGGCGGGTCTGAGACCCGCCCATGCGCTCGGTATCACGGGGACTTCAGATTCAACCGGACTGGATTCCGGCGTCCGCCGGAATGACGAGGTGGAGCGCCTCGGAATGACGGTCCAAAGGCACGCGCTGCGGTTCCTCGCCGCCCTTTGACAACGCGGTCGGCGCCGCGCTAGGGTCTATGGAAAGAAAAACTTTTCTTTATGCATTGTGCCTCCAACAACTCCGCCGGACGACTGGGACATCCTGGGCATGCGCTCGTATGCCCGGGCGCTCGGGTCGGGCACCCGCCTGCGGATCCTGCAGCGGCTGTCCGAGAACTCGGAGCAGGGGGTAGCCGAGCTGTCCGAGGCGGTGGGCCACAGCCCCCCGCTCGTGTCGTGGCATGTGCGCCGCCTGCGCCAGGCGGGCCTGGTGCGAGCGCGGCGTGAGGGACGCCTGGTGAAGTACTCGCTGATCGCCGATCAATTGGAGGCCCTGCATCAAGAACTGACGACCTATTTGGAGCATTTGGTCACCGTGCAACAGGCACACACATCGGATCGCCCGGATTCGGGCGCCGCACGTTCGTAAGGGAGTCACCATGTCCACGGTTCGCGTCGGGATCATTGGGGTCGGTAATTGCGCCTCGTCGTTGGTGCAGGGGGTCGCGCACTATCGCGACGCACCGGCCGATGAATTCATCCCCGGGCTCATGCACACCGTCCTCGGCCCATATCACGTTGGCGATATCGAGTTTTCGGCGGCCATCGACGTCGACCGCAACAAGGTCGGAACCGACCTGGGCGAGGCGATCTTCGCCGCGCCGAACAACACGGTGAAGTTCTCCGACGTCCCGCATCAGGACGTGACGGTGGCGCGCGGCATGACCCACGACGGCATCGGGCGCTACATGGCGGACACGGTCGTCAAAGCCGACGGCTCGACGGACAACATCGTCGAGCTGCTGCGCGATACCCAGACCGACGTGGTGATCAACTACCTGCCGGTGGGCAGCGAGGAAGCCACCAAGTGGTACGTCGAGCAGGTCTTGCAGGCGGGCTGCGCCATGGTGAACTGCATGCCGGTGTTCATCGCGCGCGAGGCCTACTGGCAGCAGCGCTTCGAGCGGGCGCAGGTGCCCATCATTGGCGACGACATCAAGTCGCAGGTCGGGGCCACGATCGTGCACCGAGTCCTGACCCGGCTGTTCCGGGACCGGGGCGTCAACCTCGAGCGCACCTACCAGCTGAACGTGGGCGGAAACTCCGACTTCAAGAACATGCTGGAGCGCGAGCGGCTGGAGTCGAAGAAGGTTTCCAAGACCAATGCCGTGACGAGTCAGCTGGAGTACGACATCGGGCCGGGCAACGTGCACATCGGCCCGAGCGACTATGTCGAATGGCTCGGCGACCGCAAGTGGGCCTTCATCCGCCTGGAGGGTGAGTCCTTCGGCGGTCAGCCGCTCAACTTAGAGCTCAAGCTCGAGGTTGTCGATTCGCCGAACTCGGCGGGCATCGTGATTGACGCCGTGCGCTGCTGCAAGATTGCGATGACGCGCGGGGTCTCCGGGGCGCTGGAAGGCCCGTCGGCGTACCTCATGAAGTCGCCGCCCATTCAGTACACCGATGCCGAAGCCCACGACATGATGGAGGAGTTCATTGCGTCGGCCACGATTGCGGCCGGATCGGCGGCCGATCCCGCGTAGATGACCGTTCTATTCGAGCTCGGGTCGCACCTAGTCGGCTGGATGCCGCGACCGATCTCGACGGCGGTCGCGCGCGTGCTCGGCACCGTGGTCTTTCTGCTCGTGCCGCGCATGCGCCGCAACACGATCGCCAACATGGCGGTGGTGCTTGACCTGCCGCCATCGGACGCTCGGGTGCGGAGCCTCGCCCGGCGTTCGGTGGTGGCGTTCCTGGACCACATACTGGACTTCTTGCGCTGCTTTCGGCTGTCGCAAGCGGATTTGATCAGCCGGACGGTGGGCATTGAGGGCTATGAGCACTTCAAGGCACTCCACGAGCAGCGCAAGGGCGGCATCATGATCACGGCCCATTTCGGAAACTGGGAGTGGTGCGGCGGGCTGGTCTCGCTGGACCACCCGACGCACGTGGTCGCCGAGACCATGCGCAGCCGCGCCATGACCGGCATGCTGGACCATGTGCGAGGCAAGCTGAACCTCCAGAGCATTCAGCTCGGGAATGCGGCGCGGGAGATATTGCGGGCGTTGCGGCGCGGGGAGTACGTGGCCCTGCTGGCCGACCGGCCGACGCCCGGGCAGGGTGTCCAAGTCGAGTTCTTCGGACGCCCGGCGTGGGTGCCGCCTGGTGCGGCCGCCCTGGCGCAGCGCGCCGGCAGCCCGCTTATGGTGGGCGGCATGACCCGCAACGGCGACGGCACCTATACCGGGCATGCGATGCCGCCGATCTTCTGGGACCGCGACATGCCGCGGGACGAGGCGGTTCAGCGCGCCATGCAGCAAGTGATGTGGGACCTGGAGAAGCTCATCCGCAAGGCGCCGGAGCAGTGGTATATGTTTCGGTCCATGTGGGAGGCCGCCGGATAGTGCGCATTCTTCAAGTCTCGCCCTACGACTTCCCGTACCCGGGCGGGGTCACAGAGCACGTGATGGCGCTGGATCGCGAGTTCCGGGCGCTGGGGCACGAGGTGGCGATCATGGCGCCCTCATCGGCGGAGACGCCGGAGGTGGAGAGTCCCAATTTCTACCGGGTCGGCCGCCGCATCGTGCCGCTGCCCGTGAACCAGTCGACGGCGCGGCTCACGCTGTCGCCGGCGCTGCTGCCGCGAGTGCGCCGCATCCTGGACGAGCGCCAGTTCGACGTCGTCCACCTGCAGGAGCCGCTCGTACCGGCCTTGCCGCTCACGGTGCTGCGCTACTCGCAGGCGCTCAACGTGGGCACGTTCCACGCGGCGCGCAAGTCGGCGTTCGTCTATCAATCCACGCGGCCGCTCATCCGGCGGCTGCAACGCAAGCTGGACGGCAAGATCGCCGTGTCGCAGGCGGCGCGCGACCTGGTGTACCGCTCCTACCGCGGCGAATACCGCATCATCCCGAATGGCATCGACGTCGACTTCTACGGTCGGGAGGTCGAGCCGCTGCCCCAGCTTGCCGACGGCTTCTTCAACATCCTGTTCGTGGGGCGCTTCGACAAACGCAAGGGGCTTTCGGTGCTGCTGCGCGCGATGCAACTGGTCCAACAGATGCAGCCCCGCACCCGGCTGGTGCTCGTGGGCGCGCACCGTCCCCGCCAGCGCCGCATCTATCAGCGCCAGGTCGACCAGCTTGGCCTGCGCAACGTCGTCTTCACGGGTTACGTAAGCCAGGAGGACAAGCAGCGCTACCTCAAGAGCTCGCACGTGTTCTGCTCGCCGGCGCTCGGCGGGGAGAGCCAAGGGGTGGTGCTGCTGGAGGCCATGGCCGCCGGTCTGCCGGTGGTGGCCAGCGACATTCCGGGCTACCGCGCGCTGCTGCTGGACGGCGAGGGCGCGCTGCTGGTTCCGCCCAAGGATGATGCGGCGCTGGCGCGCACGCTGCTGCGCCTGATGCGCAACGAGACCAAGCGCGCGCAAATGTCCGCGTTTGGCGAGCAGCGATCCCAGGCGTTCGCCTGGCCGAAGATCGCGGCCCGCGTGGTGGATTACTACGAAGAGTTGCTCAACGAACGCGAAATCGGCGGGCGTTACTGGGCCTTCACACCCGGGGCGGCCGAGGCGGCGGCGCGCTGATGATCAACCAGCGCATGCAGGCCCGATCTCGCCGCCTGGCCGAGCGAGTGGTGGCGCCGTTGGCGCGCACCGGTATCGACCCCAACGTGCTGACCATCACGGGGCTCGTGCTGGCGTTTCCGACGGCCGTGGTGATCGCGCTCGGCTGGCAGGTCGCCGGAGGCGTTCTGTTGCTGGTGAGCGGGGGCTTCGACACGCTCGACGGCGCCGTGGCCCGCGTCAGCAACCGGCGGTCGGACTTCGGCGCGTTCCTGGACTCGACTCTCGACCGCTGGGGCGAAGGCGTGATCTTCACGGGGCTCGCCTGGTACTTCGTCGACGTCGGCGCCCGGGCGGAAGTCGTGCTCGCCCTGCTGACGCTCATTGGGTCCATGCTGATCAGCTACACGCGCGCCCGGGCCGAGGGTCTGGGCGTGGAATGCAAGGTCGGCTTTTTCCAGCGGCCCGAGCGGCTGATCGTGCTGGGCATCGCGCTGCTCATGCCGTTCGGGGTCCTGAGCGGCGCCATGTGGTTCCTCGCCATCGCCACCCAGCTCACCGCCGCCCAGCGCGTGCTGCACGTGCACGGCCAGATCGAGCGCGCGAAGAAGCTGAAGGCAAGCCAAGGCGAGGACCGCCCGGCGTAGGCGACGGGCGCGCGGCGCCCATGACGGGGTCAGCCCACATAGCTCGCGGATTAAGGTCCGAGTCCGCGTAGGGGCAGCCCTTCTGGCTGCCCGAACACCGCTTGTCCAGGGGCGCGAGACTGCGGGCGCCCACAAGACACCCCAGGTGCGTAAGGTGTCAAGCCGCGAGGGCGTCGTGGTGCTGGCGGTGGTCCCAGGCCGTGGCCTCGTGGTAGGCGGTGCGGGTGCGCAGGCAGCCATGCAAGTAGCCCACGAGGCGAT
>DAOUHO010000115.1:0-11083 GCA_034428595.1 Chloroflexota bacterium | reverse complement strand
GGCCGATCTCCTCCGCCCGCGCCATGCGGCCCAGCGGATGCAGCGCATCGACTGAGCGCGCCGCCGCCGCCGGATCGTCAAGCGTGTTGGCCCATTCCCACAGCAGCGGCGTGTCGACGCCCGCGGGGCAGATGCAGTTGACCCGGACGCCCTGCGGCGCAAGCTCGACCGCCAGGGCCTTGGTGAAGCCCACCTGCCCGCCCTTGGAGGCCGCGTAGGCCGCGGCCAGCGTCTGGCCCACGACGCCCACCAGGGACGCCGTGTTGATGATGTTGCCCTTCACCTTACGCAGATGGGGGACGGCGAACTTGCTGCCGAGATACGTGCTGGTGAGGTTGAGCGTGAGCTGCGACTCGAACAGCTCGAGGGAGGTTTCGTCAATGGTCATGGCCGGCGGGTGCCAGCCCGCGTTGTTGACCATCACGTCCAGCCGGCCATGGTCCGCGACGGTGCGTTCGATGGTCTGCTCGATGTCCGCGGGCACGCGCACGTCGGTGGCCTGGAACTCCGCCAGCCCGGCGGCCGCCTGGATTTCGGACACGGTTTCCGCGGCGGTATCAGCGTCGATGTCGGCGATGACCACGCGGCAGCCCTCGGCGGCGAAGGCCGTCGCGATGCCTCGACCGATGCCCTTGGCCCCGCCGGTCACGATTGCCACCTTGTCGGCTAGCCGCATGTCGAACTCCCACCCCGAATGTGTTGGAACCAGTCGGTGATGCTACGCGACGCCCGCGCGTTGTGGTGAGGGCTAGCCGCGGCCGAACTGCCGATCGAGCAGGTCGCGCGTGAGCAGGATCATGGTGGGGCGGCCGTGCGGGCAGGTGAGACCGAGATCGCAGCGCTCCAGCCCCTCGACCACGGCCTGCATCTCATCGATGGCGAGCTGATCCCCGGCCTTCACCGCCGCGTGGCAGGCGGCGGACCAGCGCAACTGCTCGGTGACGACGCGCCGTCCGGTGGGCGCCTCGCGCGCCTCGTCGACCACCGCCGACAGGTAGGCCGCCGCGTCGATGGGCCGTCCCGTCGCTGGCACGCGGCGCACCAGCCAGGCGTTCGAGCCGAACGGTTCGAGGTCCAGCCCCAGCGCCGCAAGCTCCGACAAGTGATCGCCGACCCACTCGGAGGCCGGGGCCGAGAGCGTGACCGGCGCCGGGTCGAGCAAGGCCTGGCTGGCGCCGTTGCCGGCTTGGCCCAACTGGTCGTAGAGGATGCGCTCGTGGGCCGCGTGCTGGTCGATCAAGTACACGCCCGCAGGCCCGACGGCCACGATGTAGGTGTGATCGATCTGTCCCAGCGCGCGAGGCACGGGCGAGCGAAGCTGCCCGCCGCCGTTGGCGTCCGTTTCGGGCGACGGCTCCGCCGGCGGCTCGCCGGGCAAGTTGCGCGGCGCCGGCGCCGACTGCCCGTCCCAGGGCATGGCGCTGGTCGGCAGGTAGAACTGGTCCAAGATGGGTTCGTCCACCCGCGCGGGCGTCACCGCGCCGCCGGCGGTCAGGGCGCGGCGCACGGTGGCCGAGACGCGGCTGAAGATTTCGCCGCCCCGGCGGAACCGCACCTCGGCCTTGGCCGGATGCACGTTGACATCGACGTCCTCGGGTGGAATCTCCAGCCGGAGCACCACGACCGGGTAGCGCCGGCTCGGCAGCAGGCCCTGATAGGCGTCGCTGATCGCGCCGGCCAGCAGCCGGTCGCCGACCCAGCGTCCGTTGACGAAGAGCGAGATGTCGCGGCGCGTGCTCCGCTGGACGTGCGGCTGCGAGACGAAGCCATCGATGCCGAGCGTCTCACCGGGCGGGAGCTCGATGAGGTCCTTGACCACGGCTTGGCCGTGAATGGAAACGAGCGTTGCCCGCAGATCGCCGGTTCCGGGCGTGCGCAGCCGCTCACGGTCGCCGTCGAGCAATCGGAATGCGATCGACGGGTGCCCAATCGCGGCGTGCGTCACGGCGTCCATGACGTGGCCCAGCTCCGTGCGCTCGGCTCTCAGGAACTGGCGTCGCGCCGGAATCGACCGGAACAGCGCCCGCACCGTGACCTGCGTCCCGACCGGCCCGCCGTGGGGCGCCGACTCGATGATGGCATCGTCGCGCGCCGTCACCCGATGACCTGGAGTCCCGGCGTCGGTCACCGACGCAACGGTCAGCTCGGCAACGGCGGCAATGCTGGCCAGCGCCTCGCCGCGGAATCCCAGCGTGCGGATGCGCGACAGGTCGTCCACGGTGCGCAGCTTGCTGGTGCTGTGGCGTTGCACCGCGAGCTCCAGCTGGTCCGACGCGATGCCGTGGCCGTCGTCGGTGACCTGCATGAAGCTCAGACCGCCCTCGTGGACTTCCACGGTCACCCGGCGGGCGCCGGCGTCGATGGCGTTCTCGATCAGCTCCTTCACCACCGAGGCGGGACGTTCGATCACCTCGCCGGCGGCGATCTTGCTGGCGATGTCAGGCGGGAGGCGGCGGATGCTCACGCGTCGGCCTCGGTGCGCAGCTCGTAAATCAGGCTCAGCGCGTCCAGCGGACTCAACTGCTCGGGATCCAGATCGCGCAGTCGCTTGACGACGGGATGCTCGTCGGGCGTCAGCAGCGTGAGCTGGACGCTCGGGGCGGCCTTGTTTCCGGCTGCCAGCCGCTCGAGCTCGACCAGGATCTCGCGCGCCCGCCGGATCACGGCCGGCGGCAAGCCGGCCAGCTGGGCCACCTGCACGCCGTAGCTGCGGTCCGCCGGCCCTTCCACGATGCGCCGCAGGAACACCACCCGCTCGCCCTGTTCGGCGACGGCGACGTTGGCGTTGTGCACGCGCGGCAGCATGTCCGCCACCGCGGTCAGCTCGTGGTAGTGCGTGGCGAAGATGGTTTTGGCGCGCAGTCGCGGGTGATGATGCAAGTGCTCGACGACCGCCTGCGCCACGGAGATCCCGTCGTAGGTGCTCGTGCCCCGTCCGATCTCGTCCAGGATGAGCAGGCTGCGGGGCGTGGCCTGCGCCAGGATGGCGGCCAGCTCCAGCATTTCCACCATGAAGGTGCTGGCGCCGGCGGCGAGGTCGTCGCGGGCGCCCGCGCGCGTGAAGATGCGGTCGACCAGGCTGATCTCGGCGCGGTCGGCCGGCACGAAGCTTCCGATCTGCGCCAGCAGCACGATGAGCGCCGTCTGGCGCAGATAGGTGGACTTTCCGGCCATGTTGGGCCCGGTGAGCACCAGGATCTGCCGCTCGTCGGGATCGAGCCGCGTGTCGTTGGGAACGAACGGCTCGGTCTGGCTGGCCTCGACGACCGGATGGCGGCCGGCTTCGATTTCGATACGGCCCTCATCGGTAAGCGTGGGGCGCGTGTAGTCCTGGAGCACGGCCACCTCGGCCAGCGACGCGGCGACGTCGAGCGCGGCGATGGCCGCCGACGATTCGAGCATGGCGGGCGCCCATCCGGCGAGGTGCTCCACCACCTCCTGAAACAGAAGGCCTTCAAGGGCTTCGATCTGCTCCTGGGCGTTGAGAACTTCCGCTTCGCGCTCCTTCAGCTCCGGCACCACATAGCGTTCGGCATTGGCGAGCGTCTGCCGGCGTTCATAGTGGTCCGGCACGCGATCCGCGTAGGCGCGGCCGAGCTCGATGTAGTAGCCGAACACGCGGTTGAATCGCACCTTGAGCGACCTGATCCCCAGGCGCTCGCGCTCCTGCGACTCCAGCGCGGCGATCCAGGCCTTGGCGGAACCGGCGCCGGCCACCAGCCGGTCCAGCTCGTCGCTGTATCCGGCGCAAATGGTGCGCTCGCCGTCGTCGATGGCCCGCGCAATCAGGCCTTGGGCCTCGTCGCAGGTGTCGATGCGGTCGTGCAGGCGGGCGAGCGCGCCGCCGGCGTCGTCGAGGGTCTGGCGAACCTCGGCGAGGCCGTCGAGCGCGGTGGCGACGCGGCGGACGTCGTTGACGTTCGCCGTGCGCCGGAGCACGCGATTGGCCAGCCGCTCCAGATCGCCGACGGACCTCAGAGCGTCGCGCAGCTCGGCCCGGCGGTCGGCGTCGTCGACGAGCGCCTCGACGAGGTCCAGGCGCTGCTCGATGAGGTCGCGCTCGAGCGACGGACGGGCGACGTGGCGCCGCAGCCGCCGGGCGCCCATCGGCGTGCGGGTGCGGTCGAGCACGCCCAGCACGCTGTGGTCGCGGCGCGAGGCCCGCCCGCCGGATTCAAGCTCCAGGTTCGCCCGCGTGGCGGGGTCCAGCTCCATGTAGGTCGCCACGCCGTAGACGTGCAGGCCGGTCAGCACGTGCAGCGCGTTTGCGTCCGTCTCGGTGACGTAGGCGAGCAGCGCCCCGGCGGCGCGCGACGCTTGCAGACGGTCGGTGAGGCCAAGTCCGTCAAGGTCCTGGACCGTGAAGTGGCGGCGCAGCGCCTCCTCCGCCGTCGCGGGATCGGCCATCCACGCCTCGCCCGTCACGGCCTCTGATAGGTCGATGTCACCGAAAGCCAGCGTTTCGCGCGGCGCCACCCGGCTGAGCTCCGGCCCGAGTTGACCGGCGTGCAGCTCGGTGGCGGCGAACTCGCCGGTCGTCACGTCGGCGTAGGCGAATCCGGCGCGGTCGCCATCGGGCACGACGGCCGCCAGGTAGTTGTTCGCCTGCGGCCGCAGCATGTCCTCGTCGACGATCGTGCCCGGCGTGATCACCCGGGTGACCGCGCGATCCACCAGGCCATTGCCGGCGGCGGTCACCTGGTCGCACACCGCCACGCGATGCCCGGCCTCGACCAGCTTGGCGATATAGCCGGCCACGGCGTGGTGGGGCACGCCGCACATGGGCGATCGGCCGCTGCGACCGAACTCGCGCGAGGTGAGCACGATTTGCAGCTCTTCGGCGGCGACCTCGGCGTCGCGGTCGAACAACTCGTAAAAGTCGCCGAGACGGAAGAACAGCAGCGCTTCGGGGTGTTGGCGTTTTATGTCAAGATATTGGCGCCGCAGCGGCGTCAGCGTCGTCGTGCTCACGCCGCCACGCCCCAGCCTCCCCTGCGATCACGCCAGTTCGGGCCGTACAAAAGCCGAACTGTTGCGTGATGGTACTACCCACACCCGGAAGGCCGTGTCTTCCGTCCCGCGGCGGCGTAGGCTGCGCTTGGCGTCGCCGGGGATTGCGACGCGGCATGCCGCCGGGAGAGGACTGTGGCGGAGCTGTTGCTTCTGGGCGCCGCCTTCTCCTGGGCGGTGAGCATCGTGGTCTTGCGCCCGCTCACCGCGCGGCACGGGGCGCTGTCGATCACCGCCGTGCGAGCCATCGCGCCGGCGGTGGCGTTTGCGCTCATCGTCACCGTCGGCGGCCGCTGGGGCGAGGCCGTGTCCATGCCCCTCGTGAATCTGCTGGCCATCCTGGCGGCGGTGATACTTGGGATCGGCGGCGGCGAAGTGCTCCTCGTGCGCGCCGTGCCTCGGGTGGGGGTCTCGCGCGCCTACGCGCTGGCCTCGACCTATCCACTGTTCACCGCCCTGATCGCGGTCTCGATGTTCGGCGAATCGCTGACCGTGGTGGCCGGCCTGGGCGCCGTGCTCACCGTGGCCGGCGGGTTGCTGCTCGCGGTGGAACCGGCCACTCGGTCCGGCGCACCGGCGCTGGGACCATGGCGATTGCGCACCTCGGTGGGCGCCCTCCTTGCATTGCTCGCGTCGCTGTTGTTCGCGCTCGACCTGAATGCACTCAGGCTCGCCCTCGAAGGCTTGCCGCCGGAAATCGTCAATGCCGTGCGGATGCCGCTGGCGGCGCTGGGGTTGAACGTTGCCGCGCTGGCGTCCGCCGGCCGCTGGGCGCCGGTCAGCCTGGGTCGGCGGGACACCCTGATCGCGCTGGCCAGCGGCCTGCTGGCCCTGACGGTGGGCGGCTATATGTTTCTCTCCGGCATTCAGGTCGTCGGAGCGGCGCGCGGCGGCGCGCTTACCGCCACGGCGCCCGTATTCGTTCTCTTGCTGAGCAGCGTGACCCTGCGCGAGCGGCCCGGACGCTATGCCATTGTCGGCGTGCTGATCAGCGCCATTGGCGTGGCTTTGCTGACGATCGGCTAGCCGTCGACGTCGAGCAGCACCTTGCCGCAGTCGCCCGAGAGCACCAGTTGCATGGCGTCCTCGAACTCGTGCAGCGCAAACGTGTGCGTAACCAGCGGTTCGAGCAAATCGCCGTGGATCTGCAGGAAAGCCTCGGTGCGATACCAGGTATCCCAGATCAGGCGTCCGGTGACGCCGTAGGCCTCCAGGCCCTTGAACATGAACTCCTCGGCGAGGTCGATGACGATGGGCTTGGGCGGAATGCCCAAAAACACGATCTTGCCGGCGTTGGCCGAGACGCGCAGGGCCTGCCGCAGCGCGGTGGGGTGCCCCGACATTTCCAGGCTCACGGTGGGGCGCTCCCCAAGGGCGTCGACGATGTCCTGCTCGACCGTTGGGCTGGCGGCATCGACCGTCACGTGCGCTCCGACCTGCTCCGCCAGCGTGCGGCGATAGGCGGAAACGTCTGTCGCCACGATCGGGTAGGCCCCCGCCGTGTAGGCCACGGCAATGGCCATCAGTCCCATCGGCCCGCAGCCGTAGACCGCGACCGGCTGACCCGAAACGTCGTAGCGCATGGCGGCGTGCACGGCGTTGCCGAGCGGCTCGAAGAGGACGGCGCGTTCCAGCGGAATCGTCGGCGGCACGCGCCAGGCGAGGCGCATGGGCACGGCGGCGTATTCGGCGAAGCCGCCGGACACGTCGATGCCGAGAATGCGCAGGTTTTCGCACACGTGCGCGTTGCCGGTGCGGCACGGACGGCAGACGCCGTCGAAGATATGGCTCTCGATCGCCACGATGTCGCCGGGCGCGAAGCCCTGCACCTGGGCGCCCATTTCCGCAACCTCGCCGACCAGCTCATGACCCAGCGTGAACGGCGTGGGGTAGTTGCCGGCCGCCCACTCGTCCCAGAGGTACAGATGCTTGTCCGAGCCGCAGATGCCGCTGCGCCGCACCTTGATCAGCAGCTCATCGGCGGCGGGTTGCGGCCGCGGCAGGTCGACCAGCTCGACGCCGCGGGTTGGCGCGGCCTTACGCACGGCGAGCATCGACGTCATCGAAATTCTACTTTGGATTGCCCGAGACGCTAGTCGGACGACTCGCCATTTGCGGCGAACTCGGCCTCCAGCTTGCGGATTTCGTCGGTGAGTACGGGCAGCATGTCGGTCTCGTCCACGGTGCGCAGAATCTCGCCCTTGCGAAAGATCACGCCGCGGCCTTTGCCGCCGGCAATGCCAATGTCGGCGTCCATCGCCTCGCCGGGGCCGTTGACCACGCAGCCCATCACGGCGACCTTGAGCGGTTCCTTGATGGTTCCCATGACCTCTTCAACCGAGTCGGAGAGGCCGAAGAGGTCGATCTCGCAGCGCCCGCAGGACGGGCACGAGACCATCGTTGGTCCGGCTTCCTTGAGGCCCAGCACCTTGAGGATCTCGTTGGCGACGAAGACTTCCTCGACGGGATCGGTCGTCAGCGACACCCGCATGGTGTCGCCGTAGCCGTCGTAGAGCAGACTCCCCAACCCGACGGCCGAGCGGATGATGCCGGTGCGCGGCGGCCCCGACTCCGTGATCCCGATGTGGAACGGGTACATGGTCCGCTGGGCGATGGCCTTGTAGGCCTCGACGGTCACCTCGACATCGAACGACTTGAGCGAGATCTTGATCTGATCGAAGTTGAGGTCCTCGAGGATTTTGACGTGCTCGAGGGCGTCCTCGACCATCGCTTCGACGAGCTCCTGGCCCTCGGGGCGACGGTCGATCTTCTTGGACCACGCCTCCTGGATCGAGCCGGCGTTGACCCCGATTCGAATCGGGATTTCGCGCTCCTTGCAGGCGCGCACCACCGCTTCGACCTTCTCGCGCCCACCGATGTTGCCGGGATTGATTCGCAGGCAGTCCATGCCGGCTTCGGCGGCCATGAGCGCCAGCCGGTGGTCAAAATGAATGTCGGCTACGAGCGGCGCGTCGGTGCCGGCGCGGATGTCGGAGAGCGCCGCGGCGGCGTATTTGTCGGGCACGGCCAGGCGCACGATGTCGCAGCCGGCCTCGACGAGCTCATGGATCTGGGCGAGCGTGGCGGCAACGTCGCGCGTGTCGGTGATCGTCATCGACTGAACGCTGATCGGCGCTCCGCCGCCGATCTCCACGTCGCGGACTTTGATGGGGAACGACCCTCGGCGTCGAATCACCGCAGCTTCACCTCGCGATGCATCTATGCGGACACGAACCCGGGCCGCTCCGAGCGTAGCCGGTTATTCGGACAGACTCCAGTTGTCCATCGCGCTAGTACCCCGCCAAGCGTTGCACGTCGCTGACCGTCACGACCACCGCCAGCGCCATGAGCAGCATGATGCCCACGAAATGGAAGGCGGCCTCGCGGCGCGGGTTCAGTCGCCGGCCGGTGAGCCACTCGAAGCCCACGAACACCAGCCGGCCGCCGTCCAGGCCGGGCCAGGGAAGGAGGTTGATCAGCCCGATCTGCGCCGACAGGACCGCTCCGAGGAAGAGCACCCGTTCCAGTCCGAGGCGCGCCGCCTGGTCGACGACCGCGGCGATGCCCACGGGTCCGGCAACCTGCACCGGGCCGCCGCCGATCCATTCGCCAATCGCCAGCGGCACCAAGGCGAGCGACTCGATGGTGCGCGCGACCCCGCGCCCCGCCGCGATGTGGAGCGGGGCGGACTCGCGCACGGGACCGATGCGAACGCCGAGGGGGCCCTCGCCCGGCGGCGGTTCGACACGCGGCACGGCGCGGATGGTGACGGTGGCCGAATCGCGTCCAATCTCAAAGGTGACCGGTCGTCCAGCCGCGCCGTCCAAGGCGCGGATCAGGTCGATCACGCTGGCGACGGCGGCGCCGTCAACCGCCAGGATGCGGTCGTCGGCCAGCAGACCGGCGGTCTGCGCCGGTGAGCCCTCGACGACGTCCACAATGCGCGCCCCAACCTCGTCGGCGATCAGCGAGCCGAGCATGAAGAGGAGCGGCGCCAGCAGGAAGTTCATCAGCGGGCCGGCCACGAGGATCAGCGCGCGCTGCCAGGGCTTTCGCCGCGCGAATCCCTGCGGCGCGTCGAAGTCGTTGGACTCGCCCGCCAGGCGCACGTAGCCGCCCAGCGGCAGGGCGTTGATGGCAAAGCGTGTGCCGCCCAGGTGAATGGACGCCTCGGCCGTGTCGAAAGCTGCCTGCGGCCCGCGGCGCAGCTCCGCCTGAAGCTCACCGTGGCGCAGCCGCGCGGCGATGGCCGTTCCCGTTTCGGGGTCCACGCGGACCACCGGCAGCGCCAGCGAGTCGGCGCCCGCGAGATGCACGGTCAGCTCCGGCGGCACGGCCAGGATGGCGCCCACCGCGCCGGCCGCCTGCGCGGCGCGCAGCTCGGCGCGCGTGGGCGGCTCGACCTCGCTGTACAGCAGGATGGCGTTGCGCGGCCCGGGGTCGTCCGGGTCGGACGCACCCACCAGCCGCACCGCGCCGTCGACTTGCGATGCGGCGTCTTGCGCCAGCGGCTCCGCCGGAATGGCGTCGTCGCCGCGCAGTCGCGACCAGAGACGCGGCGGAAGGCCGAGCGCAAAGGTATGCACCGCAACGCCAAAGCGGCGCGCGAAGGCGTAATGCCCCAGCTCGTGCACGAACACGATCAGCGACAGCAGCGCCAGGAATATCGGGATCACGACCAGCATGCTGGCCCCGGAGTCCAGCAGGGCTTCGATTGGATTCACGACGAAGCTGCGACGCTCCGGCGAACGTGCTCGACGCCCTCCCGATGGGCGTCCAGGGCCGTGTCGAGCGAATCCAGCGGCCGCACGGGCGTCGCCGCCATGGCGTCGAGCACGGCGTCAACCATTTCCCCGAAGCGCAACTCGCCGCGCAGGAAGATCTCGACCGCGGCGTCATCGGCCCCGCACAGCGTGGCCGGGGCCGTGCCGCCCGCCCGCCCGGCGTCCATGGCCGCGCGCAACAGGGGGAATCGCTCCAGGTCCGGCGCCTCGAACCGCAGCTGTTGGAGCTGGTCCAACGCCAGGCTCGAATGCGCCGCGTCGAGCCGCTCGGGGTAGGCCAACGCGTATTGGATGGGGTGGCGCATATCCGGAGTTCCAAGCTGAGCCTTCAGCGAGCCGTCGTGGAATTCAACCATGGAGTGCACGATGGATTCAGGATGAATGATTACCTCGATGCGGTCATAGGGCAGATCGAACAGCCAGTGGGCCTCGATGACCTCGAACCCCTTGTTCATCAAGCTGGCCGAATCGGTGGTGATCTTCGGCCCCATGACCCAGTTCGGGTGCTTGAGCGCTTCCTGGGCGGTCGCGTCGCGAATGGCGGCGGCGCCGGTCTCGCGAAATGGCCCGCCCGAGGCGGTGAGAATGAGCCGCCGGACCGAACCTGGGTCTTCGCCGACCAGGCACTGCCATAGGGCGCTGTGCTCGCTGTCGATGGGCAGGATCTGGGCGCCAGTGCTGTCGGCGAGATCGCGGAACAACCGTCCGCCCATTACCAGCAGTTCCTTGCTCGCCAGGGCGACCGTGTTGCCCGCTCGGAGCGCGGCCTCGGTGGGGCGGAATCCGACATCGCCGCCGATCGTCGCCACCACCACGATGTCCACGTCGTCGCGCGCCGCGAGCTGCTCCAGACCCTCGGGGTAGGGCAATCGCTCGCAATGCGCCGGCCACTCCGAGGTTGCCGTCGATGTGTCGCGCAGGCAGGCCGCCGGCACGTTGAATTCGTTGACTTGTTCGATCAGCAAGTCGGCGCTTGCGTTGCAGGTCAGGCCGCAGACCTCGAAGCGGTCGGGGTGCGTCCGCGCGACGTCGAGCGTCTGGGTGCCGATGGATCCGGTGGCGCCGAGGATCACGATTCGCTTGCGGGCCGTCGTCATCGCGTGCTCCGGATAGGTGGGGCGGCGTGCCCGCGCCTCGGGATCGCTAGCCGATGAAGTGGGCGGCGGCGAACACGGCCGGCACCACGAATAGCAGGCCGTCCACGCGATCCAACATACCACCGTGGCCCGGGATCAACTGGCCGCTGTCCTTGGCGCCGGCGTCCCTCTTGACCATGGAGGCCACGAGGT